>CAZEXR010000052.1:0-12832 GCA_964516675.1 uncultured Enterobacterales bacterium | reverse complement strand
TCATATAAAAACCCCAGTTACTAATCAAGTGATCAATAACTGGGGTCATACTAAATGTACCAGGCTTTAAAGTAATTGGTTAATTAAAAATTAGTCCCAACCGTTAGAATCTTCTTCTTCGGATGATGAATTTAACTTCATAGAATTCCAAATTTTATTGGTTATTTTTGTTACCTTTGGAGTTGTTGGAGTTAAGAAGTACATTGTCTTCATTTTTTCATCAGGAATATTTAATGATGGATTATTCTTTAAATCAGCATCTAAACCTTCAATAGCACTTTTTACAGGAACCATATAACGAATGCTATTTGCTACTGAAACAGCATTTTTAGAATCCATTAAATAATTAAACCATGCATGTGCTTGATCATAGTGATCAGCATTAGCTGCAACGGTCCAACAATCAAACCAGAATACAGAACCTTCTTTTGGAATAGAGTATTCAATTTCAACACCATTATCTTTTGCTCTTTGAGTAGCCTGAAGAATATCTCCAGAATAACCAATTGCTGCACAAACTTCACCTGAAGCTAAATCATTGATATAGCGTGAAGAATGGAAGTATGAAACATCACCAGCTAACTTTGTGAGTAATGCAAGAGCTTCATTATAATCTGACATATTCTCAGACTTAGGATCTTTTCCTAAATAATGCATAGTTGCAGATATGATTTCAATAGGTGAATCTAATACTGCAATACCACATTGTTTTAATTTCTTAGCGTTTTCTGGGTTAAATAAAAAATCCCATGAATCTACTTTATAATCCTTACCAAAAATCTCTGCAATTTTCTTTTTGTTATAACCAATACCTACAGAAATTTCTGTATATGGATATGCATAAGCATTATCAGGATCAATAGTTGCTAAAGCTTGCATTCTAATTGGATCAAGATTTTTCCAATTTGGCAATTTTGATTTATCTAGCTTTTGAAGAGCGCCTGCTTTTGCTAATCTTGGTACATAGTAACTGGTCATCATAACCGCATCGAAACCAGATTTGCCTGAAAGCAATCTTGCTTCTACTAATTCATTACTGTCAAATACAGCATAGTTAGTTTTTATACCTGTAGCTTTTTGAAAATCGGCAACTGTTGTTTCGCCAATATAATCGCTCCAGTTCCAGACGTTTAAATCAGACTTTGCAAAAGATGCTGTTGATGCACCAATAAATGCAAGACCAATAACTGTCTTAGATAAATTCTTCATGCGCAAATCCTTAGAAATTGAAGAATACAAAAAAGTTCTTTATTTTTTTTTGCATTATAAAGATATATGACAGCATTACAACAAAAAATTTAAGTAATTTTAAAAATACTTTATAAGTAATTTTTTATCTTTATAAATCAGATAGATACAAAAGAATAAATCTAATGATATGAATTTAAAAAAGGGGCAAAACTAGTAATAAAAAAAACTTGTAAAAAATACACAATTGTGAATATCTACGCACCAATTAAAATCAAAATAACGGCTATAGATGCAATAATTAAAAGCAGGGTGTATTTATTTAAAATAGATAAAATAGAGTTTGTTTGTGAGTATTGTGCAATATACTGTTGTCTAAAAAGATAAGCCTCTTCAATAGATGCAAATTGACCTTTTTCTAATCCTAAAGGAACTTTTGCTTCATACGCTTTATCTATAATGACTCTTAACTTTATTCTTAATTCAGCTTCATGCTTTTCATCAAGACGTAATGATTTTAAGTATTCTCTTGAGAATTTTTCAGGTTCTAAGTCATTTAAAATATTTGCAATTTCATTGGATTTAAAATCTGAAATAAAAAATGATTTTAATACATATTTAATATAAGCAAAGTTTTTAAACATAATAGGTTATTTCTTTCAAAAAAATAGGTAGCTATATAAGCTACCTATCATTTTACACTATAAACAGATTAGATCTGCTCTGGGACCATCTTAATGTGGCCGCAAGGACATTCCTGAGCACAAACACCACAACCCTTACAGTAGTCGTAATTGAACTCATAGCCTTTACCAGGACCTAACTTAACAACAGCGCTATCAGGGCAAACACCGTAGCAGTTATCGCACTCCATGCAGTTACCACATGATAAGCAACGACGAGCTTCAAAAATTGCATTTTCTTCTGTTAAACCAAATTGAACTTCAGCAAATGTATTTGAACGACGAGCTACCTCTAATTCCTGACGAACAGTCTTAGGTGCATCTGTATAGTACCAAGGATGCATATCTTCAAACTTAGCAATATCGTGTTTCTCAGCTTTCTTATATGTCTTGCCATTTAAGTAAGCATTTACACCACGAGCTGCATTTTTACCCATGCCGATAGCGTGAGTAACAGTTCTGTCGGTAGTTGCACAGTCACCTGCAGCAAACACACCTTCGATAGATGTCATCATGGTCTCTGCATTAACAACAACGTTATCCTTTTCCATCTCAAGGTTTGAAACCTTTGATAGAACAGTCTTATCAACGTTCTGACCAATTGCAAGTACAACTGCATCAGTAGGTAATTCTTCGAATTCACCTGTTGGCTGAGGCTTACCATTTTCATCAAGTTCCATCTTTTCAATCTTAATTGAATCTTTTGAAGCTTGTGAAATTGTTGATAGCCATTTAACCTGAATGCCTTCTTCGATAGCAGCATTCATTTCTTCAGCATTAGCAGGCATCTTGTCACGGTTACGACGGTAAACAATAACAGGCTCTGCACCAATACGACGTAATGAACGTGCAACGTCAACAGCAGTGTTACCACCACCATAAACAGCAACACGACGTGCAATCTGAATATCACCAGTTGTTTCTAACTGACCTAAAACTGATAGAGCATTCATAACTGATGTGGTATCGCCTTGAGGAATATCAACATTAGTTGAGATTGATGCTCCTAAGCCAAGAATTACAGCATCATATTTGCCATTCTTCTTTTCTGCTTCGATATCTTCAACCTTACGACCACATTCAATAGTTACACCCATATCAGTGATACGCTTAACTTCTGCATCTAAAACATTGCGAGGTAGACGATATACAGGGATACCATAACGCATCATACCGCCAGCTTCTTTACCCATCTCAACAATGTGAACGCTGTGGCCAAAACGACGTAATTGATATGCTGCTGATAAACCAGCAGGACCTGCACCAATGATTAAAACCTTTTTACCAGTTTCACGTAATGGACGCTTGAAAGATAAATTATGCTCAATTGCATAATCACCTAAGAAACGCTCAACAGAGTTAATACCAACGCTTTCATCTAAGAAACCACGGTTACACTTACCTTCACAGGTGTGGTAACAAACACGGCCCATACATGCTGGCATAGGATTTTCTTCTGTTAAAATTCTCCATGCGTGTTCATAATCACCTTCTGCAGCATAGAATAACCACTGCTGGATATTCTCACCAGCAGGACACTGGTTGTTGCAAGGAGGTAACTTAAATACGTTTACTGGGCGTAGTGTACGCCATGAACCAGTATGATTCTCTTTTGAGGTAGCTGGATCAAGGGTAACAGCAAATGCTTTTTTCTTCATAATAAACTATCTCCTTAAACAGCTGAATTACGCTCAAATGCCTGAATAGCAACTGGAGTGCCGTTAGGCTCTTCATCACCAAGTAGGCCAAAGTTCTTAATGTTTGTATCGCAAAGAGCTTGTAGTCTTGCTGCAACATTAGGATCAGCTTTTTTACCTGTTAGGTGAGCGTATCTACGCTGCATCTTTAGATAGTTAATTACAGGCTGCTTCTGTACGATCTTTCTTACAGAAGTAACTTTACCGTACTCAGCTTCATATACAGGGTAGAAACCAGTTTCCATTGCCATACGAGCTACTGTAACAGTTGAGTTTGAGGATAAACCCCAACCTAGAGGGCATGGTACAAAAATTTGAATAAAGCGAGCACCGTGGAATGACATAGCCTTAGTTACTTTGTATTCAAGGTCACGTAAGTCTGCAATAGTTGCAGTAGCTACATATGGAATACCATGAGCCATTGCAATTAAAGGTACATCCTTACCTTTACCCCAATCAGCACCTGGCTTATCACCAACTAGCTGAGTTGTAGCAGTACGAGCTGCAGGAGGAGTTGATGATGAACGTTGAACACCAGTGTTCATGTATGCTTCATTGTCATAGCAGATGTATAGAACATCGTCATTACGCTCAAACATACCTGATAATGGACCAAAACCGATATCAGTGGTACCACCGTCACCGCCTTGAGCGATGATACGTGGAACAACAGAATCGCCATTCTTTTTAGCTAAAACTTGAGCAGCTGCTGCTAAGCCAGAACCTACAGAAGCGGCATTACCAAATAGAGAGTGAACCCAAGGTAATTTCCAAGCTGATTCTGGGAAAGGAGTAGAGAAAACTTCTAGACAGCCAGTAGCATTAACTAACATAATCTGGCCATTTGTAGCTTTCATTGCTGCATCAATTGCGTAACGAGCACCTAAAGCTTCACCACAACCTTGACAAGCTCTATGACCTGAAACAAGACTGTTTGAACGATCCTCTGATGCTTGAATTGTACGCATAGCAGGATTTAATAGACGGTTACCAACGGTATTTGAACCTGTTTGGTAGAATTTAATCTTTTCTAACATTTTGTGCTCCTGCTTAACCCTTTACTGAGTTTTCTAAAACTGACTGACCTAAAGGACCCTCAGGGAAGGTAACGCCTTCAGTCTTTTCGGTATAGCTGTTAAGTACTTTTGCATCAATATCAAACCAGTTAAATTCTTCTGTGAATTTACCAGCTAGGGCACTCTTTACGATACCGTTAATTGTTGTACCGTAAATTGGACGACCACCTAAACCTGCAACTACTGTCTTAATATCGCAAGAAGTACCTTCCATTGCACGTTTAACTTCAGGACAAATAATGCCACGAGCACCGAAAGAGAAAGCTCTTTCAAGACAAATAACATTCTTTGTGTCACCGATTGCTTTTGCTAATTGAGCATAAGGGAAAGGACGGAATGACTTTAATGAAATGATGCCAACATTGATGCCTTCAGCCTTTAGACGATCGATTTCATCTTTTGCTGTACCAACAGTTGAACCCATAACGATTAACTTAAGATCTGCATTTTCACAGTTATAGCAATCTAATAGACCACCTGATTTAGAACCAGTAAGCTCTCTGAATTCTTTTGTAACTTCTTCAATTACATCAAGAGCCTTTGCCATCTTACGTTGCTGTAAGAAACGAACTTCGGTAAATGCCTCTGGACCCACCATAGCACCAATAGATACAGGCTCTTTAGTGGTTAAGTATTCGTTTGGCTCATACTCAGGTAAGAACTTATCAACTAGTTCCTGTGAAGGAATATCTAAACGTTCAAAAGCGTGAGTTAAAACGAAACCATCCATACATACCATAACAGGAAGACCAACTTTTTCAGCGATCTTAAAGGCCATAATATGTGTATCAACAGCGTCCTGGTTTGATTCACAGAATAACTGTAACCAACCTGAATCACGTTGTGATAGAGAATCAGAATGATCATTCCAAATATTGATAGGACCACCAATAGCACGAGATGCTACAGTCATAACGATAGGAAGACCTAAACCTGAAGCTGAGTAAACACCTTCAGTCATAAATAGAAGACCTTGTGAAGCTGTTGCAGTATATGTTCTTGCTCCACCAACACTTGAACCGATTGCAACTGAAATTGCAGAGAATTCAGATTCAACGTTTAGGAAATCACAGTCTTTTAAAGTACCGTTTTTAACAAACTTACCAACATTTTCAACGATATGAGTTTGTGGAGAAATAGGATAAGCACAAACAACACCTGGACGGCATAAAGCTACAGCCTCTGCAACGCCTAATGAACCTTCGATTTGTTTAAGCATTTGCAACTCCCTTAATATAGTTATATGCAAGGGCAGCGGTTTCTGCGTTAGCGTCACCAACTTTACCTGGATATCTTGCTTGGAATGCGTTCTGAACAGACTCTAACTTTAGAATATCTGTTACTGCTGCTAGAGAAGATAACATTGGAGCACCTGGAAGAGGTTTACCTATCTTCTGCATTGCAAAATCTGTAGCTGGAACTGTAAATACATGTCCCTTTGGTAACATTTTAACTAACTCTGGAACTACAACTTCAGGGGCATCTTTAGAGTTGATGATCGCATAACCATTTGGATCAAGACCTGAAAAAACGTCAACAGGACCTAGTAAGGTTTTATCCTGAACAAGTACTACGTTAGGTTGTTGAATTGGCTCGTGTGTACGAATTTCTTTATTATCAATACGAGCATAGGCAACAACCGGAGCGCCAGTACGCTCAGAACCAAAGCTTGGGAAAGCTTGTGCAAAGTGACCTTCATAGAAAGCTGCTAGTGTTAGCATCTCTGCTGCGGTTACTACACCTTGGCCTCCACGGCCATGTAATCTAATTTGAAGCATTAAGGCTCCTCGTTTACAGTGTGTTATAAAAATAAGGTTTTTTTCCAAAACCGTAATGTAATTTTAGTTAGAATTTTTAATTTGACAAATTAGTGAAAATTTTTTGACAGTAAATATGAAAATTTGTTTAAAAATGAAAATTAAAAAAATGTAGCCGTTAAAAGCCCTAATCTATGCTGTATAACAAAGTCTAAAATGTCAGATAGAGGATAAATATCCCTTTTTTAGTGCATATATGAAAATTTGATGAAATAAAGTAACATATACATATATCCTTTATATTTATCCTAAAATTATACAAAAAAGGTCTATTTTTAAGGTTACTTTATAGTTATATATTGCTAACTTTATTTTATTGAGTTTAATAAATTGCATAGAATCAAAAAAAATACTATTATTAAACACAGTTTAATAAGTTAATTTAATTAGGGATTGCTATGATTGAATCTGCATCTACCATAACATCAAAGCAAATCAGAGAACAGAATCTTCAACTTGTAAGAAGTGCTCTTCATGATGAACAAGTTTGTACAAGTTCACGTCTAAAAGAGCTAACTGGCTTATCAGTTGTTACATTAAATAAAATTTTATCTTTGCTTATTGCTACAGGTGAAGTTCTTGAAGGTGAGAAAGCTAGCTTGATAAACGGAAGACCAGCTACAACTTATCGTTTTAATGAAATGAATAAGCTAATTTTGATCTTATCTATATATAAAAGATCTGGAAATAAGTATGTAGGCTATTCTGTCCATAATCTATTTGGTGAATGCATCGAAAGAAAAGAAGAACTTATCGATGAAAAAGATAGCATTCAAACAAATGAATTTAAAAATGGTATGGGGCGTTACGTTGAACTCTATCCTAAAATTGCTGTAATCGGCGTTTCAATGCCATCAGATGACGTTGGCGGAAGAGTTGGCTCTGCTATTCGTCATGATAGTCATTCAAAAAGATTAGCTTCTCATTTACAAAAACAATTTGCTATTCCTGTTTTTTTTGAGACCGATATTAATGCAGCTACACTTGGTTGTTATAAAAGGTGTAAAAATCAGGAATATGTTTCAGGAATTATTCTAGTTCTAGGAAAAATACCAGGATGCGGTTTTTGTTATAACGGATCGGTTCTTAGAGGAAAAGACGGCATGGCTGGTGAAATTCGTTATTTTCCAATGTATAACGATGTTGGTGTATTGCCTTCTGAGTCGATGCAGGCTGATGATCTTGCTATTAGAACAATTAGAGCTGTTATGTGTGTTCTTAATCCAGGATATGTAGCAATTTATACAGAAACATTAAAACCAGGTTTAATAGAAAGATTAAAAAAACAACTAGTAACAGCAGCTGAAGTAGCCTTACTTCCAAAAATTGAAATAACTGATAATTTAAGAGAGGACGCTGTTTCAGGAATGGTTAGTTTATGTCTTGAACATTTAGAGCCTAATTAAGATAGGTATAAATGTACAAGACACCAAACTTAGTTCAATTATTTATTTTAGTCTAATACTAGACGTATTATTTTTGTTTTGATTTTTGTTTACTTATATACTAAAATGAAAAATAGAGCTGAATAAAATATTAAACATGATGATAATGTTTAAAAAAACAGGTGTAAATATAATAATAAAAATAATAAAGAAAATGCTCGGATAGAATCATGAAAATGATTTGAGGTGTGATAGAAGGCTACGTAATGTGGTTTTTATTATTTTCTTTTTATGTAGGATTTAAATTGTAATGGCTAAGGAAAAAAAAGAAGGCAACTCTCTTGAGTTGAATTCTAATAAGTGGAGCAGAACTCGTAGAATTGAGTTTATTGATTTCCGTTTAAGTGTTGATGGTAAAATTAACAGATCTGATTTAGTTGAATTCTTTGGAATTTCAATTCCACAAGCATCTCTTGATTTAACATATTACAGAGATTTAGTTAAAAACTGTACTCCTCCTAGAGAAAATTTACATTACGATTTACATAAGAAGATTTATGTAAGAACAGAAGATTTTATTCCTGTATATCCAAGTGAGTGTTCACCTGACGCATTCTTTAATGACTTAGAGTTAATTGCAAAGAATGGTTTGTCATCTGCTAGAAATTTCTTTGGTTCAACTATTTCTGTTGATATGTCTAACATAAGACCACCAAAGCGTAATCTAGATTCAGCAGTTTTATCAAATATTGTTGATGCAATTCAAAAACACTATGCATTACATGTTGTTTATTTATCAGTTTCATCTGGCAAATATGATGATTACTTAATTGCTCCTCATTCATTTGCTTTTGATGGCTACCGTTGGCACATTAGAGCTTATTGCTATGATAAACACCAATTTAGAGATTATGTTGTAGCAAGAATTAAAACCGCGGATGTTCCAAAGATCCCTGCTCCTAATGACCGTTTCCCTGATCCTATTGGTAATGGTTTTAGAGAAGTTGGAACTGACTGTTTATCTGATAGAGCTTGGAATGAGACAATTGTCTTACAGCTTAAGGCAAATCCAGAATTACCAGAAGGTTCTCGTAGAGCTATTGAGTTAGATTATGGTGTTGAACCTGATGAGACAATCTACCATACAGTTCGTAAAGCATTACTTTACTATGCAGTACGTTCATTAAAAGCTACAGAAGACTACAAGAAACTTCCTGCAGTCGAAAGACAATTAGTTTTAATTAACGAAAAAGAAGTTTTTGATTGTTTAAAAAATAGTTAATTTTTAAATTTTTATTTATAATATTTTTACAAGGCCCTAGCTAATAACTCAGGGCCTTTATTGTTTATTTTTTACTACTTACTATAAAACTATGCCATCAAATAAAATGAAATACGCTATTTATGTATTCACCCTAGGACTGCTATGTGCTTTTGCTCCAATGTGTTCTGATTTATACCTTCCATCTATGCCTATGATTATGGACTTTTATAATACAAATCCATCATCAGTACAGATGTCACTTACAGCATCTTTCTTAGGTTTAGCCATTGGTCAAATTATCATCGGACCTATATCAGATGCATATGGAAGATTGATTCCTTTATATATATCACTGTCTATTTTCACCGTATCATCTTATTTATGTGCAATATCACCTTCAATTTATGTCTTTATTTTAATGCGAGTATTGCAAGGATTATCAGCAGCAGGTGGTATCGTGTTAACAAGAGCTATTGCATGCGATAAATTTAAAGGGAATGAATTAACTTCATTTATGTCTTTCCTTATGGCCATCAATTCTCTTGCACCAATATTAGCACCTGTAATCGGTTCATTTATTATTAGTTTTTCTCCTTGGCAGGTTCTATTTTATGTTCTTGTAGGTTGGGGATTTGTTTTAATTCTAATGACAAAAGCTTTTGTTCCAGAGTCATTACCTAAGGAAAAAAGAAACCCAAATATCAGATCATTTCTTCTTTTGATGAAGACTGATCTTCTAAATTTAAAGTTTATGTTAATTGCATTTTCATTATCTTTTGTAATGGGCGGATTTTTCTCTTATCTTGCAGCATCTTCTTTTGTCTTCCAAAGTATATATGAATTGTCTCCTATAGGTTATTCTTGTACATTCGCTTTTATTTCTGTTTGTATATCTATTGTTGGTGCAAGTGCAGGCAAATTTGCTAAACGATTTGGAGAAGTGAAAGTTGTATTTTTTGCATATACATTATTATTACTTTCAGGACTTGCTGTTCTAATTGAATCATTTATTCTGCCATCAAGCTATATTCCTGTTCTTCTATCACTAGCTGTTTATTGTTCAATGATGGGCTTATCTCAATCAGCAGGTTTTGGTGTAGTTATGAGTGCTAAAAGAGGTGGTGCGGGTTCTGCATCTGGATTATTTGGGGTTTTATATTTTCTATTGGGTTCATTACTATCACCTTTTGTGGGCATTATGGGTAAAAATTCAATGATACCTCTAGGTTTGAATTTGGTAATTTGTGCTATCCTTGCAATAGTTTTATTAAAGATCGCTTTAAAATTAAAGAATTAGGTATAAAAATGATTAAATTTGTTGGAAGTGTTGGTCTTGCATTAGCACTTACTTTTTCTTGTGCAAATGCTGCCATAACCACAGAAGATCAGGCTCAAATAGAGAAAATCATTGATGATTATGTATCAAATCATCCTGAAGTTATTCTTCGAGCTATGAAGAAATTTGAAAACGATCAAAATCAAAGAAATCAAGAAGCTATCAATCAGTTAATTGATAGTTATAGAAGTTCTAATACATTACCAATGCTCGGAGATAAACAATCTAAGCATTTTATTATTGAGTTTTATGACTACAACTGTGGTTATTGCAAAACCATGGAACCATTATTTCATAAAGCTAATAAGGAAGATGACACCCAAATTATCTATGTTAACATTCCAATTCTAGGAGAAGCATCAAAACAGCTTTCAGAATATGGACAAGCTATATATTTGGTAGACAAAGATAAGTACTTTCAATTCCATGATTATCTAATGAGCAGACCTACAAGAAACTTTGATAGAGAAGCAATAAAAGTTCTGTGCAAGGATTTAAAGATTGATTTTGAAGCTGTAGAGAAAATGCTTAAAAGTGAATTGCCTCAAAAGCAAATTAGAAAGAGCATTGAAGATAGCATGAATCTAAATATTACTGGAACTCCGTACCTAATTATCGATGGTAAGGAAGTACGTGGTGCTATTAGGAATTACGAACAACTTAAATCAATGCTTAACTAAGAAATGAACTTAACTGTTATATTGATTATTCTTGTGCCAATTCTATTTGTAATTGGCACTATATACGCTGCAATAAAAGATCAAAAAAGGTTAGAACAAGGAAAATTAAAAGAAATTTTAGAAAAACGTGAAGAAGATCGAAACAAGATCTTAAAAAAAATTAAATAGTTATTTATCTCTTAATTTTTCTTTGGAAAAATTAAATTCTGTGTGATCTGTTATTCTGAATTAAAAAAATAAAGTCTTTTATTATCGATTACTCTAAATATTCATTTAAAATTAACGATAACAATTATAAAATTTTTAAATTTGTCTTTATTTACAAATACATCATCAAATCCCGACTTCTTAGGAGTTATGTAATGAATTATTCGAAGTTACTATCTGTGACTGCTTTTGCTGCCTTTACTTTATTTAGTACACAAAGTAATGCTTTTACCGTTGGATTAGCAATGCCAACACAAAATGAAGATAGATGGTACAACGAAGGTTTCATGCTTCAAAATAAACTTAAGGCAGCAGGTTATGATGTTGAACTGTTGTATGGCGGAGACGTTGATGTTGCTCTTCAGCAAAGACAATTAGTACGTCTTGCAGATCAGAATGTTAATGTTTTAGTTGTTGGTTCAATCGATGGAAGTGCATTGTCCGAAGCTCTTGCTACTGCAAAAAACAAGAATATTCCTGTAATTAGTTATGACAGACTTATTACTGGTACTGATGCTGTATCATATTACGCAACATTTGATAATGAAATGGTTGGACACATGCAAGGAAAATTCCTTGTTAAAGCTTTAAATCTAGAGAATGATCCAACTCCAAAGAACATTGAATTATTCTATGGCTCATTAAATGATAATAACGAAAAATTCTTCTGGAAAGGTGCAATGGATGAGCTTTCTCCATATTTTGAAAATGGTCAGTTAGTTTGCAAGTCCAATGAAATGACACCTGAACAAGTTAACACACCAGATTGGTCAGGAAATGAGTCAAATAAAAGAATGAATGCCTTGATTGAAAAAGTTGGATATGGACCTGATGGAGTAAAACTTGATGCAATTCTATCTCCAGCTGATTGTGTTTCAGAAGGCATCATCTTTGCACTAAAGAAAAGAGGATATAACTCAAGTAATATTCCTGTTGTAACAGGTCAAGATGCAGTTCCAGAAGCATTAGATCACATCGCAAGTGGAGAACTTGCTATGACAATTTATAAAAACCCTAGCGAATTATGCGATACCATCGTTAAAATGGTAGGTGCGATTAGTAAAGGTGAGAAAGTAGATATTAATGACACCACAACCTATAACAATGGTGCAAAACTAATGGCTTTATACTTATGTAAACCAGAGTTATTAGATAAGAGTAATTATCAAAAAGCTAAAAGATAGCTATTACTTTTCTTAAATAGAATTACATAAAAGGGCCTTTTCATAAATGAAAAGGCTTTTTTATGCACAAAAGACTAATTATGTGATTTGTTTCACAAATATATAACGTGATATAAATCGCATTATTATATGCAATAAATTGCATTTCAAACACAATTCTGCATTTTGAATGGATCTTTAACAAAAGATTCATATAATAAAAATAAATAAAGAGCATGGAAATCCTATCTAAATATCTTTATTTGAAATATAAAATTTATAAGGCTCTTCGTGCATATCTGTGGGTAAAATTTAAAAAGCAGTGCACGATAAAGC
>CAZEXR010000051.1:8364-12836 GCA_964516675.1 uncultured Enterobacterales bacterium | reverse complement strand
AGCGCGGCACTCATAATGCTGAGGTCACTGGTTCGATTCCAGTCATAGCTACCAATAAACCACATTTAATGTGGTTTTTTTGTGTCTTAAAAGCTCATCTTTGTTGGGGTATCGCCAAGTGGTACGGCAACGGATTCTGATTCCGTCATTACCTAGGTTCGAATCCTAGTACCCCAGCCATGCTTTTGAATGGCTATGTAGCTCAGTTGGTTAGAGCGCGGCACTCATAATGCTGAGGTCACTGGTTCGATTCCAGTCATAGCTACCAAGTCCTTCTCAATCAAAATTCTTCAACATCAACTCACTGTTTTGGTTAGTTTTATTCTATCTTTTTAAATCTGTGCTACTTGTCTCAATTTAATATAAAATGGGATTCATTATTTCAATTTTGTACCGAACACAGAGGCAAAAAAGCAATGATCCCTCGTATATCAGATCTACCTAGTCTAGAACCACTCTATGAAAAATATTTTAATTCTCTAAAAGAGCATGGATTTAAAGGCGATGTAGAAAGTTCTCATGCATCAAGATTACTTGTTGCAACTGATAATTCTGTATATCAGAGAATGCCTCAAGGTGTAATCTTTCCTGTAGACAATGAAGATATTTCTATTGCAGTAAAATTACGTGCTACTCCTATTTTTGAAAAATTAGTTATTACCCCTCGTGGTGGTGGTACAGGCACAAATGGTCAGTCATTAAATGATGGTATTACCATTGATTGCTCTCGTTACATGAAAGGTACTTCTGATTTTAATTCAGAGGACTGTTCAATCTACGCACAGGCTGGCGTAATTAAAGATGAACTTAATGAATTTTTAAAGCCACATGGCTTATTTTTCTCTCCTGAATTGTCAACCTCAAGCAGAGCTTGCTTGGGTGGTATGATTTCAAATGATGCTGCAGGACAAGGATCTTTAAAATATGGAAGAACATCTACACACATTAAAGATGTAACAGTAGTTCTTCTAGATGGCACAATTACAACTTTTGGTCCTGTTTCTGGAGATGAACTTCAAGCTTGCCTAAAAAAAGAAGGTCTTGAAGGTGAAATTTATAGAAATTGCTATGCTTTATTAAAAGAGAATAGCGCAAAGGTTGAAGAGTTTTTTCCAAAGCTTAATCGCTTCATGACAGGCTATGATTTAGCTCATTCTTACGATCCTAAAACAGATACATTAAATTTAGCTCGCATAATCTGTGGAGCTGAAGGTACCTTGGCTATTATTTGTGGAGCTACCTTAGACTTAACCAAAATTCCTGATTTTAGAGAACTAATGGTGGTTAAGTATTCAAGCTTTGATAGTGCTTTGCGTCATGCTGTAGATCTAATTGATGCAGGCGTATTCTCTGTTGAAACCGTTGACTCTCGAGTACTTGGTTTAGCAAAGAAAGACTCTATTTGGGATTCTGTAAAAGACTATATTCAAGAAGTTCCTAATCATGAAATCTTGGGTATCAACATAGTTGAATTTAACGGTTATGACAAAGAGTCTGAGCATAAGAAGTTAGAACAGATTTTTTCAAAAGTAGTTGAAAAATCAAAGACCTTAGAAAACGGTATTTTAGGAGCTCAGTTGGCTGTAACTCCTGATGCTGTAGCATCTGTTTATGGAATGCGTAAAAAGTCTGTTGGACTTTTAGGTGCAGCAGCTGGTGACAAAAAGCTTGTAGCCTTTACAGAGGATACAGTTGTACCTCCACGTAATTTAGCAGATTACATTTTAGAGTTTAGAGCTCTTTTAGATTCATTAAATGTAACTTATGGTATGTTCGGTCACGTAGATACTGGTTTGATGCATGTCCGTCCTGCTTTAGATTTAACTACAGATGAGGATAGAGCAAAACTAGTTACAATTTCTGATAAGGTAGTAGAACTAGTAAACAAATACCAAGGTCAGATGTGGGGTGAGCATGGCAGAGGCTATCGTTCATGCTATGGTGAGGTATTCTTTAAAGAACTTTATCCTGTAGCAAGAAAAGTAAAAGCTTTTTTTGATGCTAACAATGTGCTAAATCCAGGCAAGATTTGTGTTCCATTTGGTAATGAAGATGACAAGATTGTTCCGATAGACAGTCCAATGCGTGGTGATTTAGATAGAACACTACCTGTTACAGTTCGAAACTCTTTTAAAGGCGCTGTAAGCTGCAATGGTAATGGCCAATGCTTTAGCTATCAGTCAAGTGCCTTGATGTGTCCAAGTTATCGTTATACTAAAAATCATATCCAATCACCAAAAGGCTATAGTGAGTTAATGCGTGAGTGGATGCGTTTAATGAACGATAGAGGACATAATATTGCAACTGAAGAATTTACTTTATTAACTGCAACTCCAAATCCTGTAAACTTTATTCGTAGAGCTTTTAATTCACTATTTTCAAAGGGTAGTGATTACTCAACTGAGTATTTAGAAAGAGTTAAGACCTGTTTGTCTTGTAAGTCATGTAAGAGTATTTGTCCTGCGCATGTAAATGCAGCCGACTTAAATTCTCGTTTCTTAGCTTTATATTACAGTCGTTATCTAAGACCTTTAATGGATTTGATGATTTTAAATTCAGAGTTTACTTTGCCAATCATGTCAAAGTTCCCTAAATTATCAAATGCAGTTATTTCTAATAAATATGTAAAAGCTCTCACAAAAACTATATTTGGCTTTGTAGATTTACCTTTATTTAGTGAAAAAACTTTCAAAGACGAATGCAAAGACAATGACTTTGAAATTCTTTCTACCAAAAAGGCTGAAAAATCTGATTGTGATTTAATTATTGTTACTGATCCATTTACAGTTTGTTATGAAGCAAATGGTCTTGTAGCAATGGCTAAATTTATAAGATCTCTAGGTTATAAAGTAGCTTTCTTACGTCCATACGTAAATGGAAAGATTATGGTTATTCGTGGAGAGAGAAAGCGCTTTGTACATTATGCTGCAAAGCAGGCTGCACGTTTATCAAGAATTCATAAAACAGGTAAGTCTTTAGTTGGTTATGATCCAGCTCTTACAATTTGTTACAGAGATGAATATCCTCAGATGTTAGGTGACTTATGTGGAGATTTCACTGTGCAGTTGCCTGAAGAATGGTTAACAGCTCAATTTGGAACTCAAAGATTTGTTGATAACTATGAAAAAATTAAGTCAAAAGTTTTAGCAACAGCTCAAACTTCAGAATTTGCAGAACCATATTTCTTATTTACCCATTGTACCGAGCGCGCACTAATAACTCCTGCTCCTGTAATGTGGCAGAATACATTAGATAGATTTGGTCTTAAGTTAATTCCTGTAAACGTAGCTTGCTGTGGTATGGCAGGTTTATTCGGTCATATGGCACAAAATCAAAAACAGACCTATGCTGTTTATGAAAAAAATTGGAAAGGTCAAATTGCAAAAAGAGATTTTGAGCATTGTTTGATAACAGGTTTTAGTTGTCGTTCTCAGGTTCACAGAATGGAAGGAAAGGAAGCTATTCATCCATTATTTGTGCTAGAAAAACTTATTGAAAGAGCATTAGAACAATAGTGAAATTGAATTTACGCAATATACTTGCTTATATTTTTGGTAGCTGTATTTTTTTTATAGCAGGACCAATTGCTATTTTTTACATCTCAGATTTATGGTTTTATGAATTCATGCCTGTTGGTCTGCCAAGCGCGATTTTTGGTGCTATAAGCTCTGGTGTTGGTCTATTTTTTGTAGTTTGGTCAAACTATGAATTGATTACAAAGGGTCATGGTGGTGCAGTAGTGGTCGGATCTGTAAAAATGTCTGAGGAAACTATAAAATTAGTAACATCAGGTCCATATGCTCTTTGTAGAAATCCTATGCATATGGGACTCATATTATTTTATTTAGGCCTTTGTTGTGCTATAAATTCACTTATAACATTGGTTATACCTTTTTCAATGCTTTGCTTTGCTTACGGTTTTGCCGTATTTCTTGATGAGCCAAGACTAAAAAGGGATTTTCCTAAAGATTACGAAAAATGGGTACATGATGTACCTCAGAGGTTCTGGCCAAAACCTAAAAAAGGCTAATATTTAGAGGAAGGAGCTTTTTCATGACCATGATGTCTGGCGCACAAATGCTAGTGCGTACTCTTGAGGACTTAGGTGTTGATAATTTATTTGGTTACCCAGGTGGTGCTGTCCTTGATATTTATGATGCATTACTTGAATCAAAGAAGATTAAACACATTTTAGGTCGCCATGAGCAAGGTGTAGCTCACGCAGCCGATGGTTATGCACGTGCAACAGGTAAAGTTGGCGTATGTTTGGTAACCTCTGGTCCTGGTGCTACAAATACTGTTACTTCAATTGCAACAGCATACATGGATTCAATTCCTATGGTTATTATTACAGGCCAGGTGGGAACTCCTCTAATTGGATCAGATGCTTTCCAAGAAGTTGATACTGTTGGTATTACTCGTCCTATCGTAAAACATTCATACTTATGTCAGTGTGCTTTAGATATTCCAAA
>CAZEXR010000051.1:0-8354 GCA_964516675.1 uncultured Enterobacterales bacterium | reverse complement strand
AAGTACATTCGTCAAGCTTTTTATTTAGCTGCATCAGGTCGTCCAGGCCCTGTTGTAGTTGATGTTCCTAAAGATTGTGTTCGTCCTTCTTTACACTTTGAATATCCTGAGATGGATGGTCCTGTAAAGTTACGTTCATACAATCCTACAAAGTTAGGTCACCGTGGTCAGGTAAAGAGAGCAGCTAAGCTAATTGCAGATGCAAGTCATCCTGTATTTTTAATCGGTGGTGGTGCCCAGTTATCTGGTGCCCAAGAAGAAGTTAGAAAGATTGCAAAACATTTTAATATTCCTGTAACTGCAACTTTAATGGGCTTAGGTGTATACCCAAGCACAGATAAACAGTTCCTAGGTATGCTAGGTATGCATGGTACCTATGAAGCTAATAACGCAATGGATAAGGCCGACTTAGTATTTGCTGTAGGTTGTCGTTTTGATGACCGTGTAACAAATAATTTATCTAAGTTTTGTCCTGCTGCTAAGATTGTTCATGTTGATATCGATCCTGCTTCAATTTCAAAGACTGTAACTGCTGATATTCCAATTGTAGGCGATGCTAAGACTGTTTTAAATCAATTCATTGATGCTTTTGATGAGTTTAATTTAGAAGAGAACAAAGAAGCTATGGCTTCTTGGTGGAAGCAAATTGAAAGATGGCGTGAAATTAACTGTTTAGGTTATAGAACAGACGATAACTTAATTCAGCCTCAGCAAATTATTGAGGCTGTATACAAAGCAACAGATGGTAAAGCAATTATTGCAACAGACGTAGGTCAGCATCAGATGTTTACAGCTTTGTATTACAAGTTTGATGAGCCTCGTCATCTTTTAACATCAGGTGGTCTTGGCACTATGGGCTATGGTTTCCCTGCAGCTGTTGGTGCTCAGGTAGGCTGTCCAGATAAACAGGTTTGCTTATTTACAGGTGATGGTTCATTCCAAATGAACATTCAGGAATTATCAACTTGTTTAGAGTTTAATATTCCTGTAAAGATTTTCATTTTAGATAATTCAACCTTAGGTATGGTTAGACAGTGGCAGAGAATGTTCTACAAAGGACATATCAGCTCAACTAACTTAAACTCAAATCCTGATTTCGTGGCTCTTGCTAAGGCATATGGTCATGAGGGTATGAGAGTAACTGATCCTAAAGAATTAGACAGTGCTGTCGCAAAAGCTTTATCTATGAAAGACAAATTAGTTATTGTTGATATTGCTTGTAACACTGATGCAAAGGTTTTACCAATGCAACAAGCTGGTGGTAGTATGTCAGATATGTTTTTAAACGAGGAATAAAATGCGTCAGATCATTTCAATCCTTCTAGAAAATGAAGTAGGTGCTTTATCTCGTGTTGTAGGTTTATTTTCTCAGCGTGGTTATAACATTGAGAATATTACAGCAGCTCCAACTGAAGATAAGACTTTGTCTCGTATTACTATTCTTACAGATGGCGATGGTAATATTGTAGAAAGAATCACAAAGCAACTTCACAAGTTAGTAAATGTAATTAAGGTTTCAAGCCAGCAAGACAATTCAATTGATATTGTTGAGCGCGAAATTTTATTTGTTAAAGTACAAGCTGTAGGTCATACCTTACGTGAAGAAATTAAGACTTTATGTGATATCTTTAAAGCACAGATCGTTGATATTACTCCTGACTTATACATTTTACAGTTTGTGAATACTTCTTTTGAGGTAGATAGATTCCTCAAGGCTGTCTCAGAGCAAGCTGAAGTCGTCGAGACTGTCCGTTAAGGTGTGTGTGGAATATTCAGAGGCGAGCATTCCTTACATTCATAAGTAATTACATGAATACAATGAGCCTCGGTAAATCCGGGGCTTTTTTAATTAAGGCGAAATATGGAAATCAATGATTTTGCAAAATACAAACAAGATCTTTTAAATGAGATTAAAGCATTGTATGAAAAACAAGACTTGTTTGCAGTTATTAAAAAATTAGAAAATAGTGAGTTAGATTTTGATTTATGTAATGAGCTAGTTCGTGCATATATTAATGCAGCAAATAAAACTTCAGATCCATACTCATTGTTTGAAAAAGCAAATATATTATTAGATAAGTTTTCAACTCAAGGAAAGGATAATCCAAAGCACTTATTTTATAGAGGTTATATCCTTTTCAAACAATGCCTAATTGAAGACAGTAAAATTCGTTTTGAACGTGCGTTACGTTTTGCATCAATTTCTGATGGAATTTTATTTAATCAGATAACTACAATGTTATCTAATGCAAATGATTTGATTGCACAAGCTGCTTTTAAAGGTGTAGATGATAAATCAAAGCAGGAACTTTTAGATCATATAAAGAAGTCCTTTGGAACTCCTGAACACTTGTGTTCATTTAATCAGGTAGATTTATATCGAGTAGCACCAAATGATAAACATGGCTATAACCTTTTAGTAAGTGTTGGTTTATCAGGGAAAACACAACCTTCAAAAAATGGTGGTGTTGAGAGTTGTGAGATTTGTTTGTCTCTTCCTAAAGATTATAAATTTAACCCTGATTCAAAGAGTAATTTTGAAATTTACCTTTTAATAGAAGTAATTCGCCATTTAATTGCAGAGAGTAATTCAATTGGATTTGGTTATTATCTAGAAAAGGAAAGTGGTTTTTCTCAAAGAACTGCTTTTAATGGCGCTATGTTAATTGGCATGGGTGAATATACAAAAGAAGAGCAGAGCATAACTTTATTAAATAATGTTCAAGTAAGCTTTTTAGAACTATTACCTTTACGTCCAATGGAACTTAATTTTAGAAAGAGTCATAGTGCTCTAGAATTATTAGATTTATTTAAAGAAAAACTTATTTTAATCACACCTTTCATATCAACTCGCGATGATGTATGTATGAAGGTAATGGAAAAATAGAATTTTGTAGTACTTTGTAAGCAAGGAGAAAATATGAAAAATTTATATAAAACAATAATAAACGCTAGCTTACGTATGGTACGAGTGAGAGTCGTCTGATTTATAAAAGTGCATAAAAGAGCATTCTTTTTTTGATGAGTGCTTATAGTATAGAATTAAGACAACTTATAAAGAGATTTAATAAATTATGGAACAATTAAACGGCGCGCAACAAGTTGTAAGAGTACTTGAAGATCTAGGCGTAACACAGATTTTTGGTTACCCTGGTGCAGCAGTTACAGATATTTACGATGAATTATACGATTCAAAAATCGAACATACTTTAGCTAGACATGAGCAAGGTGCTGTTCACATGGCTGATGGTTATGCTCGTTCAACTGGAAAGGTTGGTGTTTCAATCGTTACATCAGGACCTGGTGCAACAAACACTGTTACTGCTTTAGCAACTGCTTATGGTGATTCAATTCCTCTTGTACTAATTACAGGTCAGGTAAGGACTGACTTAATTGGTACAGATGCTTTTCAGGAAGTTGATACAATGGGTGTCACTCGTCCTGTTGTAAAGTACAGTTTTTTATGTAAAAAACCTGAAGATATCGTAAAGAATTTAAGAAAGGCTTTCTATATTGCGTCAACTGGACGAAAAGGTCCTGTTGTAGTTGATATTCCAAAGAACTGTCAGAATAGAAACTATTTCTTTGACTATAATGATAAGTCAGATGTTTCAATTCGTTCATACAACCCAACAATTTTTGGTCATAAAGGTCAAGTAAAGAGAGCTGCTGCTGAGTTAATTAAAGCAAAGCAACCTGTTATGTTAATTGGCGGTGGCGTGGTTCAAGGCGATGCTTGTGATGAAGCTAAAAAACTTGCTAAAAGATTAAATTTACCTGTTGTATCTACTCTTATGGGAATCTCAGGATATCCTGCATCAGATGATCAATATCTAGGTATGCTTGGTATGCATGGCTTATATGAAGCAAATGAAACAATGCATAATTCAGATTTAATTTTTGCCATTGGTACTCGTTTTGCTGATAGAGCTACAAATAATGTTTCTAAGTTCTGTCCTAATGCAACCATTGTTCATATCGATGTTGATCCTGCTTCTATTTCTAAAACTGTAAGTGCAGATATTCCTATCGTAGGTGATGCTAAAACAATTTTGAAACAGATTATGGGAGCTTTAGACGAGTTAACAGACAAAGAACCTCAAGATTTATCTGCTTGGTGGTCTCAAATTAACAAGTTTAAAGAGAAAAATTGTTTAGAGTACACAAAGCATGAGGGCATGATTAGACCTCAGCAGGTAATTCAGACAATTTCAAAGTTATGCCATGAACTAGGTATTGATCCATACGTTACAACAGACGTTGGTCAGCATCAGATGTTTACTGCTCAATACTTTGATTTTGAGTCTCCAAGACACTTTATTACTTCAGGTGGTTTAGGCACTATGGGGCTTGGCTTTCCTGCAGCTATTGGTGCTCAATTTGCTCATCCTAAAGCTTGTGTATTATGCATTTCAGGTGACGGTTCATTCCAGATGAATATGCAAGAACTTGCTATTTGTCGTAAGTATAAATTACCTGTTAAAGTTTTTATTCTAGATAACTCTGTACTTGGTATGGTTCGTCAGTTTCAAACTGTTTTTTATGAGCAAAGATATAGTGCAACAAATCTAGATGGAAATCCTGACTTTGTAAAACTTGTTGAAGCTTATGGCTTTAAAGGTATTAGAATTACTAAAGAAGAGCTTTTAGAGAGCACTATCAAAGATGTACTATTATCAAAAGATGAGTTCATTTTAGTTGATGTTGTAACAGATACAAATACTAAGGTTATGCCATGGTTAAGAGCAAATGGCTCTATGGTAGACATGATGTTAAATGATGAGGATAAGTAATGAGACACGTAATTTCTATTTTGCTTGAAAACGAAGCTGGTGCGTTGTCACGTGTTGTAGGTTTATTCTCTCAGCGTGGTTATAACATTGATAGCTTGACTGTAGCTCCAACAGAAGATCCAACTTTATCTCGTTGTACAATTCTTACAACAGGAGAGAAGAATGAGGCTGAGCAGATTACAAAACAGTTACATAAATTAGTATGTGTATTTAGAGTGTCTGATGTTCAAGAAGAATCTGAAGGTGGTCTGGAGCGCGAAATGGTATTAGTTAAAGTTAATACTCCAAATCGCAATGTTCGTGATGAGGTTAAGAGCCTTGCAGACATATTTAGAGCAAGAATTATCGATGTAAATGCAGAAATCTTCACTCTAGAGTTTGTTGGTACTCCAGATGAAACAGATAATTTTATTAGTACTATATGCAAACTAGCAGAAGTGACAGAAGTAGTTCGTTCTGGTGTTTTAGGCATTGCAAAGGGCTCTCACTTTATGAAACCATAAATATTTAGATTTGTGGTAAAAGAAGCTCTATCGTGTCAAAATGTTAGAGCTTTTTATTTGGAGTTTATATGAGTGAATTTATTAAAATGTTTGTACTTTTATCTAGTGCAATCATTCTTTATTTTGTAATAGCTCCTAATGGTCTATACTCATATCTTCTTTTTGCTTTGCTAACTGTTTGTTTTGCAAAACTTATATTGGTTTTAAGTAGCATTATTAAAAAAAAATTAAATAGTATTGAAAATGGTTAGATATCTAACTATAATGTAAAACATGAAACATTTAGCTGTATTTTATTCTTCACGTATCCGTAAAGCTGCCAATAAGTTTATTGAAAATGAACTTAATAAGGCTGGCTTGAAAGGAATTGTGCCTTCTCATGGAGATATTATTGCTTTTCTTTTAAGCAATGGTAAAACTTCTATGCAGGAGATCGCGATTAGCGTTGATAGAACCAAAGCTACAACTACCGTTTTAGTCGATAAACTTGAGAAATTAGGTTTAGTCAGAAGAGAGAAGTCTACAACTGACAGTCGGGTAACCATGGTTGAGTTAACACAACTAGGCTACTCCTATGAGACTAAATTCCAGGAAGTAGCTGATAAACTCAATGCTAAAGTTTATCAAGGTTTAACTGATAAAGAGGCTGATGTTTTAGAAGCTTTACTTGTAAGAGTAAAAAATAATATCGAGCAATAAAGCAATTTTTTATAATTATATAGTTAGATATCTAACTAAAAGGAGCACATCATGGCTTTAGAATTTACTTTAAATAAAGATTCTAAGAAATTAGAAAATGAGAAAAATACTAAAAACGTTACCTTTGCTGATATGGATGCATTTTCAAATATTGAAAAGTATGTAATGGATTGCAAAGATGCTAATTTAACCTCAAATAGTAAGCTATTTTTAAAGGAGATCTTGTCTCTTTCATCAATGGAAGTTTCTTTTGCTCATATGGAACCAAATGTAAAAGGTCCATTTTTCCATCAGCATAAACAAAATGAAGAGTTATATATCGTTCTATCTGGCAATGGTGTTATGACTGTAGATGGCGATGATTTCGCGCTAAAAGAAGGTTCTTTAGTAAAGGTATCTCCTCAAGGTGTGCGTAATATCGCTTCTGGCTCTTTAGGTCTTAGCTATATTTGCATCCAAGCAAAGCAAGGTTCATTAGAGCAGTACACAATGACTGATGCAACAATTATCTAATTTCAATAAAAGTCAAAACCTCGTGTTTTGACTTTATGTATTAGGGTAATTTATTCGTCATTTACTGGAATGGATGGAGCACTCTTTTCAACTGTTGTTGCTGTACCTTCAATAATTGAAACCTTATCAGAGAGCAGTATTTGTTTTCTTGCTCCATCTTTATCAAATTTTTCTAGCTTTGAACGTAAGCTTCCTTTTCCTGAATTAAATGAGTTTGCCATGTCTAAAACGGCTTTTTGCTGTTGGTCTCCTAATTTAATAACAGCTGCAAGCTTGCTTTCAACTGTTTCAAATTTATTCCAAATATCCTGAGCTGAGCTTATTAAAGATGAGATCCTATCTGTTTGTTCTGATAACATCCAAAGATTTGCTACTACTCGTAAAGCCGGAATCATTGACGATGGTGACACAAGATAAATCTTGGACATAGCTGCATCATCATACAAAGATGAATCATAACTTAGAGCGTCAGATAATGCTCCATCTAATGGAACAAACATGAATACAAAGTAAGGACAATTTAGTAACTTGCGATAATTCTCAGAATAGCCTTTGGATTTTAATTCGTTAACATGCTTTCTAACTGATTCTGTATGCTCTTTAAGAGCTTTTACCTTGTCTTCTTTATTTGTTGCGTTGATGAATTTTGTGTACGCAGTAAGTGAGCATTTAGCATCAATAACAATACAATGGTTATCAGGAAGATCTACAACAGCATCAGGTCGTCCTGCATTAGTTGCATCCCTTGAATCCTGCACAACAGCAACTTCTCGACGATAATCCTTATCTTTTACTAGACCTGAACTTTCAAGCACTCTTTCTAACTGTTGCTCTCCCCATATACCCTGTGATTTAGAGCCAGAACGTAGAGCCTTTGTTAATTCTTCAGCCTGATTAGATAGATTGATAGATGACTGTTGAATATTTTTAATCTCATTTTCAAATGCACCCACGCGTTTTTCTTGAGCAGCATGGTTTTCATTCATCATGGTCTTAAATTTTTCAATTTCATCTTTTAGAGGATTTACGATATTTATTAAATCAGCCTGTGATTTCTTTGATAAATCTTCAGCTCCAGCTTTGACAAATTTTTCAGATAAATTCTTTAGCTCTTCTTTTAATTTTTCTTGAGAAGTTTCAAATTGAGTTTTTATTTGCTCGTTAATTTTCTCATTAGCAAAAATCTGAGCTTCAAGCTTTGCAATTGTTGCATTTGCTTGCTCTTTTTCAGAAGCAATTTGTGATTTTTCGATTACAGCTTGAGCATATTGTGCATTAACATCAATTACATTTTTCGAAAGTGTAGCGATTAAGTTTTTCTGATCTGTAATTTGTTTTTCAAGATCACTCTTTAAAACCTTTATGTCGGATAACTGGTTTTCAAGTTCTTTTTGCCTTGCATCTACAGAGTGGTATAACTCTGTTGTTTGGATAAGTTTATTTGATAAGGTCTTAGCTTGAACATCTAAGTTATTATTCGTAAATGACAATTCCTGAATTCGTGCATTTAATTCTTGAATAGTATTTAATAATTGATTTGCTTGATTTTCTAAGGCTTGCTTTTCTAAAGTCGTATTAGATAGCTTAACTTGAAGGTCATTTATTGTTACCTTTAAGTTTGAGAGCTCTTTAGAAAAGTTCTGACTTCTTATATATAAAAGAAGTGCAATAAGTAGAAAAGCACCTGCTGTAGCAAGAATATACATAGGGTTTTCTAAAATTACATTCATGGTTAGCTCTCTTTATTTAATTACATCTAATAAATATATTATCTGATAAAAATAGATAATGTAACTGACATTGAGCAGTAAATTTTAGGATTATTTCTCCCCGATCTTTACTGCCA
>CAZEXR010000050.1:0-12882 GCA_964516675.1 uncultured Enterobacterales bacterium | reverse complement strand
GGCTTTATCGTGCACTGCTTTTTAAATTTTACCCACAGATATGCACGAAGAGCCTCAAATAAAGGTTAATTAAAAAACTAAAATGGATTTTATAATAAACGAATTCTTAAACTATTCTGAATTTGTAACATATCTCACTGTCTTATTTCTCTTAATATTCAATAATTAATGATATGTGTAAAGCTTTGGGTTTTTAGATGAATAAAACATTTTGTTTCCTGTCTTCATTAAGGACGATTGTCATTTTTTTTATGACAATTATTTGTTTGCAAAATGCTTTTGCTAATACAACAAATTCACAAGATGCTGATGTTCTTTTTTCTCAAGATTTAGATCCTGATTTAATTGAAGAGAACAATCGACTATCTGCAGATGAATCAATAAAGGACGTTGTTAAAATCGCAAAAGGAAGACAAGATGAATCAGATGTTGATAATTTATCTCCTAGAGATTTTTTATTAAGATCAAAAGCTAAATCAGCTGCTGTTAATGCAATTTTACATAGAAACTATAAAGAGCCAGAAGACGAGATTTTAAAAGAAGAAAAAAAATTATTTAATGCTGATATGGCTCGCATGAACGGTTCTGCGATTTTAAGTGGTAAAAATAAAGCCAATTCAGGATTTTCAGCATCAACAATGCTTGAAGCAGGACTTTCAAGTAGCTTTGATAAAAAGAATAGAAAGAAAAAGAATCAAAATAATAGTAATGCAAATAGTAGTGAACCTATTTTCTTAAAAGACTATAGGGCTGAAGTAAATAAACGTAGACAAGAAAAAGCAGAGAAAAAAGGTGATGGTAATTCAGCACAATACAGAAACCAGGCAGGATCTTTCTCTGATGCATTTAAAACTAAATAAACGATAATAATATGTGGCTAGCTCTTAAAATTGAAACATACGTAATAGTAATTGCGCTGTTGCTGATTATCATTCGCTCTATTGTAAGGGAGCATGATAAATCAAATAAGAACTTTGTATATTGTTGTTATTCAATCTTGACAACTTCTTCTATTAAGATTATTTCTTTATTATTTCCATTTAGTTCTTATTTTGCAGTTCACTATGTAATAGAGTGTTTTGACTTTATATTATGGTTGTTAATTCCATATTTTGAAATGAAATTGGTTGTTAGATACTTAGGATATAAGAGTCTTTTAAATCAAACTTATTTTAAAGTAATTACTGTTTTGCCATTAGTGATTACCTCTATTCTTTCAGGGCTATCTCCTTTTTTTGATACTTTATTTAAACTAAATCTATTTGGTGAACCTGCTTATGGTAAGTTTTACTATGTATTATTTATTTTTGTTGTTTTTTATTATGCAATTATCGTTGTAGTTAGCACTTACTGTACTTTGTTTGTATCTAATTCAGATGATAAAAAAGAAGCCACCATTATTATGTTAACTAGCTTAATACTAGGTGGTTGCCAAGTTCTAACAAGTTTCCAGCGCTCTAATGTATTTATTATTGCAACTCTTATTGCAGCTTTATTCTTCTACATAAATCTTCATGAAAATCGCGTGTTTATTGATCCTTTAACAGGCTTAAATAATCGTAATAGATTTAGAAGATATCTATCTTCAATTCTTTCATCTTCTGCAAAAAATAGTATGTATCTTACATATATAGATATTGATGATTTTAAAAAGATTAACGATAACTACGGTCATTTAGTCGGAGATTTAGCTTTAAGAACTGTAGCTGAATCTATGCGAGATATTTCTGCAAAAAATCATTCTTTTATTGCAAGAATTGGTGGAGATGAGTTTGTAATTATTTCCTCGCACCGAAATGCTAATGAGTTACAGTTAATGCTTGATGACCTTCATGAAGTTCTAAATCAAAAAGCTGTAAATAATTTTTCTGATTTTTCTGTAAATTTTTCCGTTGGTTCAACTCCATTGAATGTTCCAAACGTTTCAATCAATGAAATTATTAAACAAGCTGATAGAAATATGTACAGACAAAAAATAATCAAGAAATCTGATGATGATATGGAGGTATAAATATGAACTCATCTATTTACTACGCCATTGAAATAGACATCATCTGTATTCTTGTCTTTATTTGTATTGGCTTTAATATTTGGAAAAGCGGTGACAAATCAAGAATAAAGCTTGTCATCATTCTTTTGCTTTCTGTTCTGCAAGCTCTATGCGATATTGCACTTAGAGCTCATACAAACGTAAATTGTTATGCCCTGTATGCAAAAAATGAATTCTGTACTAGAAATGTCGATATTGTTATTTTTTATAGTTGTGCTAGTTCATTCTTTGCATTACTAATTCCGTACGTTTTATTCTTAATTGGATTTTTAATTAGAAATGAACATTCTTTGGGGCGAGACCTAAAACTTTTAATTTTTTCAATTCCATTTTTAGTTGCAGGATACTTTACTTTAACCGCGCCAATAAACGGATTTATTCAGTTTTTAACATATCATGGAGCTTTTGTTCATGGTAAGTATTATTCGTTTTTAGTTGGAACTGTAAGTTTCTATTCTGTATTTGGCCTAATTAATTTTCTTACAATTATTAACAATAAAAAAGAAAGATTTGTAGAGTTATCTTTGTACAAAATAGAGCAGTTTTTATTTTTCGGAGCAACTTTACTTCCATTTATACTAGCTCCAGTTGGTCTTTTATTTGATGGACCATTAGTAAGTTCTGCTTATGCAATTTGTTTCTTCTTTTTAATGACAATTCATCAGCATATGAGAATTTCGATTGATGATTTGACAACTCTTAATAATAGAAATGAGCTTAAAAGCTATTTAGATAATCTAATGACACTTTCTGAGGCTGAAAAAAGAAGAACTTTCTTAATGTTTATTGACGTTAATAAGTTTAAATATATTAACGATAACTATGGTCACAATGAAGGCGACATTGTTTTAATGCAAATTTCGCATTTACTAAAATCTGTAGCAGAAAACTTTAACTGTTTTCTATGTAGATATGGTGGTGACGAATTCATTCTTATTAAAAAGAATGCTAATGAAGAAAGAGCTTCTTGTGTGTGTAAGTACATTGATAAAAATGTAAAGAGTCTAAAAGAATTATCTTTAGCTCCTTATGACTTATCAGTATCTACAGGCTTTGTTCGTTTTGATAGACGTTTTAAAAATACTCAGGATTTCATTGATGCAGCTGATAAGTTAATGTATGAAACAAAGAGATCTGCTCGTAAAAACTATTCAAAACTCAGCTAAAAAAAGGCGTGATTTAATAATCACGCCTCATTGAATTCCTAATCTAAGAAAAGTTATTCATCAATTCTTAACATAACAGCTGTTGATAAATCTACTTTATCTTTATGCTGTAATTTTACAGTCCAACCAGTACCTGGAGCAACATCAAGTGGCTTTCCGTCTTTTGCATTTGTAAGAGTTGAGCCATCTAGGTTAATCATGCCTTTTGGTGTAAATAGGACGATCTTTGAGTTCTTTTCAAATCTATTTTTTACATCAATATTTAATGTACCATCACTATCTTGAGATGTGATATCACCGCAAATTTGCCATTTACCAGGATTAGGAGAATTGGTTTCATAATCTTGTGTCTTATCTGGACGATGTGGCTCTAATAAAGCTGTTGTGTAGCCTCTTGATGGAATTGAGTTAACAATAGAATAACTTTCATCAGGAACTTCCTTTCCTTCACAGATTGCATCAATTGCAAGTCTGTAAGCTCTAGAAATTGCAGCTGAATAAAAAGGTGAACGAGAACGACCTTCGATCTTAAGTGAATCAACACCAATATCTATTAGTTTCTTTAATACAGGAAGAGTACAAAGATCTTTTGAGTTCATTAAATATGAACCGTTTAAATCTTCTTCCATTGTCATCCATTCACCTGGATGATGCATTGTTTCTTCAATTTGTGCTGATAAATATGAGCCATCATCTGCTTCGAATGTAGTTACATCATCTGCAGTTGCAGAATGCACATTACGCACATTAAAACCATAGCGACATGAGTTGTTGCATGCTCCAATATTTGCATCTCTGTGTGATAATAGACCAGATATTAAGCATCTTCCAGATACAGCAATGCATAAAGCACCGTGAGCAAATACTTCAACTTCCATATCAGGACATTCTTGTTTAATCATGTCAATTTCTGTTAAAGATAGTTCTCTTGCCAAAATGCATCTTGAAAGACCTGCTTTTTGCCAAAATTTAACAGAACCTGCGTTCACAGTGTTTGCTTGAACTGATAAGTGAATTGGTATTTCTGGATAGCGATTTTTTACAATATCAATTAAACCAGGATCTGCCATAATAAAAGCATCTGGTTTTAATTGAGCCATTTCATCAACAATTTTCTCAAATGCAGCAACACGTCGTGCGTGAGGAATAATATTAAGAACTGCATGAACTTTTTTTCCATTTGCATGAGCAAGTTCAATGCCTTTCATGAAGTCTTCTTTAATAAAACCATTGCCTCTAACACGAAGTGACCATTTAGGAACACCTGCATATACAGCGTCTGCTCCATATGCAAAAGCCATCTCTAAATGTTTTAAGCTTCCTGCAGGGGATAGTAATTCAGGTTTTTTAATGGTCACAGTCGAAGATCTCCAATAAATATAGTGATAGTTCTGTTAATAGTTCACCTTGCAATACAAGTATAGATTGCATATCTGCAATTTCATCCTCAGATTTTTCTGAAAGGTGGTGTTCTAGATAGATATCTGTTGGTTTTAAACGTTTTACAGCAATATCTGATGTAAGAGCAAAATCTAAAGACTCATCAAAACATAAGCCAATCTCAGTTGCCATTTTACCAGCATCTAAATGAATGGTAATTTCCTCTGAAGTTAAGTCTTCTTTAGATGCTCTTATAACACCGCCATCTTCATCTTGGCTTTTTAATGTTGCTTCTGAACCTAACTTGAATCTTGATGGAATTTCTCCATCCTTTAACCAAGAAGTCATTTTTTGATCAACTAGTGTCTTAGGAGATAGTAATTGGGCTGGAAAGCTTGAAAAAGCCTCTCTTAGCATAGCTAAACCGCGTTCGGCTCTTTTAGCTGATGTAGCACTTACTCCAACTAAATTCTTGTCAAAGTTAATCCAAATTAAAAGCTCACGTCTAGTAGCAAAAGCTTGGGATAAAAGTTTTCCTGTAACAGCAGTTTTTAAAGCATCTTTTTCATTTTTTCTTAACTGTCTTTTTAGCTCTAATTCTTTTGCTTCAGTTAATTCGTTTAATTCTTCTTTAATAACAGAAGATGGCAATAATTTATTTTCTTCTAATAATTTAAAGTAGTGGTTTTCACCGCATGAGAAATGAAATGGTGTATCTTTGCCAAATAGAGGGGCAAAACCAATAGTTGCTGTTTCTTGAGCGGCACATGGTTTGAAAGCAACTCTTTGAAGACTCTCTTCCATTGCACTGTCGTCTTTAAACAATTCTTTGAACTGAGATAAATCTACAGTATAAAAACGGGCATTCTTAAACCACATATTGATATTTTTTCCATATAAAAAAAGTTGGCTAAATTATGCGAAAAAATGAGCGATTTTTCAAGCTCTAATAAGGCTTTTATTAAGCTCATTTCATTGATTTTTTTAGCTAAAAATGATATAGTTTTTTTATTCAAAAAAGTAAGTTAATACTAAGGTAAATTTAATGTCAGATAATACCGAAAATCCATCATCTGAAGAGAATTTAGACACTGTGACTCCTGTAGATACATCTAAGGAAGAAACTTCAGTGGACGTTGATAATTCATTTGTACGTAAGTTAAATATCAATGTTACACCAAGTGATTTAAATCATGAGCTTGGACAATCATTTATCAACTATGCAATGTCTGTAATTAAAGATCGTGCATTGCCTGATGTTCGTGATGGTTTAAAGCCTGTACACAGACGTGTGCTATTTGATATGAAACAACTTGGAGTTACAAATAAATCTCCAACTAAAAAGTCTGCTCGTATCGTTGGTGACGTTATTGGTAGATTCCATCCACATGGTGATACTGCTGTTTATGAGACCATCGTTAGAATGGCTCAGTGGTTCTCAATGAGAGAGACTTTGATTTTTGGTCAAGGTAACTTTGGTGACATCGATGGTGATAGCGCTGCAGCTATGCGTTATACCGAAGTTAGATTAACTAGAATTGCAACTGAAACCTTATTAGACGATGTAGATCCAAACATTGTTGATTTTGAACCTAACTATGATGGTTCTGAATCTATTGCAACCGTTCTTCCAGCAAAATATCCAAACTTACTTGTTAATGGTGCTTCTGGTATTGCTGTAGGTATGGCAACAAATATTCCTACACATAACATAACTGAAGTTATTAATAGCTGTGTTGCATATCTTGAAAATCCTAAGATTTCACTTGATGAGTTAATGTCTACTGAAGGTTGTATTAAAGGTCCTGATTTCCCAACAGGCGGTACAATCGTAGGTACTGATGGTATTAGAGAAGCTTATGCTACTGGTAAAGGCCGTTGCATCATTAGAGCAAAGAGTCACGTAGAATACGATAAAAAAGGCAATGCTAAGTCAATTATTGTTGATGAAATTCCTTTTGTTGTCCATAAAGCCGATATCGTAAAACAGATTCGTGAACTTCTAAAGGATGATAAAGACACCAAAAAAGATCTTAACGACAAAAAGAAAGAGAAGAAGATTGAAGGTGTAAAAGAAGTTAATGATTTATCTGATAAGAGTTCTGCAGTTAAAATTGAAATTGTACTTAAAGCTGGAGCATTCCCTGAGGCAGTTTTAAATAATCTATATCAAAAAACTTCATTACAATCTAGTTTCCCAATTAACATGGTTGCCCTTTCAAAGGGTAAACCTAAGCTATTAGGTCTGTTAAATATTCTTGAAGAGTTTATGGCATTTAGAAGAAATGTTGTAACTCGCAGAACATCTTATTGGTTAAAGACTGCAAAGAGAAATGCTCATACTCAAGAAGGTTTATTAGTAGCTAAAGCTAATATCGATAGAGTTATCGAGTTAATTTCCTCTTCAGCAAATGCTGATGAAGCAAAAGAAAAACTAGTCAATGAACCTTGGGATGGCGGTTTGATTAACGCTATCATTCAAAGAACCCCTGATGGAGCTAATATTGCATTGCCATTGGGTATTCCTGCAGATAAGGGTTATATTGATGGTAAGTATTACTTATCAACACAGCAAGCTGAATCAATTTTAAGATTACAGTTATCAAGATTAACTCATCTAGCTCAAGATGAAATTCGCGATTTATACAATAATTTATTGGTAGATATCAAAGATTATTTAGATATTCTTACAAATCCAGAAAGACTAAAGAGTGTAATTAGAGAAGAGTTAGTTCAGGTTAAGGAAACTTTTGGCAACCCAAGAAAGACCGATTTTACTTATGATATGAGTAAATTCAACAAGGCTGATTTGATTGCTCGTCGTGATGTTATTGTTACTTTATCTGCACAAGGCTTTATTAAGTATCAAGAAGTTGCTGCTTATGAAAGTCAAGCTCGTGGTGGCAAAGGAAAACTTGTTACAAAGGTAAAGGGAGAGGATTACGTAACTAAGGTTATCGTAGCCTCAACTCATGATAAGTTAATGTGCTTTACAAATACTGGTCGTGTATTTGTTCGTGTTGTGTATGATTTACCAACCTATTCTACTGAAAACAGAACAGCTCAAGGTTCATTAGTTCAGAACATCTTTAATAACTTAGATGGTATTAATGGTGAATGTATTACAGCAATGGTGCCTATTTCTGAGTTTAATGGCGATGATTACTTCTTCATGGCTACAAAGAAGGGCTTAGTTAAGAAAACAAGTCTTTCTGCATACAAGAGCTTCGTAGGTCGTTTATCACTTAATGGTATGAAAGCTGTTAACTTAAATGATGGTGATGAGCTGATTGGTGTTGAAGTTTCATCTGGTGATGATGATATTTTCTTATTTACATCAAACGGCTATGCTCAGCATTTCTGCGAATTCTATAAGGGATCAGCTGCAATTGAATCAGACGATGAGGCAAATGATTCTAACGATGAATCTGATATTCAATCAAGTGATGAAGAAACAGATGATCAATCTATAGATAGACATTCAGGTTCAGGTATTCGTCCTTCCGGTCGTGGTTCAGGCTGTATTCGTGGTATTAAATTAAGAGATAACGGTGAGGTTGTTTCTTTAATGGTTGTACCTCCACAGCAAACACAAAATCAGCAGTGCTTACTTGCATCATCAAATGGTTTTGGTAAGAGAATGGCTCTATCAGCTATTTCTTTACGTAACCGTGGTGGTATGGGCATGATTATTATGAAGAACTTGGACAGAAACGGTAAAGTTATCGGTGCTGTTTTAGCTGATGAAAAGTCAGACTTCATGTTGATTTCTAATAAGGGTCAGTTAATCAGATCTACAATGGCTGAAACCCCATTAGTTGGAAGATATGGTGCAGGCAATATTTTAATGCGCATGTCCGATGATGATATGGTTATGGCTATGCAGGCAATTCCTGAGAATGTGGTAGAAAATGCAAGACAAATTGCTGAAGCTAGACAAAGAGAGAAGGAAGAGCTTAAAAAAGAAGCTATGACATCTGAATCTCTTGTTGAAACTACAGAAAGTCAGGCCCCACAAACTGATACCTCTTTGGAACAAGTTGACACAGCCAACAACAATATTGATAATCAGTAATTAACTACATAAACATGGAACGAAAGTTCCATGTTTTATTTAGTAAACCTATTTTTTTTATACTTTAGTTCGGAGAAACGAAAATGAGTAAGGTTTGGAACTATTATGCAGGCCCATGCATGTTACCAGATGAAGTAATGGATAGAGCTCAAAAAGAATTTAGAAGCTTTGAAGGATCTGGTATGGGTATTGTTGAGATTTCTCACCGTTCAGCTGAATTCATGAAAGTTGCAGCTGAAGCTGAATCATTAATTCGTGAGTTACTACATATTCCTTCAAACTACAAAGTATTATTTGAGCAAGGTGGTGGTCGTGGTCAGTTCGCCGCAATTCCACTAAATCTAATGCCTGAAGGTGGTCATGCTGATTATTTTGTAACAGGTCATTGGTCACGTTGTGCTGCAAAAGAGTGTAATGAACGTTTTGGTCAAGGCATTGTTCATGAATGTACAGATTTAAATGCTGATGGTCAATACGAAGTTGATTACTCAAAGATGACTGTTACTCCAGGCTCTTCATATGCATATATTTGCATTAACGAGACTGTTAACGGTATTGAAACTATAGATTGTCTTCCTGATACAGGTGATGTTCCTCTAATTGCAGATATGTCTTCTGATATTATGACAAGACCAATCGATGTATCAAAGTTCGGTGCAATCATATTTGGTTTACAGAAGAATGTTGGCCCTGCAGGCATGACAATTTCAATTGTACGTGAAGATTTATTAGGTCATGCTCGTAAATATTGTCCATCAGTACTTGATTGGGCAGTACTTGCAAAATTTGATTCAATGTTTAACACTCCTTGTACTTTTGCGTGGTACATGGCATTTTTAAACTTTACTTGGATTAAAAATTTGGGCGGTGTAGAAGAATTAGAACGTCGCAATATTGCAAAAGCAAAAATGCTTTACAATTATCTTGATAATTCTGATTTCTATGAAACCAAAATTGCACCTAAGGATAGATCTCGTGTAAATTGCGTGTTTACCCTAAAAGATGAAGCTTTAAATGATGAATTCATTAAAACAGCTAAGTCTCAGAACCTAATTGGTCTAAAAGGTCATAAGGTTTTAGGTGGCATGAGAGCAAGTATTTATAATGCAATGCCAATCGAAGGTGTTGAGGTATTGGTTAAGTTTCTAAAGGAATTTGAGCAAAACCATAAATAATATAACTAAAGGAGATCGCTATGGCAGATAGTCGTACACCATGGCTTTGTAATTACCCAGCTGATGTACCGAATGATATCGATCCTCGTAGTAAGTACAATAATTTGTGCAACCTGTTCGATGATATCTGCAAGTCTAATGAAAAGCGAAAAGCTTTTATTAGTTTTGGATCTGCCATAACTTATGAGCAACTAAAAAATCAAGTTGATGCTTTAGCTGCTTATCTTCAGAAAGTATTAGGCGTAAAGAAAGGCGATAGACTTGCCTTGATTTTGCCTAATATTATTCAGTACCCAATTTCCGTTTTTGCAGGTTTGAAGTGTGGCATGCAAATTGTCAACATCAATCCTCTTTATACAAACCATGAAATGCTTGGCGTTTTACGTGATTGCAGAGTAAAGGTTGTAATAGCTTTTGAACAGTGTAACGAAAGCTTATTAAAAGTATTAGATCAAACCTACCTTCAATACTTTATTTCTTGTTCTATTGGCGATTGTCTTCCTAAATTTAAGGGGGCTTTAGTAAATTTTGTAGCAAGAAAAGTAAAAAAAGCAATTCCTCCTTATGACAAGTCCAAAGTTTTATCTTTTAATGATTGTCTAAATAAAGGTTATGAAAAGATATCTTTATTTAAGCCTGTTGATGTTGATTTTGATGAAATCGCTTTTCTTCAGTATACAGGTGGTACTACAGGTAAACCTAAAGGTGCAATGTTAAGTCATGGAAACATTATTTCAAACGTTTTGCAGGCTGAGGCAATGTATGGACCTAAGTTAAATAAAGGTGATGAAACAATTTTAACAGCGTTGCCGCTGTACCATATTTTTGCGATGACAATCAACCTTATGTTCGCAATGTATATGGGGGGTACTAATCTTTTGATTCTTGATCCTCGTCATTTTTCAGATTTGGTTAAGCAATTAAAGAAAACACCTGATATTTCAATTATTACAGGTGTAAATACATTATTTAATGCGTTTGTTAACTATGATGTTTTTGAAAAAGTAAAATTACCAAAACTTCGAATTGTAATTGGTGGTGGCACTGCTGTTCAACAAGGTGTTGCAGATAAATTTTTGGAAGCATCAGGCGGTATCCCTATATTAGAAGGATATGGCTTAACAGAGTGTTCTCCTCTTTGTTGTGTTGTTCCATATACAGAGAAAAAATTTAGTGGAACTATCGGTGTTCCTACTCCCTCTACCTTAGCTCGTATTGTTGATACCTCTACTGGTGAAGAAATATGGGATCCTAATGTAGCAGGTGAACTTGAATTTAAAGGTCCTCAGGTTATGAAAGGATACTTTGAAAATGAAGTTGAATCAGAAAATGTCTTTCATGATGGTTGGGTTAGAACTGGCGATATAGCTCAGTGGACTGAGAACAGTTACATTAAGATTATTGATAGAATTAAAGATATGATTATCGTATCTGGTTTTAATGTTTTCCCAACAGAAATAGAAAATGTTTTAAGTAAGTCTAATAGAATTTTAGAGTGTGCTGTTGTTGGTGTTCCATCTAAAAGCACAGGCGAATCTATCAAGTTATTTATTGTTAGAAAAGATAAAAACTTAACAAAAGAAGATGTAATGGATTATTGTAGAAAGTTTCTAACTGGATACAAAATGCCTAAACACATTGAATTTGTTGAAACTTTGCCAAAATCTGCTGTTGGTAAAGTTATGAGACGTTATTTAAAGCAAAATCGCTTAGCATAATTTTTAATATATTCCTGTTTTTGGCGGTATAATACCGCGTCAAAAATAGGAATGTATATGAACCAATCAACTACAATTCTGGTTAATTCTCAATCTACGTTAGATGCTCTTGTTTTAAAACTTGAAGCTCTAACAGATGATAATTTTATTAGCCTCGATACTGAATTTACTCGTATTAAGACTTATTATCCGATGCTAAATCTGATTCAGATTTATTTTGATAATACAGCTTATCTTGTTGATCCAATGTCTGATTGCTTATCCATTAGTCATTTTATCAAAGCTCTTGTTCAAACAAAGGCCACGGTATTATTTTTTTCAGGTGAAGAAGATTTAGACATTTTAAATAATGAAGCTACTAAACTTCAGCTTACACCTAGCTTACCTAATAAATGTGTAGATATACAGTTGATGATGGCCTTTTTAAATATCTCATATTCACAAGGTCTACAATCTACATTACTAGAACAAATAAATATCGATCTTCCAAAGGATCAAACGCTATCAGACTGGGTTAAAAGACCTTTAAGTCAAGATCAGATTATGTATGCTGCTAACGATGTCATTTATCTAAAACTTCTTTACGATAAGTTGATTAGTCAATTTAAAGAAGATGATATTCGTTTATCTTGGTTCTATGAAGAGATGGATAACTTTAAGTTGTCTTATAAGAATAAGAATTTAGCTCAGACATCTTATCTATCTATAAGTGGAGCAGGGGCACTTAATATAAAAGATCTTAATGTATTGAAGTATTTATGTGCTAAACGTTACGAGTTAGCCACAATAAATAATGAGGCATTAAACAGAATTATTACAACTAAGTCTTTATGTCCATTAGCTAGACAAGCATATGTTTCTGAGAAAACTTTACCTCGTGTAAATATGAAATGGGGAGCTATTAAAGAGTATGGCTCTATTGTTTGTAAGTGGCATAAGGAAGCTAGACAGCAAAAGGTGGATGAAGATATTCTTTTACCATATGATTATTTCTCATCTAAAAAAGAATACAGTCATTATGTTAAAGAATTAAGACATTTTTTGACAGTAAAAGCAGAAGAGCATAATATTCGACAAGAGCTTTTATGTAATAAACAAATTGCTAATGATTTTTTCTATTCACTAAAATACGGTAATAAACCTAAGGTTTTTACATCATGGTATCAAGAATGCATAGGTATTATAGATTTATCTATTGTTTTTAGTGAACCTCTCTCACTTTAATTTATCTCTCAAATTAAAAAAATCCATTCTATTTTTATAAAACCTGTCTTTTACAGTTTAACAAATAAAAAAAACGCCACAGTCCTTATAAATA
>CAZEXR010000049.1:0-12993 GCA_964516675.1 uncultured Enterobacterales bacterium | reverse complement strand
TCAACCTATGAGTACATCAAGGTTTGTTTCTAATTTTTATGTGGGAAACTAGAGTAAATAAGATTAAATCACAAAGATAAATGACAAATAAGGAGCCTAAAGCTCCTTATTTAAAGAATGGTTAAATTTTGATTTGATTAAGCAAACTCAAAGTTTACTCTTGGCATTACATGACACACTAATTCATAAGGAATGGTGTTACATAAAGCAGCAATCTTCTCAACAGGTAAGCCCTTACCCCAAAGTACAGCTTCATCGCCAATCTTGTCTTTAGTATTTTTGCCTAAATCAACAAATAACATATCCATACATACATGACCTGCTGTAGGAACTAATCTGTTGTTAATCAATACCGGAGTGCCATTAGGAGCTGTTCTTGGATAACCATCGCCATAGCCACAAGATACGATACCAATAGTTGTATCTTTATCTGCTACAAAAGCTGCACTATAGCCAATCTTGTCACCCTTTTTAACATGGTGTAGTGCAATGATACGGCTCTTTAATGTCATAACAGGCTTTAAGCCTAAATCTTCACCTGTCTTATCATCAAATGGAGAAATACCATACATTACAATACCAGGACGGATCCATTTTGTATAAGACTCAGGCCATTTAAAGATAGCAGCTGAATTAGTAAGACAAAGCTCGCCTTCCATGATTTTGGCAAATTCAAAGAAGTTTTTAATCTGAGTTTGATTGTACTCATCTTCACTTGGAGTATCCGCTACAGATAAGTGAGAAATTAAACCTAATGGCTTGATAACATGAGGACATTTCTCTAAACGTTCTTTAATTTCTAGAACTTCAGCTTTATCACATGAACCTAGACGATGCATACCGATATCAACCTGAAGCCATACGTGAATTGGCTTTGATAACTTTGCGTTCTCAATAGCTTTTACCTGTTCTAAATCATGAACAGCTGTATTTAAATCATATTTTGCAATGAAAGGAAGATCTTCATCATTGTAAAAACCTTCTAATAAGAAAATTGGTTTGGTAATACCCTCACGGCGTAATTCCATAGCCTCTGTGATTCTAGCTACTGCAAAACCTTTTACATTGTCTTTTAGAGCATTTGCTACGGCAAACATGCCATGACCGTATGCATTTGCTTTTACTACAGCAATTACATTTGCATCAGGTACTTTTGACTTAATAACTTTAATATTATGTAATAAAGCTCTCTTATCTATTTGAGCTGTAACACTTTCCATTTATTTAATCCTTGTTTGTCCTATTGATATATTTCTTGAGCAATAGGAACTTCTTCCATTGGAGATACAGTATCTGTCTTATCGTAGAAGGTAGTATATGCACCTTGGAATTGTAATTCGATATCAGCAGTAGCACCACTTCTGTTCTTACTGATGATTAAAGTAGCCTTACCATCATCATTCTCGTCACCTGCTTTATATACTTTATCACGGTGAATGAACATAATCATATCAGCATCCTGCTCTAAAGAGCCTGATTCACGAAGATCTGAGTTCATAGGACGGTGATCTTTACGGCCTTCAACCTCACGGTTTAACTGAGCCAAAGCAAAGACAGGAACATTAAGTTCTTTTGATAATTGCTTTAAAGAACGAGAGATTTCACCAACTTCTTGTGAGCGATTATCGTGATGAGACTGACCTTTCATCAACTGAATATAGTCAATCATAATACAAGATAGACCACCATTTTCAGCTGCGATTTTACGAGCACGAGAACGAAGCTCTAGAGGGGTTAACTCAGAACCATCATCAATATATAACTTAACGCGCTCGTTATTCTCTTTATCTGTTTCTGTTAGTAATTTAACTTTACGAAGAATTCTTGACCATTGCTCTGCTGATACTTTACCAGCGGCTAAATCTTTACCAGGTACACGACCAAATGATGAAATAAGACGCATTGCAATTTCGTTTGCAGGCATTTCAAGAGAGAATACTAAAGCAGGGCGATGCTCATCTACATTCATTGCAATATTAGATACAACATTCATTGCAAATGATGTTTTACCAACACCCGGACGAGCAGCAATAATATTAAAGGTACCGCCACGGAAACCAGAGGTTAATTCATCTAATTGAGCAAAGCCTGTTGCAACACCGTGTAATTTCTTACCGCTGTCCATGTCTTCACGAATTTTCTTCATCAAATCCAAAGCAACTTCTGTCATTGGGGCTGGACCACCATTTACAGTTGCTCTTGATTCAGCTAACTCAAAAATTAAACCTTGAGCCTCATCGTAGATTTCTTCTACAGTTTTTCCTTCAGGGCTATAGCAAAGCTTTTCAATATGTTCTGAAACACTAATCATCATACGACGACGAGAAGTATCACGAATAATCTTTGCGTATTCTACAATTGCAGCGCTAGGTCCCGTAAGTTCTGTAAGACCTGCTACATAGGCAAGACCACCGGCATCACTAAGTTTGCCTTTTCTTTCAAGTTCTGCACATACAACAGTTACGTTAAAATCGTCAGTTGTTGATGCACGCTCTAAGATCTCGCCGTAAATAATTTGATTTTGTTTATTGAAAAATTCTTTAGGTAAAAGAGTTCCTAGAGATTCATTTACCTTTTCAATTAGAGTGCCGTCTAAAAGTAAAGAGCCAATGAAGTTGCGTTCCGCCTCAAGATTTTTTGGTGGCTGATTATAGGTTGCCATTATTTCTTCAGGTGTATTATTTGCCATTATTAAGACCAGTAAACTCTATGATTATCAGAATAAGTTAATAACTTTTGTGAATGAATATTTTAAGACAAAAACGACGTTTTTTTGATAAAAAAAATAAAAATATCTAAATGCTTGAGATAGATAAAACTATCGCACATTTTTGAATTTTAAATATTGGGGATTTTTTTAAGAAGTGGCGCACTTGAAGGGATTCGAACCCCTGACCGATCGGTTCGTAGCCGATTACTCTATCCAGCTGAGCTACAAGTGCATCCAAAACTTTACAAATTTCGCAAAATTATACCATTAAATTTCTAATTTGCAAGACTTTAATAAATCTTTTTAATTAGCCATTCAACGTGGCGGATAGAGAGGGATTCGAACCCTCGATACAGTCCTTAAAACCGTATGCTCCCTTAGCAGGGGAGTACCTTCAGCCTCTCGGTCATCTATCCGTTGGTTAATTAAGCGGACATAGTATCTAATTTTAATGAGATCTTGTCAAGTATTTTTTTACTTGATAATAAGCCTTTACAAGGCAAATGGCTTATTTATCAGATTTATTATTATTAGATTTTTTTGTCCAGCCAGTGCGTTTAATTTCAACGTCTTTTGGAGCTTCGATACCAAAACGCACTTTACCGGCTTTAACGTCTAATACAGTAATAGTAATACCACTACTTAGTACGACTTTATCTCCTACTTTTTGCGATATTACTAACATATGATATTAAACGCACTCACTTACAAGTGATTTAACTGCAGCTAAAGCCTTATCAAGACCTTCTGCGTTGGTACCACCAGCTTGAGCCATATCAGGACGGCCACCACCTTTACCACCAACGTATGAAGCTACTTGGCGAATTAAATCACCAGCTTTAACCTTACCAACTAAATCTTTTGAAACAGCAGCAATTAAGTTAACTTTATTGTCATCAGTTACGGAACCTAAAACAACAACACATGTAGGTACACGTGCCTTTAGGTTATCAACTGCAACACGAAGTTCCTTAGCACCATAGTTCTCAATCTTAGCAGCGATAACAGGAATACCATTAACGTCGATTGCCTTTGATACTAATTGAGCACTCTCTAAAGCTACAATCTTCTCTTTTAGCTGTTCATTTTCTTTTTCTAAAGTCTTAGCATGACTAATCATCTGCTCAGCTTTAGCTGCGATTGTTGAATTACCAGCAACCTTCATTAAAGATTTAGCCTCAGATACCTGAGCAAACATTTCATCAAGATAAGCAACAGCAGCAGAACCTACTAAAGCTTCAATACGGCGTACGCCTGAAGCAATAGATTCATCTGATAGAAGAACAAATGCACCAATGTCACCTGTCATACCAGTATGAGTACCACCACATAGTTCCTTTGAGAATGAACCCATTGAAACTACACGAACTTTCTCTTCATACTTCTCATCAAATAAAGCAATAGCACCTGAATGCTTAGCCTCATCAAGAGACATAATGTCAGTTACAACCTTGTTGTTTGCCTGAATCTGCTCATTTACTAAATCAGTAACAGCTTTACGCTCGTTCATAGTTAGAGGCTGTGAATGAGAGTAGTCAAAACGAAGTCTATCATTTGCAACGAAAGAACCCTTCTGAGCTACGCTATCACCTACAACCTGACGTAATGCAGCATCTAGTAAGTGGGTTGCAGAATGGTTTCTTGCAATATCAGCACGATTGCACTTATCAACAATTGCGTTAACAGTTGCATCTTTATCAAACTGACCGATATCTACACGACCAACATGAATTGTAGCCTTTGCTACATGCTTAGTATCTTCAACGATAAAGCGAGCATGTTCACCAATGGTGATAATACCCTTATCGCCTACCTGACCACCCATCTCACCGTAGAATGGAGTCTTATCTAAAACAATAACTGCATTCTCATCAGTAGCAATAGAATCAACCTCAACACCTTCTTTGAAGATGTGAGTAATCTTTGCCTGAGCTTCTAGCTTATCGTAACCTTCGAATACTGTGTTTTCAGTAATCTTTAATTCTTTGTTGTAATCGATACCGAATGTTGATGCTGACTTTGCACGAGCCTTCTGCTCTGCCATGCTTGCATCAAAGCCTTCCATATCAACTGTATAACCATGGTCACGAACTACGTCGTTAGTTAAGTCAGCAGGGAAACCATATGTGTCATAAAGCTTGAAAGCTACAGCACCAGGGATAACCTTGCTATCACCTAACTTTAATAATTCCTGCTCTAGTAGAGCTAAACCTCTATCAAGAGTATTTAAGAATTGCTCTTCTTCTTTCTTTAAAGTGCGCTCAACTAATGCTTGCTGATCTTTAAGCTCAGGATAAGCATTGCCCATTAGGTCAACTAGTGTTGCAACAAGCTTGTAGAAGAATACATCCTTAGCACCTAATAGACGACCATGACGTACTGCACGACGAATAATACGACGTAAAACGTAACCACGGCCTTCATTTGATGGTAATACACCATCAGCAATTAGGAATGAACATGAACGAATATGATCTGAAATTACACGTAGTGACTTAGATGTTAAATCAGTAATGCCTAGAATTGAAGCAGCAGCTTTTTCTAGAGCTACGAATAAATCGATTTCGTAGTTTGAATGTACACCCTGTAAAACAGCAGCAATACGCTCTAAACCTAGACCGTTATCAATCATTGGTTTTGCTAGTTTTTCAAAGGTACCATCAATCTTACGATTGTACTGCATGAACACGATGTTCCAGATTTCAATAAATCTGTCGCCATCTTCTTCAGGTGAACCTGGAGGGCCACCTTGAACATCTTCACCATGATCGTAGAAGATTTCAGAACATGGACCACAAGGACCGGTATCGCCCATCTGCCAGAAGTTATCTGACTCATATAGGCCACCCTTGTTATCACCAATACGAACAATACGCTCTTCAGGAACACCTACGATGTTTTTCCAGATATCGTAAGCTTCGTCGTCTTTGTCGTAAACAGTAACTGTTAATGATTCTTTTGGTAGTTTAAAAACGTCTGTTAATAATGACCATGCATAGGTAATTGCTTCTTTCTTAAAGTAATCGCCGAAGCTGAAGTTACCTAACATTTCGAAAAAGGTATGATGACGTGCTGTATAGCCAACGTTATCTAAATCGTTTTGCTTACCACCTGCACGTACGCACTTTTGTGCTGTAGTTGCGCGTAGATAGTCGCGTTTTTCTTTACCTAAATAAATATCCTTGAACTGATTCATACCTGCATTGGTGAATAGCAAGGTAGGATCATTGTATGGAACTAGTGAACTAGAACGGACGATTGTGTGGCCGTGTTCCTCAAAGAATTTCAAATACGCTGTACGTATTTGATCAGTTGTCATGTACATTTAATTTGGATCCTAAAATGTGATTTTTTAAACAGTGAAATTATACATTGTTTTAAGGCATAAAATGAATGTTTTAAGCATCTGTATTGTTTCTTTTGTGCATTTTTTTCTAAAGCTTTGAATTTTGCTCTTTATTGAATTTAAAGAGTAATTCTTTTTAGATGTATTTTTTTGATTGTTTTAAAGAATATTGTTAAACGATTTAATGAAAACTATTTACTAAAAAAACAGTTTAAAGCATTGATGCAAGTTGAGTTTGAAAAGCCACGACGAGCAAGAGATGCTAAGATCTTTTGCTTATCTTCAAAAGTGTATTCAACTTCTTTACTTAATTTTTTATTTAGATAATTAAAAGCTATTTCTTGCCAATCTGTTTCATCAATAAAGCTTTGATAATATTCTTGATTAACACCTTTTTTAGTGCATTCTAAGACAAACTTACGTGGTCCATAGCATTGATTTACTATGTGATTGAAAAGCATTTGAGTATAGCGTTCTTCTGATTGCCAATTGTTCTCTATACATTTATGAACAGCAGCTTTAGAAGCTTGTGGAGTGTATTTTAAAAGGAGCTTTTTATAAAGCTCCACTTTTGAGTATTCTCTGCGTGTCAAAATGCGTAGCGCCGCATTTGTTGCATGCGCTACGTCATTATCTTTTTCTTTTACTTTGACACGAGTTAACATGACTATAGGTCGTCAGGAATAGGAGTGATTAGATCTTCTTCAGATACATCTCCACCTAACTCACTAAGATCATCGCCTTGAGCTGGCACTTCTTCACCTATAGAAGCTGTGTCTTCATAATCATTATTGTTCTTATAGAACTCTCTGATCTTATTTTCAATCTCATCAGCTACTTCAGGGTTTTCATCTAAATAACGCATTGCGTTAACTTTGCCCTGACCAATCTTAGCGCCGTTGTATGCAAACCAAGCACCTGTCTTTTGAACAATCTTTGCATTAACACCTAAATCAATTAACTCGCCATTTTTAGCAATACCGTAGTTAAATAGGATTTGGAAGTTAGCTATCTTAAATGGAGGAGCTACTTTGTTCTTTACAACCTTAACCTTAGTCTCATTACCAATAGCCTCATCCTTGTCTTTTAGAACATTAGACTTACGGATATCAAGACGAACTGAAGCGTAATACTTTAAGGCATTACCACCTGTGGTTGTTTCTGGATTACCAAACATTACGCCAATCTTCATACGTAGCTGGTTGATGAATACAACCATGCAGTTAGCCTGCTTTACAATACCAGTTAACTTACGTAATGCTTGTGACATTAAACGAGCCTGTAAACCAACATGGTTATCGCCCATCTCACCTTCAATTTCAGCCTTAGGAACAAGTGCTGCTACAGAGTCGATTACAACAATATCAACACCACCTGAACGAACTAGAGTTTCACAAATCTCTAAAGCCTGTTCACCAGTATCTGGCTGGGAGATTAAAACATCTTCAACTTTACAACCTAATTTCTTAGCGTAGATTGGATCTAAAGCATGCTCAGCATCAATGAAAGCACAAACTTTACCCTTCTTTTGAGCCTGAGCGATAAGCTCTAGAGTTAATGTTGTTTTACCAGATGATTCAGGTCCGTAAATCTCAACAATACGGCCCATTGGTAGACCACCAACACCTAGTGCGATATCTAAAGATAAAGAACCAGTTGGAATTGCTTCAATATCCATTAAATCATTTTGGCCCAAACGCATAATTGCGCCTTTACCAAATTGACGCTCAATCTGCTCCATCGCAGCTTCAAGAGCTTTTTGCTTTTTTGGATCTTTAGTGATGCTAGAAACTTTTGAGCTTCCAGTAGTTGTTGCTTTTGCTGCAGCCATAATTAGACTTCCCCGTAAATGTATCTGATTAGTATAGTATTTAATTTATATTCTAATGTCAATATAAAATATATATTATTTATACTAATTATAAATTCTGTTTCTTTCTTAATGCTTAGGTTTTGCTTTTTTTAAAAGAATACTTTTCGTTTTCACATATAATATAGCAATATTTCAAAAGCAATGTATGCAAAAGCTATTTTTTGCAGGTTTAAACAAAAAAAATTATTAAACGGTAGGAAGAATGGAAGAGTTAATGCAAAGCGCCACCCCAATGATGCGCCAATATCTTGAAATTAAAGCAAAATATCCAACTACCCTTGTGCTATATCGTTTAGGCGATTTTTACGAACTTTTTTACGAAGATGCCAAAAAGATAGCAAAATTACTAGATTTAACGCTAACTCGTCGCGGAACAAACAATGGCGTTCCTATTCCTATGGCAGGCGTTCCTTTTCACGCTGTAGATAACTATATTGCCCGTCTAATTAAGATGGGTGAGTCTTGTGTTATCTGTGAGCAGATAGGTACCCCTGGTGCTCAAAAAACAATGATACGTAAAGTATCAAAGATTATTACGCCAGGTACTGTAACAGACGATGGTATTGCACCTGATAAACAAGATAACATCATCGCCTGTATCTATAAGAGTAAACATCTATATGGTTTTTCATATTTGTCTTTAGGATCAGGTTTATTTAAAACCTCAGTTTGTAAAACACTTAATGATTTAAAACTTTACCTGGAAAAAGTAGGTCCAATTGAAATTGTTTATGAAGAGAACTTCAAAGAAATTGATGTCTTTGAAGATATCAATTCAAGAAAAGCGCTGCCTTCATGGAATTTTGATCTTCAAACCTGCTATAAACTTTTATGTAGTCAATTTGCAACTAATAGCTTAATCGGTTTTGATATCGAAGATTTATCTGAAGGTATTATCGCAGCAGGTGCTCTATTAGCTTATGTAAAGTTAACTCAGAATGTATCAATTGAACACATCAAATCCATAAGACGAGATGATAATTCTGCTTTCGTCTTATTAGATAAATGCGCTCAAAGAAATTTAGAATTACTACAAAATCTTAAAGGTGAGAAATACGGATCCCTTCTTTCTGTACTAGATTTAGCATCTACTCCTATGGGACAAAGACTAGTTCGCAGAATGATTGTGGAGCCTTTACGGAATAACAATGCTATTAACGAAAGATTAGATATTGTTGAAGCTTTACTTAAAGCTGATAAAGAGTCATTTAAGTATCTTCTAGATAGTATTGGTGATATTCAAAGAATTGTAGCTCGTATTGGTTTATCCTCATCAAAACCAAAAGACTTAGCCGTACTTCGTGACTCTTTAAAGCTAATTCCTCAATTAAAGGATGGCTTAGTAAAGTCTAATCAACAGGCTTTAATTTCATTAAACGATAAAATTGATGCTCTTCCTTCAATTGTCGAGCTTTTAACTAATTCAATTAAAGATGTACCTTCAACATTCCTTCGTGATGGTGACGTTATTGCATCAGGCTTTAACAAAGAACTTGATGAATTGCGAGAGCTTATGAACGGTTCTCAGGCACTGCTAGAAAAAATAGAAGCAGACGAAAGAGAAAAAACAGGTATCTCTACCTTAAAAGTTAACTTCAACTCAGTTCATGGTTTTTACATTGAAGTATCAAAGGCTCAATCAGACAATGTGCCTGCAACATATATTCGCCGTCAGACCTTAAAGAATAATGAGCGTTACATTACCCCTGAGCTTAAAGAATTAGAAGAAAAAGCTTTAAGCGCAAAAGAACGTTCTTTAGCTTTAGAAACACAATTATTCAATGAACTAATTGCAAAGCTTCAAGAACAGCTATTATCTTTGTCAAATCTTGCATCAAACCTTGCTTTATTTGATGTTCTAACAGGATTTGCTACCCTTGCTCAAAAATACAATTATGTTCGTCCTACTCTAGTACACGATCATCAAATTAAAATTGTTGAAGGTCGTCATCCTGTAATTGAAACTCTAACCGATAAACCATTTGTCTCAAACTCAATTGATTTAAATGATAAACATATGCTGATTATCACTGGTCCTAATATGGGTGGTAAATCTACCTTTATGAGACAAACAGCGCTAATTGCAATTATGGCAAGAATTGGTTCTTTTGTTCCAGCTAAAGAAGCTTTAATTGGTAATATCGATAGAATTTTTACAAGAATTGGGGCATCTGATGACTTATCTTCAGGACGTTCAACCTTTATGGTGGAAATGGAAGAAGCATCCTCCATCATCAATAATGCAACCGTTAATAGTTTTGTTCTAATGGATGAAATTGGTCGTGGTACCTCAACCTATGAAGGATCAGCTCTTGCTTTATCTATTGCAGAACACATGTGCTCTAAAGTAAATTGCTTTACCCTTTTCTCAACTCATTACCCTGAAATTGCAAAATTGTCAGAGAAATACAAAAATGTTGAAAATATCTGCTTTAAAGCTACAGAGTTTGATGGTCAGATTGTATTTATGTACAAGGCTACAACAGGAGCTCAAAACTATTCTTATGCAATTGAAGTAGGTAAATTAGCAGGTCTTCCACAGGAAGTTATTAGCAAAGCCAAACACTATATCAATAGTCTTGAAAAACCTTGTGTAAATGCAGCTAGTGCTATGGTGTCAAGTGAGAGTACAACTGAGCCTATGGTTCGAGAAGTTGTAAAAGAAAAGATTGTTTATAAAGATAGTGAACTTGCAAAGACAGTAAAAGAGCTTGATTTGAATAGCACCACTCCAATTGAAGCAATCAATATTCTCTTCAAGCTCAAAGAACTGATTAAAGATTAAGTAATTGCTTAGTTTACATTTGGCATTGATAAAGTAGTTTTGTCGATGCCATATGACTCAAAAGTCTTACGTAAAGATTTTAAAACTTCACTTTGAATTTGACGTACGCGCTCACGAGTTAAGCCAATCTTTTTACCGACTTCCTCAAGAGTTAATACATCTTCATCATTTAGACCAAAGCGGTATAGAACTACCATCTGTTGTTTTTCTGGTAATTCATTAAACCAAGCACGAACAATCTCAACTACTTCACGCTTATCTACATGCTCAAATGGAGATAGTAATTTAGTATCAGGTACTACATCTAGTAAAGATACTTCCTTATCATCATCAGATCCACGAACACTCACATCAAGTGGGCTTGTACCCTCTAGTAAGGATAATAAGTTTCGAATGGTTTCAGGATCTTTACCTGTAAGATCTGAGATTTCTTGGATAGTAACTTGCTTTTGAATGTCTACTTCTTGAAGCTGACGCTTAGCTTTTAGAACAATGTTAATCTCTTTAATAACATGTACAGGTAAACGAACTAGACGAGACTGACACATGATAGCCTGTTCAATACTCTGTCTAATCCACCAAGTAGCATAAGTTGAGAATCTAAAACCGCGTTCAGGATCAAACTTCTGTACAGCATGAATTAAACCTAGGTTACCTTCTTCGATTAAATCTAATAAAGGCACACCTCTTGCTCTGTAGTTTTTTGCAATCTTAACTACTAAACGAAGGTTTGAGGTGATCATTAAATCAATAGCTGATTTATCACCTTCACGAGCCTTACGACCAATATCTAGTTCTTCATCTGAAGATAAAAGAGGATAACGACGAATAGAGCTAAAGTAATTTGATAAAAGATCTGACTTATCAGAACGAGAGGACATAACCTTTTCGTTCTTTTCTTCAATAATCTCTTTTTCAACAACCTCAGGAATTTCCTGGAAGCTCTCCCCCATAGGCTCTTCTTGTTCGTTTATATTGCTCATAGATCCCCTTTCTTTGTTTGATTCGTTTATCTAGGTAAGTAATTCCTTGGATTTACAGAATTACCCTTGCGACGAATTTCAAAATGCAACTTCACTGAGGTTGCATCTGTTGAACCCATCTTGGCGATAACTTGGCCACGTTTTACAGATTGGCCTTCTTTTACAAGCAACATGTCATTATGAGCATAAGCTGATAAGAACTCATTGTTGTGATTAATAATAATTAAGTTACCGTAGCCTCGTAAGGCATTGCCTGAATACACAACCTGACCTGCAGCTGCTGCATTAACATTCTGGCCACGTGTACCTGCGATATCTAGACCTTTATTTGATGAAGAGAAGTTTTTAACAACTCTTCCCTTTGTAGGCCACATCCAAGATACACCTGATACAGTTGTAGTCTTACCAGATACTATCTTAGTAGGAGTACTTGTATTAACGGCAGCTGGGGTTGAAACTGAGGTTTGATTAGATGCTATAGTTGTATTTACCTCATTACCAGCTACAGGAACAACTTTCTGTGTAGTTCTGTCGGTGTAAACAACTTCGTTATTTTTAGCACTTGCATCTAAACTCAATCTTTGACCTTTATATAAGTTATAAGGCTTCTTAAGATTATTAGCTCTAATTAACTGACTAAAGGTTAAACCATTTTTTCTAGCAACAGATACTGCTGTGTCTCCATTTTTTACAATGTAATATGAAGGCACTTTTTCTACAGGCATCGGGGTCTTAACAGAAGAACTTGATGAAACTGAAGAAACAACCGTTGCTTGAGATAAAGATATATTCTGTCCAACAGTAATATTGTATGGAGCATCAATATTATTGATTCTAGCTACGTCTCGGTAGTCTTTACCATATCTAAAAGCAATAGAATAAAGAGTATCGCCAGGCTTTACCTGATAAGAATTTGAACCAGTTAAAGATGATACTGTAGATGTATCTTCTGCTAAAGACACCACTCTACTATTAGAATTTGTTGCATAGGGCTTGATAACTCCCGCTTGAGTGCGAGAATTAGAATTAGAGTAAACACGCTTTGTCCTTACACTTTTACTTACGTGTACAGGTTGAGCATATTCAACAGGAGCTAATTTTGTTGGCTTATTATTAGTGGTGCAACCTACAATTCCAATTATTGCACCAACTAGGATTAAGCCTAAGTTCTTAATTTTCATACTTTTGTTTACAACTTGTCCTTTTATTGTATTCTTGCACAAATTGAAAAGAATTATTTAATTTTTTTTCTAAATTAAGATCTTATACGCAATGAAAATACAAAAAATACCCACG
>CAZEXR010000048.1:0-13292 GCA_964516675.1 uncultured Enterobacterales bacterium | reverse complement strand
ACCACTGGTATTGCTGTAATTATTGCATCAAGCCAGGTAAAAGATTTCTTAGGTCTAAATGTTGAAAGCATTCCTGCTGACTTTATCAATAAGTGGTATGTTTATCTATCAAACTTAGATAAAGTAACATATGCAGCGGTAGGTCTTGGTGCTTTAGGTTTAGCTACAATTATCCTATGTAAGAAAGTATCACCTAAAATTCCTTCATACCTAGTATCAATTCTTTTAATTTCAGGTCTTGCTTACGGTTTCTCTTTAGATGTTGATACCATTGGTAGCAGATTCCCAAGTCTTCCTACAGGTCTTCCAACTCCAGTATGGCCAACTTTTGAATTTGAAGAGATTAGACAGTTAGTACCTTCAGCATTTACAATTGCTTTCTTAGCTGGTATCGAAGCTTTATTATCAGCTGTTGTAGCAGATGGTCTAATCGGCCACAAGCACTCTTTAAACCAAGAATTAGTAGGTCAAGGTGTTGCAAATATCGCTTCAGGTATTTTCGGTGGTATCCCAGCAACAGGTGCTATTGCTCGTACAGCAACTAATATTAAAGCCGGTGGTAGAACTCCAATTGCAGGTATCTTCCACTCAATTTTCCTATTAGTGTTCTTATACACAGCAATGGATATTTTAGCTTACATCCCAATGGCCTCATTAGCAGCAGTGCTATTCATGGTTTCATGGGGCATGTCTGATATCAAGCACTTCATGCAGATTGCAAAAATCAGCCCATCTGACAGAACAATTTTATTCTTAACCTTTGCTCTTACTGTAATGGTTGATTTAACTGTTGCTATCGGTGTTGGTGTAACCTTCGCATCATTACTATTCATGCGCCATATGGCTCGTTCTGTTGAAGTTCGTGAACAGCGTAAGTTAGCTGAGTATGAGAATAAAGATGGTGATGAAGTAACTTCTGTTGAAAAGGATGTTGAAATCCCAGCTGAAATTAGCGTTCTTCAGATTAACGGTCCTTTATTCTATGGCTTTGCTTCAGAGTTCTGTGACAAGTTAAAGGCTGTTGAAAAGATGCCTCGTATTCTTATCTTACGTATGCGTTTCATGCCTTATCTAGATGCTTCAGGTGAAAACTCAATTGAGGATATTATTAAAGTTTGTAAAGAACACAAGACTTTCGTTATCTTCTCAGCAGTTCGCCCACAACCTCGAACAATTCTTGAAAAAGCTGGTATCCACAAGAATCTTGATGGTGCCATCGCTGTAGATTTCGAGCATGCTTTAGAAATGGCTAAGCAGTTAATTAACGATCCTGCTTTCATAAATAAGCACGTTGATCCAACAGTTCACATGCAGCAAACTAATTAAGATTTGATGTATGACAAAGGGGAGCTTAATGCTCCCCTTTTCGTATCTTCAATTTAATAAATTAAAATAACTTTACTTAAAGCTCTTCTTCATAATGCGCTCTTTATCTCGAGCCCATTGTCTATCTTTAATTGAATCACGTTTATCATGATCTTGCTTACCGCGAGCAACACCAATCTCAACCTTAGCCCAAGGACCTTTCCAATAAAGTTTTAAAGGAATAATGGTATAACCTTGTCTTTGAACACAGCCAATTAGCTTATCAATTTCGCGTCGAGACAATAATAGTTTACGAGTACGGGTAGGATCACTAACCACAAAAGCACAGCTTGTTTTTAGCGGGTTAATAATAGAACCAAAAAGAACAACCTCATTATCTTTAATAGTAACGTAGGCTTCAGAGATATTACATTTACCAGCTCTTAAAGCTTTAACTTCCCAACCTTGTAGGGAAAGACCAGCTTCATAACGTTCTTCGATAAAATATTCAAAGGATGCTCTACGGTTGAGTGCGACAACATTATTATTGCTCTTTTCTTTTTTTGCCACTTTGAACACTCCAATAAAAATATAATTTTTATAGTATATATAAATTTTTTTGACTTAGTTTAAAGAATTGTACCGAAAAAACTGTATGAACTCCAAATAATCTAAAAAAATATTAAGACACTGCCGATAAATTTACATACAATTAAGGAAATAAGTTCCATTAATATCTATTATTAAAAATATTGATTATTATAATTTCTCTTAAATGGGATTGTGTGATAGTTTTATGCCATGATTTATGGCTAATTTTGAGAGTTTTGTATGCAGCAATCAGAAAACATAGAGCTACAAGAGCAAAAGGCAAATGTTGACAGTATGTCAAATCTTGAAAGCTCAGAGTATTCCTATCGTTCAGCACCTTTCTTCAAATCTCTTTTTACATTGCAATTTGCAGATATTTCTATTGTTCAAAGAATTATCTTCTCGTTTGCAATAGCAATTGTTATTTTTGCGTTAGGTTCTGTAAACATCATTTCAAATATCAATGACTATGTAACGCAAAAAAACTGCACAGAAAAATTAAACTCAAACCTTAATGGTTTAAATTCTGCTTTGGTTGCATTAAGCCATGACAATGGCAATTCAGCAAAGATAACTAAGGCTAAAAATTCTATTTCCAATATACAAGATCTACTAAACAATGAGGTTTATGCTGAATTCTTTACCTCAAATGAAGACGCTGTAAAGATTAAAAAAGAACTTCTTTCATTAGTAGATTCAACACAGAATACCTTAAATTCTGATGCTTCAAGTGATGCTATTTTCCGTCAGGTTACTCAAGCTGCAACCCTTTTAGAAGAGTTTGATCTAATCAATTCTCAGGGGAAACTAGATAACGGTGCTTATCAGAAAGTTATCTATTCATTATATTGGGTTTTAGTTGTAACTATCCTTGTATCAGTAATACAGTCAATCTTCCTTGCTAAATCACTAAACAGTGAAGTAAAACATGTATGGAAGTCCTTATTAAAATTAGCTTCAAACGATTTACGTCGTGATACACCCCGTAAAATTCGTAAAAATGAAATTGGTAATATTGATAGCTTAGTTGATGTTGTAGCGCAATCAATGCAGAAAACCATTGATAAATTAAATACTGATTTTAATCAGATGGTAGATAAGGTTAATTACAACTCCTCTACCCTAGATAACACTGCCGATGCGATGTCAATTCAACGTTCAAAAGCACATACAGTAGCAGAAGCTACATCAAATATGGAACACTCTATTGAAAAGGTAACAGAGTTTGCCCGTTCTACCCTATCGGAGGTTCAAACAGCAGAAACAGCATCTGATACATGCCGTTGTACTATGCAAGATAATATTACAACCACCCATACACTATCCGACAAGCTAAAAGAAACAGCAGTTGCAATTGAGAATATCAATAAAATGGGTGAACAGATTGACTCAATTGTAAAGACCATTGCTGCTATTGCAGATCAAACAAATCTTCTTGCACTAAACGCTACTATTGAAGCAGCTCGTTCTGGTGAACAAGGTAAAGGCTTTGCTGTTGTAGCAAGTGAAGTTCGTGATTTAGCAACTAAAACAGCAGCTTCTACAAAGGAAGTTACAGATACTATATCTAACCTAAACGGTGCTGTTCAAATGTGCGTTAAAGTTGTAGCTTCATGCGAAGAGGAAATGAACAACTCTGTACATCAAAGCTCAAGAGCAAATTCAGCAATTGAAGAGATTATGGGCATTATTGCAACCATTACAGATATGTCAGAGCAAATCGTTCAATCTTGCCAAGAACAGACTAATATTGCCACTGATGTAAACCATGCAATTGCAAACATTAACAACATCACTGAAGAATGCTTTGACCATATTCAGGATTCTAAGCAAAGTGTTCATGAAATTCGTACTCTTGCACAAAACCAAGTTGAAAGACTTAGTGTATTCTCAATTGACGAAACAGTTAATACACAAGCAAGTAATGATGAAACGTTTGTAAATGAAAATGTCTAGGATTATTTTTCTATAAATTCATTTTTCTTATGCCAACCTTAAAAGTTGGCATAATTCTTTCATATCCAGTTGTAGACGGCAAAAGCTTGACGCCTAATAAAAATAACTGGAGAGAAAGATGTCATTTTTCATTAATACCAATTTAACAGCACTCTCTGCTCAGAGATCTGTTAACATTGCGTCTAATAAATTAGATACCGCATACGAAAGACTATCTAGTGGTCTTAAGATTAACTCTGCAAAAGATGATCCTGCTGGTGTACAAACCTCAGATAGATTAACTGTTCAGATTAACTCTTTAAATCAGACTAATAGAAACGCTCAAGATGCTATTTCTTATGCTCAAACAGCTGAAGGTGCGATTGAAGAAATTACAACCATGTTGCAGCGTATTCGTACTCTTGCAATTCAGTCTGCTAATGGTATTAACGCATCAGACAACCGTAAAGCACTTCAAAACGAAGTTGACCAGTTAAACGAAGAAATTGGACGTATTGCTCGAGACACCACTTTTGGTGGTCAAGACTTATTAAGTGGCAATGCTTCAATCGTAAGATTCCAAATCAGTCCTGATCCAGGTTCAATCATTAAAATTGACCTTGCTACAGGATTTGATACAGATAGCTTAGCTAAAATGGCAGCTAAGGTATCTGGAGATGAGTACTTTGAATTACCTGTAGACAGTGGTGTAACACCTTCTCGCTACAAGTATGAAGACATCTTCTCATATAACGTAAATGGTGGTGGTATTGATATTTCATCATCATCAATGGCTCAGATTGTTCTAGCAGGTATTGATAGCTTAATCACTGCAGTAGACACTAAACGTTCAGAGTTAGGTGCTATTCAGAACCGTCTAGAATCAACCATTCGTAACCAAGAAAACGTAAAAACCAACGTAACAGATTCACGCGCTCAGATTAGAGATTCTGATTATGCTGAAGAAGTGTCTAATATGACCGCACAGCAAATCTTACAACAAGGCGCTGTAACTATTTTGACACAGGCAAATCAAAAGCCTCAGATTGCTCTTCAGATGCTACAAGATAGTTAATACATTTATCAAATTGACATTTTTCTATAGGCTACATTTTTAATGTAGCCGTTTTTTTATCTTCACACCCTTCACTCTATTTTTCCATATTTTTAAAACTAATAACTATTTTCAAGTAGCTTTAACATCTGATTATTAGGGATTTTTACAAGCTCTGTAAATTCTTTAAAAAAGCATTTTCATGCTACAATAGGAGTATTGTTAATTTTGAGGATCTTAAATGGCTCAGTTCATTTATACAATGAATCGGGTGGGCAAAATTGTTCCACCTAAACGTCAAATTCTAAAGGATATTTCACTATCCTTTTTCCCTGGCGCAAAGATTGGTGTTCTAGGTCTTAATGGTGCAGGTAAGTCTACTCTTATCAAAATCATGGCTGGTATCGACACCGATATCGAAGGTGAGGCACGTCCACAACCTGGCATCAAGATTGGTTACCTACCACAGGAACCTGTACTTGATCCTGAAAAGACTGTTAAAGAAGTTATTGAAGAATCTTTTGTTGCAGTTTCAGATGCTCTTAAGCGTTTAGATGAAGTTTATGCTGAATATGCAGATGAAAACGCTGACTTTGATGCACTTGCAAAAGAACAAGCAAAGCTTGAAGCTATTATTGATGCTCACGATGGTCACAACTTAGATGTGCAGATTGATAAGGCATCAGATGCCCTACGTCTTCCTCCATCAGAGCGTAAAATTAAGGTGTTATCAGGTGGTGAGAAACGTCGTGTTGCACTATGCCGACTACTACTTGAAAAGCCTGATATGCTTTTACTAGATGAGCCTACAAACCACTTAGATGCTGAATCTATTGATTGGTTAGAGCAATTCTTACATCAGTACACAGGTACTGTTGTTGCGGTTACTCATGATAGATACTTCCTAGATAATGTAGCAGGTTGGATTCTAGAGCTTGACCGTGGTGAGGGTATCCCTTGGGAAGGCAACTACTCAACTTGGCTTGACCAAAAGGACAAGCGTCTACAAGTTGAAGAAAGCACAGAATCAGCTCGTCGTCGTTCTATTGAGCGAGAGCTTGAGTGGGTTCGTCAAGGCGCTAAAGGACGTCATGCTAAGTCAAAGGCACGTATGCAGCGTTTTGAAGAGCTATCTTCAGTTGAGTATCAGACACGTAATGAAACTAACGAACTATATATTCCACCTGGGCCACGTCTAGGCGAGACTGTAATTGAAGTTAATAACCTATGTAAGTCATATGATGATCAGGTTCTAATTGATGACCTATCATTTAGCATTCCTAAGGGTGCTATTGTTGGTATTATCGGTCCTAACGGTGCTGGTAAGTCAACTCTATTCCGTATGATTACAGGTATTGAGACTCCAGATTCAGGTTCTATTAAGTTAGGTGATACTGTTGTAACAGCTTATGTTGAACAGTTCCGTGATCAAATGAAGAATGAGAACACTGTATTTGAGGAAATCTCACAGGGTTCTGACATTCTAAAGGTAGGTCAGTACGAGATCCCTTCACGTGCTTATATTGGTCGATTCAACTTCCGTGGTACCGATCAGCAAAAGCGTGTAGGTGATTTATCAGGTGGTGAACGTGGTCGTTTACAGTTGGCAAAACTTCTTCAGGTAGGCGGTAACTTCTTACTACTTGATGAGCCTACTAACGACTTAGACGTTGAAACCTTACGTGCTCTTGAAAACGCTCTATTAGAGTTCCCTGGCTCTGCTATGGTTATTTCTCATGATAGATGGTTCCTTGACCGTATCGCTACTCACATCCTTGATTATGGTGATGAAGGTAAGATTAGATTCTTTGAGGGTAACTACACTGAGTATGAAGCTTGGAAGAAAGCAAATCTTGGTGAAGAAGCTCAGCCTCATCGCTTAAAGTTTAAGAAAGTAAACTAATAGTACTTTTGTTTTAAAGCCCGTCTAGTGACGGGCTTTTTAGTTTTAATTTATCTTCAGTTACAAAACTAATAACGCTTAGTTAGATACTTAAATAAATAATGAGCCAAAGGTTTTGCACTTGTTTTAGTAATTGCATAGCCTGCTTTTTGAGCAGTTCTTAGTGCTTTAATATTATCAAAGGCAGCTAGTGTTGATAGTCCTGATAACTTACCCTCGTCATAACACTCAATTGAATACTGACGCAATTTAACGCCCATGCCTTTATCTTGGTTTGCATAGGCAACGCCAACATAAAGCTCATGCAGAATATTCTCGTCAGCTTCAATCGGTTGAAACATGAATAAATCATAAGCTATAACTTTATCATTAGCATCTACCACCACAGACATAAGCTCTTTGGCTTTAAAACGATAAATCCAAACTAGCCATGAATATAAAGGTTGACGAAACAATTCAAGATGTAAAGTTTCAACCTGTTTTAAATACTTTGAATCACCTCTTTTATAAGTAAAACCATCAATTGTTTTAGTTATATCTTTTCTAAGATCTTTAGCCTTTTTTAGATGATATCTAAAAAGTTTAAAGCGTTCGTTTTTTTCGGAGATAGCATGTAGTATTTGCATAATTAAATTCCTTTTAAACGCACTTAAGTTGTGCAAAAGAAACAATTTCAATCACACTTGCATTATTATTGTTATATATATAAATTATAGAACTATTAAAGGATATTTTCAAAAAGAGGTTTATATGAAGTTATTAAATAGCGCAATTTTTGCAACAGCTATGTTTTGCGCAACAGGAGCTATGGCAGATGAGGCTCAGGTATTACGAGTTGCAACAGAACCATCATTCGCTCCTTTTGAGTTCATGGATCAAAAAACCTCAAAACTAATCGGTTTTGATATTGATATCATTAACGCAATTGCAAAAGAAACAGGCTATAAGACAGATATCGCTAGCATGCCTTTTGATGGTCAAATTCCAGCAGTTCTTACCCATCAGATTGATGTTGCAATCTCAGGCTTTACTATCACAGAAGAAAGAGCAAAGATTGTTAACTTTACAGAGCCTTACTATGATGCAGGCCTTGGAGCTTTAGTTCGTAAAGATCTACAGTCAAAGATTTCAACAGCTGCTGACTTAGAAGGCAAAACCATCTGTGCTCAGATTGGTACCTCTGGAGCAATGTACGCACAAAAGATTAAAGGTGCAAAGCTAAGCCAGTTCAATACAGCATCTGAAGCATTCATGGAGTTAGATAAAGGCTCATGTGATGCAACTGTTAATGATAAACCAGTTTTAGAGTACTACTTAGCTACTACTAAAAACGATAAGTTATTCTTACTAACAGACAGATTTACTTTTGAACAGTACGGTATTGTTACAGCTAAAGATAATAAAGAACTTACAGATAAGATGTCATCAGGTCTTAAGTTAATCAAGGCTAATGGTACATACGACAAGATTTATACTAAGTGGTTTGGTTCAGCTACTGCTAAGTAATTTTAAAGATTGAAGGTAGTATTAAAAGCGGAGATAAGGTAACTTATTTCCGCTTTTGTCTTTTTATAGAGTTAATTATTCATTTTTAAAGTAATCACGAAGCTCAGGTATTGGAGCGTGAACTCGAGTGTGCTCTAAGAAATCTAATACCTTATTACAGCTAGAATTTATAATTTGATCTTCTTTAATATCGGCTGCTTTTAAAATTTCAAGTGCAGGGGCAAATTTGCACATGTAATAGCATACATGAGCATCAGATCCAACAGAAATGATATTACCAATCTTTTTAGCAAGCTTTGCAATCTCAATACAATTGTCATGTGAACCATGACGAGTATTAACATCTGATGATGAGTTAATTTCAATAGCTACGCCTTGTTTTTTAGCTTCAACTAAAACCTGCTCATAATCAAATGGGTAAGCGGCACAACCTGGATGAGTAATAATATCTACACAACCTGATTTAATTGCATTTAGATACATCTTTGTATGAGCATCTTTATTTGATGGTGGATTGCAAGGATGCAAACCAGCTAGTACTATATCTAAAACATTCTCAAGCTGATGAGGGGTAGCATCAATACCGCCTTTTTCATCGATATTAGCTTCAATACCACGTAATACAGCAACACCTTCGCATACACGAGGAATTACTCTTAAATTATTAAAATGCCATGAGTGAGGAGCATCAGGCAAAGAAGGACCATGATCAGTGGTTGCAAACATCTTAATGCCGTTATCTTTAGCATAATGAATACATTCACCTACAGTACTGTAGGCATGATAACTTGCAAGTGTGTGTGTATGTAAATCGATAAAGAATTGCATGATTTTTCCTACTATTGTTAATCTATTACAGGACTCCAATGCTCTGAATGATAAGCATCGAAGCATAATTTAATTTGAGGTAAAGTGGTAGTTCCAAGACGTAACCAAGACTCATCTATATCCTCAAGATTATAAAAACGTCTTTCAAGGGTTTCACTATTCTTAACAAACTCACCTTCACCTTCATAACAGATGGTAAAAGCAGCTAAGATATGGAAAGGTTGAGAGGACTTGTTCCATTTGTCTTTATCTAAAAAGGCTGCTAGTTTTACAGGAGTAACAAGCATTCCAGCTTCTTCTCTTGCTTCTTTTTTTGTATTTTCAAAAATAGATAAATCTTCATCACACCAACCGCCAGGTAGTGACCAAAGATTGTTCTTAGCCTCTTTAACTAATAGGATTTGCCCTTGCTTATTAAAGATAGCAGCTCTTGTATCAATCTTTGGAGTGATGTAGCCTTTATCCATACAGATTACATCACGAACCTTTTGCAAAGGCTCATCTGTCATGGTTGATAACATCTCACAAGACATTTGACGTAATCTTTCAAAACGTTCAATATCAAAGATGTTAGTGCAATAAGTAAGACCAATCTGGCCTATAGCTTGAATTTCTTTTGCCCACTTATACCACTGATAATTTAAATTATCAGCATGGAAAACTGCACTTATAATGTCCCATGGATTTAAGAATTGATGAGCACATAATATTGATTGCTTAAGTCTACAGCCCCAAACTGCAAGGCCAAATGCTACTCCACTATCTTTAGCACACATGACATCAGACATGGTGTCACCAATAAATAGGATTTCATCACGAGTTGCACCTGTAATCTCCATGTACTTTAAAATCGAATCAGGAGCAGGCTTTGGATTTTTTACATCTGAAGCACTTATAGAATAATCAAAATAAGGCTTAAGTTCTGTAGGCATTGGAGAGGCTAGCTCTCCTAGTTTATTAGCAAATGATCTATCACGTGAAGTTACAATACCTAATTTAACGTCTTTTTCTTTTAGGTATTTAATTACGCTCATTACCCCATCAAAAGGCTTGATTGTATCTTTGTAGTTAACTACTCTTTCAATCCATAAATCAGATAATCTATCTGTATCTTCTATACCGATACCTAGTTCTTTACGGGTATCATCAGCAGCTGATCCCATAAATCTTGTTAAAGACTCAAAGGTTTCCTTGGTATTTGGATCTTCAGATTTAACTACATCAAATAATGCACTGGTATAGGCAAACTCTGTATTGTAGATAGTGCCATCTAAATCAAATAACACATGCTTATATCTAGTTGTCATTATTAAGCCTCTTTTGTATTTTCAACTCTGAAAATACTTATTTTATTGTCATTTACTTTAAACCAAATATCTTTGTCATAAAGTTTGGCATTGTATTCTTTACTATCTGTTGCATCTTTATAAGCAGGACGTGGATCTTGAGACAAGGTCTGACAGATAGCATTAAAATTCTGTTCACCTAAAGTTTGTAATTTTGTCTTAGTATCATTTAAGAATACAAGATCTAAAACTGGAGGTTTTTCTGTTGCAAAACCACCTATAGCATTTGGTACGCTATCTACAAATGGTATATAAGGCTTGATATCAATAATTGGGGTGTTATTTACTAAATCAGCACCACTGACCTCAAGACTTACCTTACCCTTTTCTCTAATTACTCTATGTATTTTTACAATAGACAAACCTAAGGTATTAGGTCTAAATGGAGAACGGGTAGCAAACACGCCCACAGAAGTATTACCGCCAAGTCTTGGTGGTCTTACCTTTGGTTTAAATTTTTGATAATCGATTTTATCGAATAAAAAAATCACGTGTATATGAGAAAAGCCTTCGATTCCTTCAAAGGCTAATTCATCATTATATGGAGGGTAGAACTCTATAACACTCAAAGCATCAGGTGCAAGCCCTGGCTGTCTTGGAACAGCAAACTTCTCTTGATAAGGAGTTCTTATAAAACCAATTGGCTTTATTGAAATTGATAAATTACTTGTCATCAATTACTAATGCATCAGCATAGCAAGTAACAGATACTTTACATGCTGGAGTATTGCTTAGATGTACGCACTTGCCAAACTTAATTGCGTTAGCACCAAGATCAACGGCTTTAATTCTAGCCTCTGTTCTTGCTTTAACTTCAGTTGCAACCGCATCAGAGTCTTTTAGCTGGCAAGATAAACCACTTACAACACCTAAAGAACGATTTGGAGTGTTTTCTAAATCCTCTTCTGAAACTTCAGTTACACCTGAAGGCTTGTAATACTCTTTAAAATTGCTTGGATCTAAATTAGTCTTAAACTCAAAGCTTGAGCATGAGCTTAAAACAAGTGCAGCTAAAATTACTAAATATTTCATATGAACCTATGACTATTAAGGCAGGTTTGCCCTGCCTTATTCTAAGTGTTAAGCACCAAAGTGCTCAATTGCTTTTTGGATTCTTGATAAAGTACGATCTCTACCAACAAGAAGGCAGGTATCACCAATACCAGGTGACATTGCACTACCTGTTACAGCAATACGCATAGGCTGACCTACTTTACCCATACCGATTTCACGCTTAGCAGCAATCTCTTCTAAAGCTTTATCGATTGACTCTGGATCCCATGAAGTTAAAGCTGTTAATGATGCTAAACAATCTTTTAGAACATCAACAGAACCTTCTTTAATCCACTTCTTAGCACCTGCAGGATCATACTCTGTAAAGTCCTGATAGTAGCAAGCAGCTTTTTGAGCCATCTCTTTTAGAGTATGAGTTCTTTCACAATAGTTCTTAACGATTAACTCAGGGCTTGGGCCTTGTGATAAATCAGTAATACCAATCTTGTTTAAGTGCCATACTAATTCTTCAGCCACCTTTTGAGCAGGTAAAGTCTTCATGTACTGAGCATTTAACCATTCTAGCTTCTTAGTGTTAAAACCAGATGCTGATTTAGTAATAGCGTCAAGAGTGAATAAATCAATCATTTCCTGACGTGTAAAGATTTCCTGATCGCCATGAGACCAACCTAAACGAACTAGATAATTTACTAGAGCCTCAGGTAGGTAACCATCTTCACGGTACTGCATTACAGAAACAGCGCCATGACGCTTTGATAACTTAGCGCCATCATCACCTAAAATCATAGATAAGTGGCAGAATACAGGAATAGGAGCACCTAATGCCTTGTATAAGTTAATCTGACGAGGGGTGTTATTAACATGGTCATCACCACGGATAACGTGGGTAATACCCATATCCCAATCATCTACTACTACGCAGAAGTTGTAAGTTGGAGTGCCATCAGAACGCTGAATGATTAGATCATCTAATTCAGAATTCTTAACTTCGATGTGACCTTTAACCATATCATCAAAAGCTACTACACCCTCATCTGGGTTACGGAATCTGATAACAAATGGTTCGTCTGCAGCATGCTCTGAGTGATCACAACGGCAGTGACCATCATAACGAGGCTTAACACCGTTCTTCATCTGCTCTTCACGCATCTGCTCTAGTCTTTCTTTTGAGCAGTAGCACTTGTAAGCTTTACCTTCAGCTAAAAGCTTAGCGATAACTTCACGGTATCTATCAAATCTCTTAGTCTGGTAGTAAGGACCTTCATCCCACTTTAAGTCGATCCATTTCATTGACTCAATAATGGCATCGATAGCTTCCTGAGTAGAACGTTCTCTATCAGTGTCCTCAATACGTAATACGAATTGACCTTTGCAATGCTGAGCATAAAGCCAAGAGAATAATGCAGTTCTAGCGCCACCTACGTGTAAAAATCCGGTTGGAGATGGTGCAAATCTGGTTTTAACAGTCATGATTATTTCCCATTTAAAAAATTTGCATCATTTTATCATAAATGCTCTATACAGGCGCACTTATAGGCACAATTCTATTGAATTAAATGGAGATTTTAATTTGATTTTTTTTTAACAATCGACATGAAGCAAATAGCTTAGATTAGTAAGCAAATCTTTAGGTTAAAACTCATAATTCTTTGTAGTGCGATAATCTTGTGAAAATTTACAATTGTCTTTGTTTTTTAAACAAGATTTAAAACAAATATATATGTATCTAATTGATTAATTTTACTAAATAACTACATTTTTTCATATACAGGACCTTAAGCTCTAAAAAAATCTAGCTGCAAGCCTTTTT
>CAZEXR010000047.1:0-13307 GCA_964516675.1 uncultured Enterobacterales bacterium | reverse complement strand
ATATTTTTATTTGCAATCAGTATCTGTATTTTGGTAATTCCTAGTTATTTTTGTGATTTTATCTAAAAAGATCGTTAATAGATCGTTTTTATGAAATATACTTAATTTCAATACAGTGAGAAATTGTTTTTATAGTTCCTAAATTTTTTTTCATCGCTTATTTACCTAATAAAAAAACATCAAATAAAGCTCGCTTTCATCAGCGGGCTTTTTTTATCCTAAATAAGTATAACGTTATGTCCTCATTCAAAACTAATCCAGAATTGTATTACACCTGCGCTGGCGGTGGCATGGCTTTCGTTATGGCACTATTGCGTTCGGGTGGATTTACAAAGAAAAGATTAGCAATGAGATTGACTGATGCTTGTATGTGTTCGATGTTATCTAGTGCGATTACGCTTTTCTGCGTTGAGTATTGGAGTTTGTCTTATATCTATGGAGTGCCAATTGGTACATTTGTTGGGTTCGTTGGTACGGACTTTATATCAACAATTATCAAAAGTTGGGTTGCATCTAAAACCAACTTACCTCCAAAGGAATAAGAATGATGAAAATTAGCTCACACGCAATGAATTTATTAGAGACTTTTGAAGGCCCATGTGTAACAACAGCATATGTTTGTCCTTCAGGAACATTAACTATTGGTTACGGTCATACAAAAGACGTAAAAAAGGGGGATGTGTGTTCACCAACTTATGCACTCACCCTGCTCAAGCAAGATGTAATTTACTTTGAGAAAAATGTTGAAAATGCTCTTAATGCTGATGAGATAGTAGTTACTCAAGGTCAATTTGATGCGCTTGTTTGTTTTGCTTTTAATGTTGGTATGACAGCACTTATTCGTTCAACCTTATGGAAGAAGCTAAGAAACCATGATTATCAAGGTGCTTCCAATGAGTTACTGCGTTGGAATAAAGCTGACGGTCATGTTCTAAAAGGTTTAACTCGCAGACGTGAAGCTGAAAGAGCTCTTTTCTTATCTTAACGTGAGCTTTTGTTGGTTTTCGGGCATACTGGCCTATTCGCTTAGGGATAGGAAAAAATCAACACTCAGGACATTGTATGATTGAGAAAATTGATACAGCTGTTATTTACGCTGTAGGTTGTGTTGCTATCTTAACTGCGACATTCTTTTTAGGTTATAGCTGTTCTGCTAATAAATATAAATTAGAGATTGAAAAGATTAAATCTACATCGTTTGCAGAACAATCAAAAGCTTTAGAGAATAAAGCTACAATAGAAAAGAATAATTATGAAATCATTAACAATGCCCAATCAAGAATATTCAGTCAAACAGATGATATTCAAAAAAGTTATTTTGTACTTAGCAATACTGATGTGTTTAGTTCTACTGACAGCTTGCTCAAGTCAGACAATCCCAACAGCAACACAGATATGTCCGATAGTGCCAAAGCTACCTCAACAGTTCAAAGCAGTCAATGTGAATGCCCTACAAATTACAGAGCAAGACTTCAAAGACTTTATCAACGACAATTAGAAGTTGCTCGTGATTGTGATATCACTGCAACTCACTATAACGAATTGATTGATATTTATAAAGGTGTCCAATAATGCCTTCGGCTTTTGCTAGACCTTGCTGTGCTCCAGGATGTAAAAGATATGCTCTATTGGGTAAATCATACTGCGCAGAACATCTTAAGCAAAAACAAAAAGAATGTGATTTAAGACGTGGCACACGAACCGAGCGTGGTTATAGTAATGCTTGGTTAAGGGCTTCAAAGGCTTTCTTAATATCTCATCCTCTTTGTGCTGAGTGTGAAAGACAAGGCAAGACAACACCAGCAACTGAAGTTGATCATATTATTCCACACAAGGGTAACGGTAAACTCTTTTGGGATAGTAACAATTTGCAACCCCTTTGTCATGAGTGCCACTCTCGTAAAACAGCTACTGAAGATGGTGGATTTTACAGAAAAATAGCAAAATCTTTATGGGGAGAAAAGTCTGCAAAAGAAAGAGCTAAAGAGCTTGAATCTTATTGTCATAAACATGTAGCTAATTAATATCTGTACAGAATTTTTTATTATGATTGTCCATGGCTTACAGATAATATTTTTAATCCTATTACAGGAAAGACTGTTAATTTCAGAAAGTCAGACGTATTTAAGTGGACAGAAGCTTTTTATGATGAATTAAAGCATAGAAGAAAGTTTGCTTTACGTATGGGAAGGTTATCTGAAGCTCCTCAGTATGTTTTGAAAGAGGATGTTTTAAAGAAACTCTTTAGAGGAGATAAAAATTTTTCTGAGTTAACTGAAGACGATTTAAGACTAAATGCAAAACAGAAGGGTGTTGATATGCGTATTGGCATTGACATTACTTCCTTGGCTCTAAAAAAAACAAGTTGATCAGATTATCCTTATTGCTGGTGATAGTGATTTTGTTCCTGCTGCAAAATTAGCAAGAAGAGAAGGCATTGATTTTGTTCTTGATCCTCTCTGGCATCCTGTCGCAGATGATTTATTTGAGCATATTGATGGATTACAATCATTTAAATTTAATAAGCCAGGTAAAACAAACAAAGAAGCAAAACAAGATGTTTCACAAGGTACTGTGACAGCATAAAATAAGGTGCGGGTGGCAAGACGCCCGGAAATCGACTAGCTACACCACTTTTTATAATGCGGACTTTGCTATAATAATCAGCAGAAGGATAGTCTTTTTGAGAGGTAGCAGATATGTCCGATTATTTTTCTGATGGAGTTTCACGCAGAGCGTTTGCACGTGACATTGGTGTTGATGAAAAAACCGTGAGAAACCTTATTTCAAAAGACATTCTGACTACTGATAGTAATCAGCAGATTAGTCTTTCTCAGGGACGTAAAGCTTACATGACGTACAGAAAAAAACAGGAGCAGGCTTCTGACAAAATAGAAAAAATCTCCAAAAAGATAGGTGCGGACTTAAACAGCAAAAATTCTCAGGATTTCAAAAAACTTCTCTCCTCATGGCTTAATGATATTGATTCAAATCCTGGACAAGTTCTAAATTCAGCTAAAGCATATCTAACTGCGCTTCAAGTTCAAGAACAGAAGATGAAAGTTGAAGAGATGGAGAAGTGCCTGATTCCAATTGAGCGCATCAACCATGATGCAGAAGAAATTGGCACTCTGATTCGCAGTAAACTGATTACAATCCCATCCAGAGTTGCAACAGTCTGTGAAGGTCGTACCGCCAGAGACATTGAAGAGATTATTGATATAGAAATCAATAAGGCACTTGAAGAACTTCAGAAGCTGTTTGTTCAGTTATAAAAGGCAAACGGCTGGGTGCTTGTTTCTTCAAAAGGTGACCATTTCACTTTTAAGCATCCTAATTATGCAAAAATAATAACCATTACACATCCTAGAAAGGATATGAAAAAAGGTTTATTACATAGCATTTTGAAAACTGCAAACCTTAAATAACACAAAAGAAGAGATTGAAATATATCTCTTCTCTAGTGATTAGGAGTTTACATATGAAGTACTACATTGCTATAGAGCCAAAAGATGCAAATAATGAAGATTATGGTGCTATGCTTTTGGATTTTGAAGGCTGTACTGCTCAATCAGAAACTTTAGATAAGCTATTGGTTGATATTGCAGAAGCTGGAGAAGAATGGGCAAAGGTTGCAAATGAGAATAATATAGATATTCCTCAACCTAGCGATATTGAAACTTTAAAAACAAAATATCCTAATTTAGATGATTTTGTTTTAGGTGTTGTTGATTTAGATTTATCAAAATTAACAGACAAAGTAGAAAGAATAAATATTACTTTATCATCAAAAGTGTTAAGACGTTTAGATAGGTTAGCTCAATCTATTGGAGAAACTAGATCGGGTTATATAGCTAAATTAGTTACACATAATTAACACTTTATTTGCTCAAAATAAGGGTACTCGCAAGAGTGCCCTTTTTTATTACTGGTGCTTAATATGAACTTTTGTGAATACTTTAATGTAAAAGAGTCATATCAAGTGCCAGAAAAGCTTTTAAATTTTCTTTTACAAGATCCTACAGAGTGTTTTGAGTCGTATGTAAAAGAGCATGATCTTTCTAAAGATGAGTTAATGGCTGACTTTCAGCTAAACGATGCATCTCGAGATAGTTTAAAGCAAGACTTTACACCTGAAGGGATTGCAGAGCTTTCTGCAAAGCTATTACCTTCAAATTTTGAGTGTGCTGCTGATATATGCTCAGGAACTGGAGCGTTAACAATTCAATTATGGAAAATTAACCCATCTGCTTATTTTCACTGTGAAGAGTTTTCTGAGCGCACAATTCCTTTCTTGCTGTTTAACCTAATGGTTAGAAATATTGAAGGTGAAGTGCTTTGTGGTGATGCTCTTACTCAGGAATATAAACATGTATACAAGCTAACTAAAGGTTCTCAATTCTCAGTACTTACTGAAGTAGAGAATGTAGAGCCTAAGCTCTTTGAGGTTTGTATAAGCAACCCTCCATATTCACTTAAATGGAATCAAGACAAAAGCTCTTGCTATAAGTATGGAATAGCTCCGACAAAAGCAGCAGATTACGCATTATTTTTAATCATCTATCTGATGTTCTTTGCTTTCTTTGTCATAGGCTTAATTAAGCTCTCAATTGACTATAAGAAATATTCAAAGAAAGAGTTTTATGCTCAGGTTGCAAGCTATCTTGTACTGCTTGCAATGTTAATAGGTTTAATTGCTTACATTGTTTATGGATCTTAAATTATTTTTAATTGTAGCTACCATGTCAGCGGTTATTGGCTCTTGCTTTGGAGTCACCATCACAGCCAAGCATTACAGAGCTGAGATCATCAATCTTCAGGCAGAGGCAATAAAGACAGAACAGGATGCTTTAGTTAAGCAGCTTAATACAGAACATGAATGGCAAGCTAAGCAGAAACAGGCAGACAAAGAGGCTACTGATGAGATTAACAAGATTAAAGACAAGTATAATGCTGCTATGTCTAAGTTGCATGCTAACAGCTTGCACACAGACAGTGGCAGTTCCAATAGAACAACATTGTCCAAAGATACCACCACTGCCAGAGAAACTAAAACAACCTGTGAATGTGGACAGCTTAGACACGACAGAAGAACTCTTGCAGAGTATGCACTTAAGCTCTCAGCTAAGTGTGATGAGATTGCAGTTGAGCGGAATGAGTTAAGTAAGAAATATAACGCGTTGCAATAAAGATTAGAGAATAAAGAAAATGAAACTTCTAACAATATGTTATACAGTGATCAAACTGGCTATTTATCCAGTCTTTTGTGCTGTCGTAAGTGTTGTGATTTACTCTTTATATAAAAATGGTCTTCCGGACCTAATTTCCTTAGCTTATTCTGGAGAAACAACTAACATTTATACTGTGCAGGTAGATTCCTTTTTGATAGTGCTATTTGTGGCATTATCATTCTTCTGTCTTGGAATTCTTGCTGTTGCTGTGTCTCGTCTTGTTTATGAATTTCTTGTTGTACGCTCTGTTGGTAAACTGTTTGACCGTATTGATAAATCTCAGAAATTCCATAAATAAGACCGTTAATTGCAAGACCTATTAGAAGATCTTTAATAATTACCCGGTACAGAGGTTTAGGCTTTGTATTCTTTGCAACGTCACTTAATTGATTGGATATATTATTAAGTTCTGCTTTGATAGCAATAGGATCTAAATCTGCAAAACCAATCAGGGTTTGAGTTGATTCCTGTATTGATAACTTTTGCGTTGCATTATCAAAGTCTGTTTTGGATTTGTCGTCAAGAGCTTCAACTTTTTCATAACCTTTAACAATACATTGAAAATCTTCTTTCTTTAATCGTTTTATTTCAGAACAGAGTTCATTCTGAGAATTTGTATCTAACGTATTGATGATTGAAGATAAGTATTTAGCATGTTGAGCAAACTGAACTGCTGCTTTAGCCAGGGAAGGAGAAACAAGTTCTTTTACAGCCATAGCCCATTTTATTGATGGTTCCATAGCTAAGAATGTTGTTCTGAGAATAGTTTCAAACTCCTGAGAATAAAATATCTTATTGACTGAAAAAACTGTTTTAGCGAGAGCCAGCATGATCGGATTATATAACTTATACATGCTTTCAATAGCTTGCTGCCGGGGAGGATCAATGCTTAAGGTTAGATTGTTCTGATTCATAAAATATCCTTGTATATAAAACGTCTAAGCACAGATGATTATCGCAGATTGTCTGTGCTTTTCTCTATTTTAAGCCTATGAATCTATTTTTTACCGCTCTAAATAAAACATTAAAGCCTAGACCTAGGCTTACTGGTTCTGAGTGGTCAGATCAATACCGTTTTGTAGCACCTGGAACATCACCTGAACCAGGTAAATGGAGAACTAGCAGAGTTCCTTACATGAAAGAACCTCTGGATATGGCAACATCTCACAGTGTTGAAAAGGTTGTGATTATGGCAGCTTCTCAGGTTGCCAAATCAGAACTGCTCATGAATGTGATGGGTTACTACATGGATCAGGAACCTTCATCAATCATGATGATTCAACCTACTGTAGAAAATGCTGAAGCCTTCTCCAAAGAACGTATTGATCCTACCATTCAGGCTTCACCAGTTCTGAAAGAAAAAATGAGCGTTACAGTTTCTGATGAAAAGGGACGCTCAAGAAAATCAAGTTCAACTATCCGTATGAAGCATTTTACCGGTGGTTATCTTGCAATGGTAGGTTCCAATTCACCTTCTGGGTTGGCATCTCGTCCTATACGTGTACTACTTTGTGATGAAATTGACAGATACGGCTCAACTCAGGAAGGTGATCCTCTAAAGCTTGCAGTTCAGAGAACACAGAATTTCACTAACCGAAAGATTGTATTTGTCTCAACACCAACTACAGAACAGCGTGAAGGCGGTCCGACAATCTATGAAGAGTTCATGAAGTCGGATCAGCGTGGTTTCTTTGTAACCTGCCCTCATTGTGGTAAGCAGTTTGAAATGGTGTGGGGCAATGTTCACTGGTCGAATGATGAGCAAGGATATCTTGACGAAAATTCTATCAGGATGGAGTGTCCTCACTGCAATCAGAAAGTAAGAGGCAACGGAAAGCCTGATCCTTATCTGCTTGAATCTGGTGTATGGATTCCTAAGAACCCTGAAGCCAGAACCATTGGCTATCACTTAACGTCTTTGTGTTCTCCATGGGTTGAATTGCGTGATCTTGTTGAAGAATGGGTTGATGCAAATCATAAGAAGGATAAAAAAGGCCTTCAGGAGTTCATCAACTTAAAGCTTGGTGAACCATGGCATGAAGATGAAGCAGATTTGAACTTATGGGAAAAACTGTCAGAACGTAGAGAGTTCTATCCTGTTGCAGGTCTTCCTAAAGAGATCTTGATGCTTACCTGTGGCGTTGATGTTCAGCATGATCGTCTTGAGGCTACTGTCTTTGGATGGGCTAAAGATTACGAATGTTACGGAATCAAGCACATCATAATACCTGGCGATCCAAAGTTGTCAGAAGTATGGTCAGCTCTTGATGTAGCTCTGCTTGAAAAGTTTGAACTTGAAGATAATAGAGAGCTTAACATCTCCTGTACGTTTATTGACTCTGGTGACGGTACTCTGACTGATAGGGTGTATCAGTACACTAAGCCACGTGAACGCTCAAGAGTGTTCTCTATTAAAGGTTCGGCAACTTTAGGCCGTGCCATTGTTGACAGACCTACCAACAACAATCGCTATAAAGCTCATCTCTTTGTTTTAGGCGTTGATGCCGGCAAACGTCTTGTAATGCACCGCCTTGCCATTCAGGATATTGGCCCCGGCTTTGTTCACTTTCCTCGAGGTCGTGATAACGGCTTTACTGAAGAATACTTCAAACAGTTAACCGCAGAAGTTTTCTTCAGAAAGTACGAAAAGAGCAAAATCACAGAGGGGTGGAAGAAAATTCGAGAGCGTAACGAAGCGTTAGATTGTTGCGTTTATGCGACGGCTGCAATTGAGTTCATGAAACCACTTTATGAACGGCTGGTATTTAATACCGGTGAAGGGCATATAGTTTCTCAGGCAAGACCTGCAGTAAGGCGCAGAAAGTTTTCTAAAGGAGTCATCTGATGACTGTAACAAAAACATTAAAAAGTTATCGTGGCATACCTTATGAGGTCGCTAAACAAAAACTTCAGATGTGGCTTGATGCTATGGATGCTATCGCAACCGGACAGAGCTATACAATCGGTTCACGTTCTCTTACAAGAGCAAATCTTAATGATATTCAAAGCCAGATAGAGTATTGGAGCTCGATTGTAACAAAATGTGAAAGTGGACATAAAAGTATTTATGTTCAACGTGCTATCCCTCAGGATTTTTAAGGTTGTAGTTTTAAGATGACAGAAAATCAAGTTAAAACAAAACAGCTAAGACAGCTTTCAGGGCTGACACAACGCAAAGTATTGAACACAGGCTATAGTCACTACGGTGCCAGCTATGCACGTAAATCCTTAATTGGATGGATGGCGCATAGCGCATCTGCAGATGAGGACATCGTAGAGAACATACAGACATTAAGAGCACGCTCCCGCGATCTCTATATGGGCGTGCCTCTTGCGACATCTGCAATTAAAGCTATAAGAACCAACGTAATCGGCTCTGGCTTGATGTTAAGTTCTCATATCGATTACAAAAAGCTGGGGCTTACAGAAGAGCAGGCAGTTGCATGGCAGAAAAATACAGAGCGCGAATGGCTCTTATGGGCTGAAAGTCCTGAATGCGATGCAGCACGTATGTGTAACTTCTACGAGTTTCAGGCTCTGGCTTTTATATCTGCTTTGATGTCTGGTGACTGCTTCGTTGCATTGCCTTACATTAAGCGCACAGGTGTTCCTTATGATTTACGTTTATCTTTGATTGAAGCTGACAGAGTATGTGACCCTGTAGCAAAATTTAAAACAGATACTTCAATTCTTGAAGGTGTTGAAATTGGTCACTATGGAGAGCCTGTAGCCTATTATGTAGCTAAGTATCATCCATATTCAATGCACAGACCTCTTAATGACGCCATAAACGATTGGAAACGTATACCTGCTTATAGTGGCTCGGGACGTCGTAATATGCTGCACCTGATGTGTGATATTGAACGACCTGGACAACGTAGAGGTGTGCCACTGTTAGCACCAGCCATTGAAGCTTTTAAGCAGTTAGGCAGATATACCGATGCAGAGCTTGTTGCAGCGGTTGTGAGCGGATACTTCACTGTATTTATTACGCATGACAATCCAGAAAGCGGTGTTGATCCTATTGTATCAACTGCGCCGGATGGCTCAAGTCTTGCTGTCAGTGAAATGACTGCAGATCCTGATGATGTGTCACTAAGTAATGGCGGTATCGTCAATCTTGCTGAAGGTGAACACATAGAGACATCTAATCCGGGACGTCCTAATACAGCCTTTGAACCTTTTGTAAATGCTATTTGCAGACAGATTGGTGCGTCTTTAGAACTCCCATACGAGCTCTTACTTAAGAGCTTTACTTCATCCTATTCGGCATCGCGTGGTGCCATTCTCGAAGCATGGAAAATGTTCAGAATGCGCAGACAGTGGGTTGTTAACCGTTTATGTCAGCCTGTGTATGAAGAATGGCTGTCTGAAGCTGTGGCAAAAGGCAGAGTAATTGCTCCTGGCTTTTTCTCTGATCCTGCCATAAAAAAAGCGTGGTGTGGCGCAGACTGGGCCGGTGACACTCAGGGGCAGTTAGATCCTGTCAAGGAAGCATCGGCTGCTAAGTTAAGAGTTGATGAAGGCTTTAGCACTAGAGACAGAGAAGCGGCTGAGCTTACAGGTATGTCTTTTGATGTCATCATGACACAGCGAAAGCGTGAAGAACAGCTGATGCAGGATAGTGGCATTAAGCCTGTGCCTTCAGTCACTCCGTTACCAAATTCTGACGAAGAACCAAAACATGATAATGACACTGAAGACGATTCTGATGACAAACCTAGGAAGCAGAAATTATGAAAATTGAAATGAAGGCAGGCGGTAAAACCTGTCTTTCTTTTTATGGCCCTATCTGTGAAGGATGGTCAGATGAAGATAAATGCTTTGATGAAAAGGTAGTTAAAGCTCAATTAGCACAAATAAATACTGATGATGATCTTGAGGTAATGATTAACTCCCCAGGCGGTCAGGTTTTTTCAGCTTTAGCAATTAACGGACTGCTGTCACAGCATAAAGGCCAAGTAACTATTCATGTGACAGGACTTGCTGCAAGTGCTGCAACTCTTATTACTTCTCTTAAGAATGCCAAATGTGTGATTGATAAAGGTTCAATGCTCATGATTCACAATCCTGCATCTGCAGTCATGGGGACGGCTGATGACATGAAACATGAAGCAGACGTTCTTGATAAGTGTGCTCAGTCAATCCGCAACATCTATGCAGATAAAACAGGTTTAGATGATAAAGAGATTAAAAAACTCATGGACGCAGAGACTTGGCTTACAGCTGAAGATGCTGTAGAGCTTGGTTTTGCTGATGAGGTAAACGAGACAGCTCCTGTAACAGCCTGTCTCAAGGGTGATCACATTCTGGCCATTGGTGGCTATGAGTGGGATTTGAAAAACTTGTCTTTAAATTTTCCTAAGGAGAAATTGATGAAAGACAGTACAAAGTCTGCTGTAGCCAAGAATGAGTCACAAGCTCAGACTGATGTAACAGCAAAAAATGAAGGCTCAGTCAAAATGACAGCGTCAGATTTCAAGGCAAAACAGCCTGAGCTGTATGCGCAGATTGTGACTGAAGCTTCTATTAAAGAACGTGAGCGCATTAAGGCACTAACTGAGATTGATGTAGGCTCAAATCATGACATTGTTGTTAAAGCGATGTTTGATGAACCAAGAACCGCAGAGCAAATTGCAGTTGACTCTCTTAAGAATCAGAAAGCACAGCTTGCTACCGCTTCTTTTCAGTTACAGCGTGACGGCGAGGAGCTGGCTGATGCATTAACTGGTGTGGCTCCTGTAGAAGGTGCTCTGCCACAGGATGGTCTACAGGCTGAGAAGAAAGCTTTTATCGATTCTGTAAAGGCTCAAATGGCTACTCTTTCAGGAAAAAAGGAGAATAAGTAATGGCTAATAACTTAAATCAGACATTAGGCACTACCGGTTATGACAAGCTGTTTTCAGGCCCCAACCGCGGTGAAGTTAAGTCAATCATTGTGACCGCTACAGGTTCAGCATTAAAGCGTGGTGAACTTGTAACCTTTGCTGAAGGTAAAGTAAAGGCAATTGCAAAGAATACTGATGCTGTCTTTGGTGTTGTGGCTCATGATGTTAACGCTGCTACATCAGATGCATCTGTAGAAGTTTACTTAAATGGTGACTTTAACAAGGCTGAAGTAACCGCAGCAAATTCAGTCGCTGTAGATGATTTATTCCTGTCAGCACGAAATGTTGGCATTCTTTTACGCTAAGAGGTTAAATAATGGGTTCAATCAATATTTTCGAGCCTCGCACAATGCTGGCAATGGTCAGTGAAAGCGAGTTTCGTGCAAAAACTTTTTTAAGAGACAGATATTTCGGTCATACCGAATCATTCCAGACTGAATCTGTTGATGTGGATATCGTAGGACGTGGCAAGCGTAAGATTGCTCCTTTTGTTTCACGTCGTTCAGCCGGCTCACAGGATTTTAGAGATGGTTATTCAACTAAAACCTATAAGCCTGCCTATGTAGCTCCATTTAGAGTATCTACTGCAGAGGATGCATTAAAGCGTTCAGCTGGTGAAGCTATTTACTCTTCTAAGAGCCCTAATCAGCGTGCAGCCGAAATCTTAGCTAAAGATCTTTATGAGCTGGACAAGGAAATCACACGTCGTGAAGAGGTTATGTGTGCTCAGGCCTTAACCACCGGTAAAATCATTATCAAGGGTAAGGATGTTGATGATCAGCTTGATTTCTGGGACGGTTTAACTACCAAGCCTTATGTTGATTTAACAGCAACAAAGGCATGGAATGCAAGCGGAGCCGATCCAATTGCCGATCTTCGTAAGATTGTCCGCAACATCACTCAGTTGTCCGGCTTAACTCCTGTAGAGGTAATCGCCGGCTCTAAGGCTGTTGATGCTTTAATCAACGCTTTAAAGAGTGATACAACCGCTTTCAACTCCCGTCGTATCGACTTAGGTCAGATCAATCCTTCAACTTTAGCAGACGGTGTGGGCTTTATTGGTACTCTGCGTTTACCACAGCTGGACATCTATACATATGATGAGTGGTACTACGACGATGCTACCGGTAAGGATGTGCCTTTAATTCCTGAAGATTCAATTCTGATTGCCTGTCGTGGTGTTAATACCACCAGAGCATACGGCCTTGTTGACATTATCAACGTTCAGCAGAATGAACATCAGTGGGTTGTAGGTGACCGTGTTCCAAATTCATGGTTACAGGCAACCGGAGAGAATGCTGGCCGAATCGTACAGATTAAGTCAGCACCTCTGATGATTGTTAATGAGCCTTTAGGCTTCTGGACCGTAAAGGTTGTGTCTTAGTCGTAACTCACTGTGTTGTAACTCACTGTTAAACACAGTGACACTAAGACTATTAGATTTAGGCATAAAAAAATGAACATCAGATTAAAAAAGAACATTCTTACTGATGATGGAGTTAAGTTTGAGAGCGAGATTATCGAATTGAACGATGAACTTGCCCAAAAACTTGTTAAAGCCGGACAGGCTGAAACTGTTGATAAACAAATCACTGAAAGTGATGAACCTTCAGTAGAAGAACTTATCGACAAAATCCCAACATCAAAGAAAACAATCGGTAAAAAATAATGTCTGCTTTTAAAGATGCAATAGCTAATGACATAGACAAGACATTTTTTAATCTTGATGAGTTTTCTGACGTACACAAGTATGAAGGTCAATCAATCAAGTGTCTTGTAGATGATGATCGTTTAGATACAGCTTCAGGAAGCTTTGCTAATGGAGGTGTATTTGAGCATCTAACTGAGCTGTATGTATCTGAAGAAGCTATCGGTGCGCCTGTTAAGGGGCAAAGCGTAACTCTTGATGGAGTGAAGTATGTAGTTCGTTCGGTGGCGATTGAATATGGTGTCATACGTATAGTTTTAGCAGATGAAGAACAATGAGTGATCTTAAACTTACAATTTCTGAAAATCCTTTTAAAGATCTAGAAAAAGTAACTAAAAAAGCAAAATCAAGGGCTCTATCAAGGGCCCTTCCTTTTGCCAAAAAGAAAATCACTCAAGTTATCAAAGACAACTACACGGTACAGACATCGGCTGTCAAGGAAGCTATGTCAGTACACAAAGAGGATGATAGTGCTCAAAT
>CAZEXR010000046.1:0-13392 GCA_964516675.1 uncultured Enterobacterales bacterium | reverse complement strand
AGTTAACTTGAGTAGCAAAACGTAACAATGTTTTTAAATATTCAGATTTATGAGTGTTTTTACATAAATATCATGCAACTTATCAAGGCTATCAAGCTCAACTGCTTCATTCACTTTATGGATTAAATTTGCTCTAGGTCCAAACTCAACAACTTTTGTTCCAAGTGGAGCAATAAATCTACCATCAGATGTACCACCTGCTGTAGACAGAGTAGCTTTTTCACCTATTGTGTCACTAATAGCTTTTTGCACTGCATCTAATAGCAGACCACCTTTTGTAATAAAAGGAAGACCATTTACAACGTATTTAATAGAGCATTCTATCTTTTCTTTTTTCACAATCTCATCAACTAAAGACGCGATTTTATCTTTATTAAGAGCATCGTTGTATCTCCAGTTACACATAATATAGCAAGTACCTGGAACTACATTTTCAGCTCCTGTACCGCATTTTATATTTGTAACTTGAAAAGATGTAGGAGGAAAGAACTCTGAGCCTTCATCCCAAACCATAGTAGATAGAGCGTTTATTAGTCGTCCTGCGTGATGAGCAGCGTTATCACATAGTTTTGGATAAGCTACATGTCCTTGAATTCCTTTAACAGTGATATGAGCTGTTACAGAACCTCTTCTGCCATTTTTTATGGTGTCACCAAATCTTTCTCCTGATGAGGGTTCTCCCACAAGACAATAGTCAGGAATAAGATTTTGCTTTTTTAGGTACTCAACTACAAAAGGGGTTCCACCAACAGCATCACCTTCCTCGTTTGAGGTTAGTAATAAACCTACAGTACCTTTGTGGTTAGGATTATTTTTCACAAAAGTTACTAATGCTTCTGTCATTGCAGCATCAGAGCCTTTCATATCCTGAGAACCACGTCCGTGTAAAAAGCTTACACCATCTATTTCATCAATTTTGGCACTAAAAGGCGGAATAGACCATTCACTTTCATTTCCAGGAGATACAACATCTGTATGACCTAAGAATAAAAAGAAAGGTGAACCTTGACCGTGTGTTGCAAGAAGATTATCGGTACCGCTGTCTTTTAGTGTAAGGCAAGAGAAATTAACGGATGATAGGCGTTGTCGAACTAAATCAATACAACCTAAATCATTAGGTGTAATAGATGGGATCTTAATTAAAGAGACCGCCATAGAGGCGGTCTTAGATAAATTTTTAATCATCTTCTGTAGGGTACTGTAAGAATAGCTTACGTTCTAAACGAAGGAATTTATATGCTGTAGCACTTTTTTCTTCAACTGCTAACGCATCAAATCTACCATATCGAACATCAGATAAAAGCTTAACATCATCTTCAGATAAGCTTTTTGATGCTTCAATATATTGAGATAAAAACTGATTAGCTAGTAACTTATCCCAAGGGTAAACTGTTGAAATTGAGCGTAAAGTAAACATTGATTGTGTATCAAGGCTGATTAGACACTTTTTCTCTAATAAAGAATTAAAGTCTTTAAACTTATCTGATTGACCTGCCCAATTATAAAAGTCCATGGTAGGACCAATAGCGCCATCAGCATAGCTAATTGATGCTTTGGTTTTATCATCATGAACACGAATAAATGAAGGTTCAATTTCAGCCTGTTCAGCGCTTTTTAGAATTAAATCTTTCATTTTGTCTGAACATAAAATCAAAGGTTTCTTGCTCATTAAAGATAAGATGTCTGTTACATTGTCCATACCATTTGCTTCTTCAGAATCTGGTACATGTACACATAACGTTGCATAAACCTTAGTTTCTGCTGGTCGAATAACTTTATGTGCATCTGGTGGGCATTCTGGGTGGTAGCGTTCTGGCATTGACATAGCATGTATCTCCTATCAACTATAAACTTTAAAATTCTAATTGAATGATTTTAGCAAGTTTTAGTATTTTTCTCTAGAAGAGATGAATGTGTTAATAGGAAAAAAGGATCTCAAAATATGAGTTTAGACAAAAAAAATGAGCAATAATCAGAAGAATATTTATTTTATAATTCACAAAGAGCTAAAACTCAATTAAAATAGGGTATTGCATCATATTTTATATTCTATAAAGGAGTTTCTTGTGGAAACCCAGGAAAACAAGCTAGAGCAGGCAGTGGAAAACAAAGAGACTGTTGCTAAGCAAAACGAAAACCAAGCTCAAGATGGTACACATTTCGAGCATATCAAAGATACACTAGAGCTTTTATATAAGACTTTCCCAAAAGTTTTTGTAAAAGATGGCGATGCTCGCCCTTTAAAGATTGGTATTTTTGAAGAGTTAAAAGCAAAAGTTGCTGATATGGAAGAGTTATCTGTATCAAAAGTTCGTGCAGCATTGCGCTTATATACATCTCGCCTAAAATACTTATATTCTGTAAAGGAAGGCGTACCTCGTATTGATATCGAAGGTAATGAGTGTGGTGATACAGTAAGTGTTGAACACGCAAATTATGCAAAAGAGCGTATCAAGGAAATTAACTCTAAGCGTAAGGTTACAAAGCCTGTTGCTAAGAAAGACGGCGCAAAGAAGACCTTTGTAAAGAAACCAAATCAGAAGTTTGCTAATAAGAAACCTTTCAAGATTGAAGGCGAAAAAGCAACTTTAGAAAGCTTAGTTTCTGGTGCTGAGGTTTTAGTTTTAAGTTCAGAAAAGCATTTCGTTCGTGGCGTTGTAGCACAGAATGCTGTTAAGGACAATGTATACGTAACCTTAAAATCAGGCTTAACTGTTAACCTACCACTTGATAGAGTATTGCTTCCTAAAAAAGCAAAGTAGGCACTAATTTAAAGTGAAAAAACTAATAAATATGGCACTAGCCTGCGCATTAGCAGGCTGTTGCTTTGTCACTGAAGCAAAGCTTACAATTCCTACAGCAGACCAAATGCCTGTACTTGTTCCAGAGCAAAGACATGAGGCTGCCTGTTCACGAATCTTTAATTTCTTTACTAAAGCACATTATAAGATTGTTAATGTCGATGAAACATTTGCAAAAAATGTAATTGATAGATTAATGACTTATCTTGACTATACTCATTCTTTATATACTCAAGCTGAGGTTGATTCCATTTATTCCCATACTCAGGGCATTTTAAATGGTTTGAACAAGTGTGATTTTAACTATCCATATTCTTTATATAATGAGAATATTAAAAAGCGTTATGAGAAGTATAGTTTTTTAATTGATAATCTTGATTCTCTAGATTTAACAGTAGATGAATCTATTGATATTGATAGGTCAAAAGCTCCATTTGCAAAGACTGAAGATGAATTAAAGAATCTTTGGATCCGTGAGCTTAAGAATGAGTTTGAAGTTCAATTATTGAATGGTAAAACCAAAGATCAGGCTATAAAGAGAATAAAGAATCGATATATTGCATCAATGCAAAGAATTTCTCAGATCTCATCTGAGGATGTATTCTCAATTTTCGAAAACGCTTTTGCTACCGCAATTGATCCTCATACCAACTATTTTGGACCTGTTGAATCAGAAAACTTCAATGACGACATTAATCTTTCATTAGAAGGTATTGGTGCAGTTCTTTCACAAGAAGATGAATACACTGTAATTGAATCTATCCTTCCAGGCTCTCCTGCTGAAAAATCAAAGCAGTTAAAACCTAAAGATAAGATCGTTGGTGTAAAACAGAAAGATGGTAAGTTTACTGACATTATTGGCTGGAGACTTACAGAGGTCGTAAAACAGATCAAAGGCAAAAAGGGCACTAAAGTTACTCTTGAAATTGAAAGAGGCGAAGGTGCAACTACTAAGACCTTTACTGTTGATATTGTAAGAGACAAGATAAGACTTCAAGATAAAGAGGCAAAGTCTAAGGTTTACAATTCATACAACGGTAAAAAAGTTGGTGTTATTTCAATTTCTAGCTTCTACACAGATCTTCATTTAAATGTGAAGCGAGAAATTGATAAACTAAAAGCTAAGAATGTTGACTCAATCATTGTTGATCTTCGTGATAACGGTGGTGGTTTATTACCAGAAGCAGTCTACACTACAGGTCAATTTATCAAATCAGGTCCTGTTGTTTTAGTGCGTGATGTAAATTCAAATGAAGCTCCTTATGAAGATTCAGATGAATCAATTGAGTACACTGGTCCTTTAGTTGTCTTAATCAACCGCTTATCAGCTTCAAGTTCTGAAATTATGGCGGCAGCTTTGCAAGATTATGGTAGAGCTTTAATTGTAGGTGATACCTCCTATGGTAAGGGCACTGTTCAGCAAAGTAGACCATTGACTCGATTATATGATTTAGCTGGATCTGATTTAGGTTCAATTCATTATACAATTGCAAAATTCTATAGAATTAACGGTGGATCTACTCAGTTAAGAGGTGTAACCCCTGACATTGTGCTTCCAACACTTATTGATGTAAGTGAGTTAGGTGAAAAGACAGAACCTAATGCTTTAAAGTGGGATAAGATATCAAAAGCTGATTATGAAACATATTCAAATTCAGAAGATTTTATTCCTGCTCTAACAGCTAAGTATAAGCAAAGAGTAAAAGATGATCCTGTATTTAAGGTAATTCAATCTGAAAGAGATCGTTACTTTAAGTTAAAGAATGGTAAAACCATTACTTTAAATTATGAGAAACGAAAGAAGATTGCAGATGAAGATGATGCTACAGTACTGAAAAATACAAACATTAGATTAAAGGAAATGGGAAAGCCTCCTGTTAAATCAGTTAAAGACTTACCAAGTAACTTTGAATTTGATGATCCAATTTTACTCGAAACAGTTGATATAGCTTCCGATTATTCAGAGATGATAAAAAAGGACAAAGCTGGTTTGAATAACCTTGCAGCGCAAGTTGATTCAACTTCTAATTAAATTCAAAAGCCCAGCAAAAGTTGGGCTTTTTAATATAAGGTTTAAAAATGACAGATAATCACAAAGCTTACAAAGCTCAAAAAAGATCAGATTATAAAGCACCTAGTTTTACAGCAACTACAGTAGACTTAACATTTACATTAGATGATACAGCAACTACCGTTACAAGCTTGGTTCATTACAAGAGACTAACAGAAAACCAAAAAGAATCATTATTTTTAGATGGTGAAGAGTTAACTCTTGAATCTGTAAAATTAGATGGCATTGCATGTAAATATATAGAAACAGAAAATACTTTAGAGATCCCTGCTGTTCCTGATGAGTTTGATTTAGAAATTGTTAATGTTATCAATCCATCTGCAAATACATCTTTAATGGGCTTATATAAGTCAAATGGCACATTCTGTACTCAATGTGAACCTCAAGGCTTTAGAAGAATTACCTATTTTCTTGATAGATCTGATGTTTTAGCTAAATATAGAGTTACTATTTATGGTCCTGCCTATGGTTGCGGTGTTCTACTTTCAAATGGTAATTTAGTTGAACATGGAAATCAAAAAGGACGTGATTTTGCTGTATGGGAAGATCCATTTCCAAAGCCTTCTTATTTATTTGCTCTTGTTGCAGGTAGTTTTGATATCGTATCTGATACATATGTTACAAAGTCAGGTCGTAAGGTTGATCTTGAGCTTTATGTAGATCGTGGGGCTTATAATCGTGGATTATGGGCAATGCAGTCTATTAAGGATTCAATGAAGTGGGACGAACAGCGTTGGGATTTAGAATATGATCTTGATAACTTCAAGGTCGTAGCTGTTGATTTCTTTAACTTTGGTGCAATGGAAAATAAAGGTCTAAACGTATTTAATTCAATTTATGTTATGGTTGATCCTATGTCAGCTACTGATACTGCTTTTTACAATGTTCAAAGTGTAATTGGTCATGAGTATTTCCATAATTATACTGGCGATAGAGTAACTCTAAGAGATTGGTTCCAGTTATCTTTAAAAGAAAGCTTAACTGTATTTAGAGATCAAGAATTTTCTTCAGACGTTGCAAATCGTGCCTTAACAAGATTGCATGCAATTAGTGTAATTCGTGGTGCTCAGTTTGCTGAAGACGCTTCTCCAATGGCTCATCCTGTTCGTCCTGAAGAAGTTATGGAAATGAATAACTTCTATACTGTTACTATTTATGATAAAGGTGCTGAAGTTATCCGCATGATTCATACCTTGATTGGTGAATCTAAATTTAAGAAAGCTTTAAAGCATTATTTAACAAAGTATGATGGTCAGGCTGTAACTATTGAGGACTTTTTAGTTTGTTTTGAAGAAAGTGCAAATATTGATTTATCTCAGTTTAGATTATGGTATTCACAATCTGGTACACCAAATGTAAGCGCATCTTGGTGTTATGATGAAACAAACGGTCAGTTAGTACTAAAACTTTCTCAATTCACCGCACCTACAAAAGATCAGAAAGAAAAAGAACCTTTCTATATGCCTATTAGAATCAGTTTCTTAGATAATGATGGTCATGATGTACATCCAGCTGAACTTGATGCAAATGGAATTATCATTTTAAATCAAGCAGAGCAAGAGTATAAGTTCACATTAGATAAGAATACATTACCTGTTCTATTAAGAGATTTCTCTGCACCTGTAAAACTCGATGCACCATACAGTCTTGAGAATTTACAGCATATGTTATCCTTCTGTGATGATGCCTTTATTAAAGTTGATGCTGCAAATAGCATGCAAAACAAATATATTCACGAGAATATGAAAATTGCAGCATCTAACAGTGTTCTAAAGAGTCCCGATGAGCTAATTGCTTCATATAAAGCTCTTTTAGATTCTGTAACCGCTGAAACTGATTTCCTTTTATTAAATGAGACTCTAAAAATACAGTCTATTGCTAATATGATGGAAACCTTTGATTCAATTGATATTGATAGCTTGGTTATTGCCCGTAATTCATTAGAAACAAAGGTAGCTGTAGCTTTATTTGATGAATATAGAAAAGTTTACAACTCAATTAAAGCAAACGGCACAAATTATAGTGTTGATAATATGGGTAGAAGAGCCATTATCAATCAGTCTTTACATATGATTTGCGTGGCTTTATGCGCTACTGAAAAAGCTAAGGAAGCATCAGAACTTGTTCTAAAGCATTACAATGGTTCTGTGAATATGACTGACAGAGTTCAGGCTCTAACAGATGCCGTTCATTTAGGTCTTGATTGTAAGAACTCAATTCTAAAGAGTTTTGAAAAGGAATGGTCAAAGGATGCAATTGTTTTTGATAATTTCTTCAAAATTCAAGCAACAGTTCCTTCTGTTGACGCAATTGAAAATGTTAAGAGATTATTCTCACATCCAAGCTATGATGGTAAGAATCCTAATAGAGTACGAGCTTTAATAGGTGCATTAGCTTTATCAAATCCAGCTGTATTACACGATAAATCTGGTGAAGGCTATAATCTATTATGTGAGCAGATTAAGAAGTTGAATTCTGTAAATCCTAGTGTTGCTGCTAGAATTTTAACTCCTTTATTGAGCTTTAAACGTTTTGACAATGCAAGACAAGCTTTAATCAAGGAAAACTTAAATAAACTTATGGAACTTCCTGATTTATCTCGTTCAATTTTTGAAAAAGTTGAGGCTGCATTAAAGGATTAAATAATGCCTGGTAATAATATTTACAGATTTTCTTTATCTCTTGATAGAGACACTCTGCTTGAAATTTATCACGGAACTATTAAGAGAATAAGAGTGCGAACTTTTGAAGGTCTCGTTGTAGATATTGATGCAAATCATCTAAAACGATTCACTACTCAAGATGGCATTTTTGGAAAATTCGAACTTGTTACTACTAGTGAGAACAAGTTCCTAGAAATTGTTAAAATTGATTAAGGACGTATCATGCAATTAATACCATATAGCTTATATCCTACATTTATAAGACCATTTTTATTTATGCTTGATGCTGAGACTGCGCACGGAGTGATCTTAGGTGGCGCAAAGCTATTATCAAAAAAGCCTTATACAACTTTATTTAAGCAAGAAGTTGGTTACAGACCTGTTGAAATCATGGGATTAAAATTTAAAAATCCTGTAGGTCTTGCTGCGGGGCTTGATAAGAATGGTGAGGCTATCGATTTCTTTGGTGCACTTGGCTTCGGTCATATAGAAGTTGGTACTGTAACGCCTAAGGCTCAAGATGGAAATCCTAAACCAAGAATGTTTAGAATTCTTGGTGCTCAAGGTATTATCAATAGAATGGGCTTTAACAATAAAGGTGTAGATTACCTTGTTGAAAACCTTAAGAAACGTACCTTTGATGGAATATTAGGTGTAAGTATTGGTAAAAACGAAACAACTCCAATTGAGAATGCCGTAGATGATTACCTTATTTGTATGAATAAAGTATATCAGTACGCTGATTACATTGCGGTAAATGTGTCTTGTCCAAATACTCCTGATTTAACAAAACTTCAGGCTGAAGAGCCATTAGTAAAGCTATTAAAACCTTTAAAGGAAGAACAATCAAAGTTACAAGCTCAATTTAACAAGTATGTTCCTTTAGTAGTTAAGATTTCACCTGATTTATCTGATGAGACTATTGAGACACTATGTAAGGTATGTATTGAGCTTCAAATCGATGGTATGACTTGTACGAATACAACTGTAAATCGAGAAGTAATCCATGGATTGGAGCATGCAAGTGAATGGGGTGGCTTGTCAGGAGAGCCATTACGTTCTCTATCAAACCTAACCTTGCAAAAGGTAAATAAGTGCCTAGATGGTAAACTTCCTATTATTGGTGTGGGCGGTGTTTCAAACGCAATTAGCGCACGAGAAAAGCTTTCAAATGGTGCAAGTTTAGTACAACTATATTCATCTTTAGTTTATAGAGGTCCTAATGTTGTAAAGAGCATTGTGGATAATATTTAAAAGATAAATTCTTTATTATCAAAGTCCTAGTGTTTTTATGTTTTTACATAATAGACTAGGACTTTTTTATTAAATAAATAAAAAATAGTTGATAAATACAGAAATGTTCAAAAGTAAATCGATAAGTTTCATAATAAGGCATTAATTCACAAAATGTTTAGTAAATTTGTAATGTATATCAAAAAAATATTGAACTATTTTTCAAAAATAGTAAAATCAAAAACTGTAGACAACATAGTTGTTTAAAAAAACATATTTAGGAAATAATATTATGAAAAAGTCATTATTAGCTTTAGCTATTGTTACAGCTGCATCTTCTGCATCAGCTGTTACTGTTTATGATAAAGATGGTACATCTTTTGCTGTTGGTGGCCGTGTTCAGGCTGTTGTTTACAGCAGCAACTTCAACAAGGTTGCAGACCACGATACAGGTTTAGTTAACTCAGCTCGTCTAAATTTAGGTGGCAAGACTAAGGTTAACGATTTCGTTTCAGTATTTGCTTTCACAGAGTGGAACATGGCTGACGGTAACAAGGCTGCAACTGGTGATTCAATGAACACTCGTGACCAGTACGTTGGTGCTGATTTCGGTTCATTCGGTACTGTTTCAGCTGGTAAGCAGTTCGACGCTTTCTATGCTGTTCAGGCTGCAACTGATATCTACGAAGATTTAGGTTCAGTAATGTCAGGTAACACTAACGGTGAACGCCGTCAGGGTACTTTCGCTTACACATTCGATAACAATGGCTTCTTCGGTAAGGCTTCTTTTGAAACTGCAGCTGATGACGTTAGTGTTAACGGTGAAAAGGCAAATGTAGAAGGCGGTTTCGCTTACTCTCTAGGTTACACCTTAGATGACGTAGTATTTGGCCCATTATCATTCAAGGCTGGTTACTCTTATGTTGCAGGTCAGAATGACCGTGACAACTTAGGTCATGCTTCAATGAAGAGATTTGACAACTTCAAGACTGAAGGTGCTTCAATTTCTTGGGGTTCTTTAGATTCAGGTCTATACTTAGCTGCTTTATATGAGCAGAACCGTGAGAAACTACGTACTCTAGGTTCTAACTCATCATACTTAACAAAAACTAACGGTTATGAGTTAGTTGGTGGTTACACATTCGATAACGGTCTATCAGCTTTCATCGGTTACGAAGTTAAGTCTGCAAAGAATGAATACCAGTTCAACGTAGCTGCAAATTCAGAGAAGAAGATGTCACGTCGTATTCCTGTAATCGTAAACTACGCTTTAACAAACAACTTCAAGTTATGGTCAGAAGCTGAGTTCGATGCAAATTCTTCAGAGAATACAAATCGTAAGAACAGCCTATCAGTTGGTGCACGTTACACCTTCTAATTTGTTAAGCTAAAAAGCTAAACAAATCGCATAAACCTGCTATTTATCACATGATGGATAGCAGGTTTTCTATTTTTGGGATCCTAGGCTCATTTAGAAAAAATGAATATTGTGATATACGGTCTTTTATGTAAAATTTAAAATACATAAAAATAAATGTTCTATATAGAGAATATTTAAGAACAGCATTAGGACGTATATTATGAAAAAGTCACTTCTTACAGCAAGTATCATTGCAAGCATGGTATGCACCGCTCAAGCTGCAACTGTGTATGATAAGGATGGAACATCATTGAACATTGGTGGACGTGTTCAATCTGTTGTATACAACGGTCACTACAAGCAGGCAGGCATTAACGATTCAAGTCTTGTAAACTCAGCTCGTTTATCAATTTCAGGCCAAACAAAAGTAAATGATTGGTTATCAGCATATGCCTTCTCTGAATGGGATATGGCTGATGGCAATAAGAATAAGATTGGCGATACTATTAAAGCTCGTGAACAGTATGTTGGTGCGGATTTTGGTAGCTTTGGTAAGCTTACAGCTGGTAAAACCTTTGATGTAACCAAGAAAGTTATTGTTGTGACCGATATTTTTGAAGATGTCGATATGCAAAATGACATTGGTTTAAATGGTGATAGACGTAATTCAATGTTCCGTTACGATTTAAATACTAACGGTTTCTTTGCATCATTAAATTTTGAAACAGCAACTGATGATACAAAGGTATTTGGCAAAGCTCGCGATATTAAATCAGGCGAGGGTGTAGCTATTGGTTATACTTTTGATGATGTATGGTTTGGACCTTTATCAATTAAAGCTGCATATAGCTATATTGAAGGTCAGGATGATGCATCTGCAATTGGTGCAAAGCGTTTTGACAATGCAAAACAGTTAGCAGGATCTATTGCTTGGGGCTTAGCTGATAATGGTTTGTATTTAGCATCACTTTTCTATAACCAGAAAACAAATTTTGATACTAACCATGTTCAGTCTGCAATTCATCAGACAGAAGCTCGTGGTTTTGAATTAGTTGCAGGTTACACCTTTGATAATGGTATTGGCTTGTACTCTGGATATAATCACTGGGAATGCACTGATAAGACTTCTTTAGGTAACAAGAAAGCTAAATTTAATAGAGTTCCATTATTAATTAAATATACTTTAAATCCAAACTTCAAGTTATGGACAGAAGCAGAGTTTGATGCAGGTTCTGATATAGATAATCGTTTATCTCAGTACAATACCTCTGGCAAACCTCTTGCAACAGGTACACAGTTATCCGCTGGTGCTAGATATACATTCTAGTATTAAATATAAAGTTGTTTAATAAGAACCGATTGCATTTATGCAGTCGGTTTTTTGTATCAGTTCATCAAAAATCGAGCTTATTCTCTTGTTACATGGTGATTTATTTTGTAATTTAAAGACAGAAAAAAGTATATGAGAACAAAACTCAATTCTCTTTAAATCTTATAAATCGGCCTTATTTATATAGATGTAAAAGAAAAAAAGATAGCTGAAAATCCAATAACGGAAAGTACAGCAGAGGAGTTAGATATGAACAATATGAATAATCAAAAGCAACAGAATACTAATCATTGCGTTGTTGCAAATAATCGTCATCATAATGGATATGCAAGAGTACCAACTATTTTTGATCTTTTTAGTCATCCATTAACTGATTTTGATTTCTTTAGTTCTCCTTCTAGAGTTGAAGATGGTTTAAAAGTTGATCTAAAGGATTGTGGTGATCACTATCAACTTAAAGCTGATATGCCTGGTGTAAGAAAAGAGGATATAAAGGTTGATTTTGAAGATGGTGTTCTTTCAATTAGCGCAGTTCACCACTCAAAGAATGAAACTAAAGATGAGCAAGGTTATTTAATTAGGGAACGTTCTGAAGGTACATACCAACGTCAATTTAGATTTGAAGATGCAGACGGATCTGATATAAAAGCTGCATTTGTTGGCGCAGAGCTTGATATCTATGTAAAGAAAGCTCAAAAGAAGAGTTCTCATTCGATAACAATTAACTAAATTAAGCCTAGTTTAAGCTAGTATCTAATTAATGCATTAAATGGATTTCTGCTGAAAAAAGTAGAAGTCCATTTTTTTGTTGCAAAAACAATGGTGTTAGTGTACACAAACTTTGTTTATCATAAGGTAACATGAATTATTAAATGCTAATTTATGTTGCTATAAACTAATTATTTTAAGAAAAAAATAAAATGAAAAAGTCATTACTTGCTTTAGCAGTAGTTTTTGCATTTTCTGCAGCAACAGCTGCAACAGTATACGATAAAGATGGTACATCTTTAGCTGTTGGTGGTCGTGTTCAGGCTGTTGTTTACAATGGTAACAATGGCAACATTCCAGATCATGATGCAGGTTTAGTTAATTCAGCTCGTATGAACATCGAAGGCAAGACAAAGGTAAATGATTACCTATCAGTTTTCGCATTCTCTGAGTGGGATATGGCTGATGGTAACAAAGCAGCAACAGGTGACACCATTTATACTCGTGATCAGTACGTTGGTGCTGATTTCGGTTCTTTTGGTACTTTAATAGCTGGTAAGCAGTTCGATGCTTTCTATTCTGTTCAAGAAGCTACAGATATTTTTGAAGACTACGGTGCTCGTTTACAGGGCGATACCAACGCAGAGCGTCGTACTGGTGTATTTACATATACTTACGATAACAATGGTTTATTTGCAAAATTAGGTTACCAAACAGCTGCTGATGACGTTAGTGTTGACGGTTCAAATGCTAATGTTGAAGGTGGCTATTCTTTCGCTTTAGGTTACACATTAGATGATGTTGTATTTGGCCCATTATCATTCAAGGCAGGCTACGGCTACATTCTAGGTCAGGACGACAAGGATGAGTTCGGCGTTGCATCAATGAAGTCATTTGACAACTTCAAGACTGTAGGTGCTTCTATTTCTTGGGGTACTACAGATTCAGGTCTATACTTAGCTGCTTTATATGAGCAGAACCGTCAGAAGATTAAAGAGTTCGGTACTAATTCATCAGTAACAAACATTACTAATGGTGTTGAGCTTGTAGCAGGTTATACCTTTGATAACGGTCTAGGCGTATTCACTGGTTACGATGTTGCTAACTACAAAGTTAAGTTCGCTGGTGTAAAGGGTGACAAGGCTGTTTATCGTCGTGTTCCTGTATACGTAAACTACAACGTATGCGACAGCTTCAATGTTTGGGCAGAGGCTGAATTTGATGCA
>CAZEXR010000045.1:0-13490 GCA_964516675.1 uncultured Enterobacterales bacterium | reverse complement strand
TTTTTTTTCATATAAACTTAGCTTTTAAACTTAATAGATTGCTTTAATTTAAACTAAAGCTTCTATTTCTTTGATTACAGAATCTTCCAATAGAGGGGGTGCTTTACTCTCTTCTTTTACTAGATTTGCTAGTGCACTTAGCTGTGTTGCTACAGAAATATATCTATTCGTAACATCACGGACAGCCTGTAGATAATTTAAGAATATGTCTGATGAATGTACAGATACTTTCTCATGACTGATGATCGTTACTAATTGAACTTGGCATTTATCGATACTGTGATTTAATTTTTTACCTCGTTTAATAAAATCATCAATGTTATTTATTGAAGGTGATTGTGAGAGATTTTGAACTTCACTAGTAAGCTTTTCTAAGTGCTTTAAAACATCGGACAAAGCTACTTTTAACTCTCCTCCAAAAATGGAGTGTCTATTAGCTACGTGGTTTAAGGTTAATTTTAAACAGTTATGAATTGATGACGATGCCTCATACATATTTGTAAAAGTTTGATAGTAGAAAAATTTAGCATCCACAGATTTTTTGGTTTCTTCTTTATTACTTTGTTCTTCTACAGACATATCATAGTAGTAGCTACGCTTTTCAAAGATACTCTCTTTTAAAATTGTGGCTTTATTTAATGCTTTACGAATTGATAATTCATTATCTTCATAGAAGGCAGATAGAGCTTTGTGCAGACAGTGAACGCTTAACTCATAATTTTCTACCATATTCTTTGAAACGTAATTTAGTATTTTTTCATCATTTGTATTCTTTAGCTCTTCAATTACCTTATCGTTTTTATCTTTTTTAATGAAGTTTGAATAGATAATTAGTACAAGAGTAAGAGGTGCAAAAGAAAATAGTGCTAGATATCCTGCATAGAAAAGAGCTGCACTTACAACAAGAGCTGCAATAAATGCTGAAAAACCTGTTAAGAACCAACCTGAAATAACAGTGATAACACCAGAAATTCTGTAAACAGCGCTTTCTCTGTTCCAAGCTCCATCTGCAAATGAAGTGCCCATTGCAACCATGAATGTTACATATGTAGTAGATAAAGGTAGCTTTAAAGATGTAGCAACAGAAATCAAAGCAGATGCAACTACAAGGTTAATGCTTGCTCTAACGTAGTCAAAAGGCATCTTGTCAGCGCCTTTTAAGATAGGTGCCTTTTTGTATCTATTTGCAATTGCTTTAACCACTGGTTTTGGTGTGATATCAACAAGAGTTGATGCTATAGATAAGCCGATTCTTGTAATAATTCTTCCAGCCTTAGTTGCTCCAAATTGCTCTTTTTGTCCTCGTGTTGAAGCTGATAGGTTAATGGATGTCTTAATAACTCTGCGAGCTTTTTTAGAAGTCCATAAAGTTAGACACATGATAATTCCTGATAGAACTAACCAAAAAGTACTTACTCTTGCATTACTATCAAGAGAAGTCATCATATATTCATTAACATCTGCTCCTGAGTTAGACCAATCTATAAATGCGTCCATTGCCGCTAGAGGTGCACCAACGAAGTTAACTAAGTCATTTCCTGCAAATGAGAATGCCAGTGCAAAAGTACCAGCTAAAACAATTACCCTAAAGATGTTTTTCTTAGCAAGAGCCATAATTTGGCCTATGACAAAAAATAGGATAAACATTGAAACTAGGATTAACTGAGTATTTTCTTTAATGTAGGTTAGCCATTCTTCTTTCATGAAGGAGGCTCCTTTTACACCTTTGATTATTAGAAAATAGCAGATTGCTGTTAAGGATAAGCCTGTGAATAGTCCACCTAAGTATTTAACTGAGTTTTCAAAACGGAATGAAAAACCAATACGACAAACAAACTGTACAAGCATACCTGCTACAAAAGAAATGGCTACAGATAAGATAATTGCAGAGACAATGGTTGCTGTTTTATCTGTTTTTACATAATTGATAATCTCAACTAGGTTCATTCCTTCCGAATGAAGTTTGTAAAATGCAGCAAATACCGCAGCACCTAAAAGTTCAAATATAATTGATACTGTAGTTGAGGTTGGCAATCCAAGACTATTAAATACATTTAATAAAAGAACATCAGCAATCATTACAGCTGAGAAGATAAACATTACCTCTTTAAAGGTAAACATTTCTGGATGAAATAAGCCTTTTCGTGCAACATCCATCATTCCAGAAGAGAATGCTGAACCTAAAAGAACACCTAATGAGGCTGTTGCCATAATTACAAATAGTGGTGCTATTTTAGTTCCGATAGCTGAATTTAAAAAATTAACCGCATCATTACTTACACCGACAAACAAATCAAGAGCTGCAAGTAAAAGTAAAATTGCAACGAGTGCAAAATAAACCGATTCAATCATAAGTTATCCATAGTTAAACATTATTAACGAATTGTATTTTTAAGGAATTTTTAAGACTACCTTAGTTTGGTTAAGAAAATGTTAAGAAAATGTTAAGTTGTTGAATATAAAGAATAATATAGGCAGAATAATAATTCTGCCTATATTTAAATTAAGATTTTGTTCCACCAACAGTTATTTCATCAATCTTTACTGTAGGTTGACCGATGCCAACTGCTGCGCCTTGACCTGCTTTACCACACATACCAATGCCACAGTCAAATGCGAGGTTGTTGCCAACCATTGAAACTTTTTGCATAGTCTTTGGTCCATTACCGATTAAGGTTGCACCTTTAATTGGAGCTGTTACTTTTCCATTTTCAATTAAGTAAGCTTCTGATGCTGAGAATACGAATTCACCTGAGGTGATATCAACTTGTCCACCTCTAAAGTTAACAGCATAAATACCATCTTTAACAGATGAAATTATTTCTTCTTGTGTATACTGACCGTTATCTAAGTAAGTATTTGTCATTCTAGGAATTGGAAGGCAGTTATAACTTTGACGACGACCATTTCCTGTAGGTTTCATATTCATAAGCATAGCGTTTTGCTTATCCTGCATATAGCCTTTTAGAATGCCATTTTCGATAAGAATATTTTTAGCTGTGTCGGTGCCTTCATCATCAAATGATAAAGAGCCTCTGCGATTTGGGATTGTGCCATCATCAATAATAGTACAAGCTTCAGATGCTACTTTCTGACCAATTTTTCCTGAAAAAGCAGAACTACCTGTTCTATTAAAATCACCTTCTAAACCATGACCTACAGCTTCATGTACTAATACAGCAGGCCATCCTGCTCCTAATACGACAGGCATATTGCCAGCAGGTGCTGGTATTGCTTCCATATTAACAGAAGCCATTCTTACAGCTTCTTTTGCAAGATTTTCTAATGTAAAGTCATCTTTTAATAAGTTTTCAATAAGAACAGCACCACCAGTTGCAGCTGATCCTGTTTCTCTGCGACCATTGCTTTCCATGATAACGCTAACTGAGATATTAGCGATAGGCTTGATATCATAGCGAGTTGGAGCATCTGTAGGCATTACTAAAGTGGTTGTATATGAGCAAGCTAAGCTTCCTGTAACTTGAATAATACGAGGGTCACACTCACGAGCTTTTTTATCAAGAATTTCTAAAATAGCAGCCTTTTTTGCTCTATCCATTGAAAATATTGGATCATCATCTACATAAAGAGCATTAGTTTTTTTTGTTGAGACTGTTATTTCTTTACTTTGACAGCTATGGCCCTGACTGATTGAGTGGGCTGCATTACAAGACTCTAAAAGAGATTTGTTATCTAAAACATCAGAATAAGCAAAACCTGTTTTAGCTCCAAGAACAGCACGAACACCCACACCTTGGGAGATATCAAAAGAACCGCCTTTAATAATGCTTTCTTCTAAAAAAAATGCTTCTGAAACAGATCTCTCAAAGTAAATATCACCAAAATCGATTTTTCTTGAGTTCAAAACATTTAAAGCTTTTTGTGCACTCTCAAGAGTTATATCGGTATTGCCCCATAAAATGTTGCTTGTTTTTTCAAATGTATTCATTATTGAACCTTTACTGTATTTGGCTCTATTCCAAAATCTTTCAATGCTTTTCTAACTTCATTAATTGGTAAACCAACTACTGTACTTACAGATCCTTCAACTTTTGAAATTAGAGTCGAAGCTATCCCTTGAAGGGCGTAGCTTCCTGATTTGTCGTCACTTTCACCAGAGGCTACGTATGTTTTAATTAAATCATCATCTAATGAATCAAAGGTAACTTTAGTTACCATTACAAAACTTTTAATCTCATTATTTTTTTGTACAGTTGTTCCTGTATAAACTTCGTGAGTTTTTCCTTGCAAAAGCTTAATCATATTAAAAGCATCATCTCTGTTTTCTGGTTTGCCAAGGATAGTATTTCCTAATGCAACCACAGTATCAGCAGCAATAACAATATCGTTAATATGATTTTTGCTTATTGTTTGTGCTTTTAATTTTGATAAACGATAAACCAAATTAGAAGGAGTTTCTCCTTCTAAAGGTGTTTCATCTATATCAGGGACTTCAATAGAAAAAGGAAGACCTAAATAGGAAAGATATTCCTTACGTCTAGGTGATCCTGAGGCTAAGATAATATTTTGCATGACTAATCGCGTTTTTCTTTTTCGTCTGCTTTGCTAATTGAAAATGTGTCGCAAAGAATTGAACAAATAAGATAGATAATTGGCCAAAATACTGCAGTAGCAGCTGCTGGAATTAGGAAGTTAATTTCATAGTAACTTTGGCCGATGATATGCTCAATCCAATAACCTAAGATACTAACAACTAAATTTACCAAACCAATAATGGATGTTTGTTGCCAAATATTAAATTTTGCAAAGTTAGTAAATTGAGTTCCGATTAAATAAACTTGTGTACACATGATAAATGCGTTGATACCTAAAGGAGCACCGGTCACAAGATCTAACATGATACCCACAATCCATGCTGTTTCTAACTTAAAAGAAAAATCAGTATGAATTGAAAAGAATAGAATAATAAGAATTAGAAAGTCAGGTCTATTTTCTGAGATAACTTCAGGTAAGTGAATAACCTGTAAGATCATTGCAATAAAAATAGAAGCAATTAAAACAAAGACGTAGGACTTTTTGGTATTTTTAGTGTTAATCATTAGAAACTCCCTGTGTTGTAGGAGCTATATTTTGATTAGCTGGTTTTTCTGTTTTTTTAACAGACAATGTATCTATCAAATTTTTAACTTTTTCTTGATGTAGTATTACTTTGTTATCTGTTCTTTCTTTTGCAACTTCATCAACTTTAATGTCTTCTGAATCTGCTGTGTTTGACCAAAACATTAGTACGTAACGCATCTTTTCTGTATCAACTAAAGGCTTTGCTTTAATTGCAGCAAAAGGTTGAGAATCAGAAATACCAACGGAAGTTACTTCTGCTACAGGGTAGCCTTTCGGATAAATACCACCAATTCCAGAGGTGAATAGTAAATCGCCTTTTTTCACATCTGCAGAACGAGGAACATTGTTAATTACAATTTCACCATGAGATCCAGAGCCTGAAGAAATAGCTCTAACAGAACTTCTTTGATCTACAACAGGAATTGAGCAGTTAGGGTCGGTTAGAAGCAATACACGTGAGTATGTGTAGTTAACATTTATAACCTGTCCTACTAATCCTAAGTCCGTGATAACAGGCATACCTTCATAAACATTTGCTGTTGAGCCTCTGTTTACAATTACACGATTTAAGTATGGATCTGAATCAACATCAATAACTTCTGCAAACAGACGTTTGGTGTTGTTTCTTGTAGGTGAGTTTAAAAGTTTTCTTAGAGCCTGATTTTCTGTTTCTAAATCTTTAAGTTTTAGAATGTCTGCTCTTTGCATAAAGTTTTCAGTTGAAAGATGTTCGTTCTCTTTAATTAACTCTGAATGAGTTTTAAATTGAGTTGATACTAATCTTCCCATTGAATGAGGTGAGTCTGCAAAGACAAGTACAGGATAGAGCGCGGACTCTACATAAAATCTAAAATCTGTCAGAAGCTTTGATCTAACATCTAGAGCAATGACTGCCATTGACATTATAAAAATGAAGGCAAATCTTAGATGTATAAAAGAGAATTGCTGATCTGAGTTTTTCAAATCAAGTCCTATAAAGTGAAAAAGATCTCCTATATTTCTACAGGAGATCTTAATTATACATTTAAACTATTAATCGAAGATTTCAGTATCTTGAGTGTCATACATCTCAAGAGCCTTACCACCACCGCGAGCAACACAAGTTAATGGATCCTCAGCGATAGTTACAGGAATACCTGTTTCTTCACGTAGTAACTTATCTAGATTGTGTAGTAATGCGCCACCACCAGATAACATCATACCGTGCTGTGCGATATCAGCTGCTAACTCTGGAGGAGATTTCTCTAAAGAAGTTCTCACAGCTGCAACAATACCCTTAATTGGATCTGATAGAGCTTCAAGAATTTCATTTGAATTTAGAGTGAATGAACGAGGTACACCTTCAACAACAGATCTACCACGAACTTCCATTTCGTGCATTTCTTGCTCAGCATAAGCAGAGCCGATTTCAATCTTAACTTCTTCAGCAGTTGCTTCACCAATTTCATAACGCTTAGTGTTACGAACATAATCAATGATAGCCTGATCAAAACGGTTACCACCGATACGAACAGGGCTTGAGTGAACAATGCCGTTTAAAGAAATGATTGCAACTTCAGTGGTACCACCACCGATATCAACAATCATAGAACCTTTAGCTTCTGATACAGGAAGACCTGCACCGATAGCAGCTGCCATAGGCTCTGTAATTAGGAAAACTTCAGATGCACCTGCACCTTCAACTGATTCTCTAATTGCACGACGTTCTACCTGTGTTGCACCGCATGGTACACATACAAGTACACGTGGGCTTGGCTTAAAAGGAAAATAGTGAGATCCTTGTAAAACCTTGGAGATGAAGAATTGCAACATCTTTTCTGTGTATTGGAAGTCTGCAATAACACCATCTTTCATAGGTCTGATAACTTCTAGATTATCAGGGCTACGACCTAACATGGTCTTTGCATCCTTACCAACTGCAGTAACTTTACGCTGTGAACTGCCGTTTTTATCTAAACGAACTGCCACTACTGAAGGCTCGTTTAATACGATACCTTTATTCTTTACATAAACTAAAGTATTAGCTGTTCCAAGATCAATTGAAAGATCATTTGAGAATACGCTACGTAATTTTTTAAACATTTACTAGGGTCCAATGCCGAAGTTTAATAGGCTATAAATTTAACTAACTGTAATTGAGGTAGTTTGGTTAAAAAGTATATCACACACCGTTGTTTCTTTTGCTTAGATTAGACTGATATAAGCTAAAAAAATCTTTATGAATGCGTATTTTGTGATTAATGTGGAATTGATGTTTATTTATGGTGAATTAAAAAAGCTCAAGGTTGAAAACTTGAGCTTGGTTAAATGATTAAAACATCCTAAAAAGGCATATCATCATTGTCTTTTTCATCAATCGTAATTGGTGGATTTTGGTTATTCATACCACTAATTTGAGCGTTATGATTTTGGTAGTTTCTGTCGCCATAGCCGGAATTATCTGAATTTTGGAAATTAGACTGGCCATAACCTTGGTTATTACCTGCATTGGCATAATTATGAGTAGGCTCGTTTTCACTACCTGCTTTGCTTGAGCCTCCAAGCATTTGCATTTCATCTGCAACGATCTCAGTTACTGTACGCTTGATATTTTGTTTGTCAGTATATGAACGGGTACGTAGCTTTCCTTCGATATAAATTTGAGATCCTTTGTGAAGCCACTGCTTAGCAATTTCTGCTAATTTGCCCCACATTACAACTCTATGCCACTCGGCAAGTTCTGTTGTTTGACCTGTTTCTACGTTACGACGCATCTCATTTGTAACCATAGAAATGTTTGCAACTGCTGTACCTGAATTTGTATTTCTAAAGGAAGGTTCGTCGCCTAGATTTCCTATTAAAATTACTTTGTTAACACCACGAGCCATATGTACTAATGTCCTTTAAGGTTTTGATTTATTAAAAATATTTTTCGTACAGGTAGATTATAGTAAAAAAATTGAATACATAAAAAGTAATGACAATTTTTGTAGGTTATCTAATATTTTTTTATTTAAATTTTTCATCTAAACAGAGAAAATGTTGCACCTTTGAGCAATGAACACAATTTAATCGATTTTATTGGTACAATTTGCCAAATATAAAATTTTTATAGAAGTAGTATGGATAAAATCGTAATTCGTGGTGCTCGCACCCATAATCTTCAGAATGTAAATCTTACAATTCCAAGAAATAAACTTTGTGTAATTACAGGTCGCTCAGGTTCTGGTAAGTCATCCTTAGCGTTTGATACCCTTTATGCAGAGGGTCAGCGTAGATACGTTGAGTCTCTTTCTGCTTATGCTCGCCAATTCTTATCTTTAATGGATAAGCCAGACGTTGACTCTATAGAAGGCCTATCACCTGCTATTTCTATAGAACAAAAGGCAACGTCTCATAATCCTCGTTCAACAGTGGGTACTATTACAGAAATTCACGATTACCTGCGTTTGATGTGGGCTCGTATTGGTGATGCTCGTTGTCCTGAGCATGGAACTGTACTTAAGGCTCAGACTGTCTCTCAAATGGTGGATGCTGTGTTGCAAATGCCAGAAGGTAGCAAGGTAATGATTTTATCCCCTGTTATTAGAGGCAGAAAAGGCGAATATAAACAATTATTTGCAGATCTTTTAAAAGATGGTTTTATTCGTGCAAGAGTTGATGGTGAGGTTTGTGATTTATCAGATCCTCCTGATCTAGCTCTACGAGAAAAACATGATATTGATATTATTGTAGATAGAGTAAAAGTTCGTAGTGATCTTAAACAGCGATTAGCAGATTCCTTTGAAACAGCATTAAAGTACTCTGAGGGTATTGCTGTAGTGTGTCCTATGGATGAGCATAAAAAAGAAGATGAGCTTTTGTTCTCTTCTCACTACTCTTGTCCTATTTGTGGATATTCAATTCCAGAACTAGAACCTCGTGATTTTTCTTTTAATAATCCGCATGGATCATGTCCTAAGTGTGAAGGCTTAGGTGCGATGATGGTTTTAGATGTGGATAAGATTGTTCCTGATAAGAGTAAATCAATTTACGAAGGTGCAATTTTAGGTTGGGATAGAAGAAATCCATTTTTCTATCGTCTTTTAGATGCTGTTGCTACATATTTTGATATAGATTTAGAAAAGCCTTTTAAAGAGCTAACTGATAAAGAATTCAATCTAATCATGTATGGTACAGGCAAACAAGCAATTCCATTAGAAATTGTATATTCAGGTGGAACTAAGTCTCGTTCAAGCATTGAGCCCTTTGAAGGTGTAATTCCTAATTACGAAAGACGTCTTCATGAGACTGAGTCTGATTATGTAAGAGTATATATTTCAAAACTAATGAGACCTTTGCCTTGTCCTGAATGTCATGGAACTCGTATTAAAAAAGAATACTGTCATGTATTTGTTAATAATAAGAGTCTTCCTGAAATTAATGAGGTCTCAATTTTTGAGTGTTACAACTTTTTTGAAAAAATTTCTTTAACCGAGCAAGAGCAGAGTATTGCTAAGCGTGTTCTTAAAGAGATTAAAGCAAGATTAGGCTTTTTAATTAACGTAGGTCTAGGTTATCTAACCTTATCTCGTTCAGCTGAAACTCTATCAGGTGGTGAAGCTCAGCGTATTCGTCTTGCAAGTCAAATCGGCGCCGGTTTAACTGGTGTTATGTATGTTTTAGATGAACCTAGTATCGGTTTACATCAAAGAGACAACTCAAAACTACTAAATACTCTAAAAAATCTTCGTGATATTGGAAACACTGTAATTGTAGTTGAGCATGATGAAGATACTATGAAGGCTGCCGACCATATTGTTGATATTGGACCAGGAGCTGGCGTAAATGGTGGTATTGTTGTAGCTCAAGGCACAGTCGAAGATATTGAAAATACAAAAGAATCTTTAACAGGTGACTATTTAGCTGGTAGACGAAAGATAGAAATTCCTAAAAAGAGAATAAAAGCATCTAAGTCTAAAATGTTAACTCTTGAAGGTTGCCGTGGTAATAATCTAAAGAATATTACTGCATCATTTCCTGTGGGATTATTTGTAGTGGTAACAGGTGTATCTGGATCTGGAAAATCAACTCTAGTAAACGATACCTTAGTAAGGGTTGCAGAGCGCGAATTAAATGGCGTTAGTGCAAATGATGATCCTGCTCCATACAAGTCCATCAAAGGTTTAGATAACTTTGATAAGATTATTTGTATTGATCAAAGCCCTATCGGAAGAACCCCTCGCTCTAATCCTGCAACATATGTTGGTTTATTCTCTGATATTAGAGATTTATTTGCCAAAACTCCTGAGGCAAGAGCTAGAGGCTATAGTGCAGGTCGTTTCTCTTTTAACGTAAAAGGTGGCCGCTGTGAGGCTTGTCAGGGTGATGGTACTATCAAAGTTTCAATGAATTTCCTTCCTGATGTATACGTTAAATGTGAGCAATGCGATGGAAAACGATACAATCGAGAAACATTAGAAGTTTTATACAAAGGTAAAACAATTTCAGATGTTTTAGATATGAATGTTGAGGAAGCTTTAGCCTTCTTTGAGGCAGTTCCTTCTATTGCAACTAAACTTAAAACCCTTATGGATGTTGGTTTGTCTTATATTACTTTAGGTCAATCTGCTACAACATTCTCAGGTGGTGAAGCTCAGCGTATTAAGTTATCTAAAGAACTTTCAAAGCGAGCAACAGGAAAAACTTTATATGTTCTAGATGAACCTACAACAGGTCTTCACTTTGAAGATGTTAAACTATTATTAGAAGTATTGTTGCGTCTTCGTGACCAAGGTAATACAGTAGTAGTAATTGAGCATAATCTAGATGTAATTAAAACTGCTGATTACCTAATTGATTTAGGTCCAGAAGGCGGTAGTGGTGGTGGACAAATTCTAGTTTGTGGAACCCCAGAACAAGTAAGTGAATGTAAAGAGTCCTTTACAGGACAATTTTTAAAACCAATTTTAGATAGAGGCTATTAGGAGATACTATGGCTAATTTAACTGATAAAGAATATGAAGCAATTCTTTCTTTAAATGCAGAGTACAGACAGGCTGTTTTCACTCGTGTTTGTGCTGAGCAGGGTGGTCTATATGTTTTAGTAGATGCAGAAGGTCCACTTGTACTAGAAGATACTGAAGAAGATGATGATCACAACTTATTTAGTGTTCTTCCTGTATGGTCTGATGAAAGATTAGCTCAAGGCTATGCTGATACTAATAAGCTTGAAAACATGAAACCTCAATTCATTACAAAGAGTGCTTGGAATGAAAAATGGGTTCCTATGTTCAAAGAACAAAAGAATGTTCTAATTGGTTTTATGCCAGTTAATGACAAGGATTTCTCTGTAGATGATCCTAAAGAAATCTAATTAAGATTTAAAGTGTAGCCTTGTTACTCTTGATAAGGCTGCACTCCTTGTTTTTCACATCTTTTTAGTAATTCTTCACGATGCCACATTTGCCATGCATTCATGAGATTCTGCCATAAAATATAAGTTCCTGGAATGATAGCAACTGTAGGGGATAAATAGGTTAAGGTTACCCAAATACCAAAAAGCATATTTTTCTGTCCTAAACCTTGTCCGGCACTTATTCTTTTTCCTTCAAACTGTCCAATTAGTTTTCCTAATCCAAATTGAGATAAAGTGGCAATAAAACCTAATAGAGCCATTAGACTAATCTCAAATCCTGAATTTTTAGAAGCTGCAATATTGGCAAAAGTCTTTGCTGACATAACCGCAATAATAAGAGCCCACATATAAAAGCCAATGTCTTTAGTATGTTGTATTATGAAAAGATGAAGCTTTTTAAAGAATATTTTAATAACAACTGCTAATACTAAAGGAAGTACCAATAAAGGACTAACTTTACTTAGAATTAGCAAAAAGTCATTAAAGAAATTATCAAGATTTGTATTGTTTACTAATGGCAGTATTAGGGGAATGACAATTGATGCTGCAAGATTGCTTAAAATAATATAGGTTGTAAGTGATGATTCATTTCCACCTAGTTTTCCTGTAATCACAGATGCAGATGCTGCTGTTGGTGTAATAAAACAAATCATTAGACCTTCAAGAAAGATAGCTGTAGTTGCATCTTGATTAGCAGAAAGACACCATGCAATTAGTCCTGTTGATACAATCTGAAAAGCAACGCAGAAAAAATGCCATCTTTGAGGAGACATTTGCCTAAAATCAATCTTACAAAAAGCAAAGAAAAGAATTAAAAATAAAACCGCAGGAAGAGTATCTGAAACAAAGTACGCAATAGGTTTTAGTACAACTGCTTCTTTTACATAATGAAAAATACAAAAAACAATAAAACCTGAGATGATTGAAATCAGTAAGGTGTAAGGTCTTAATTTTTTTAGAAATTCTATAAAATTCATATTACTCTTGGTATGGGCTCAATCCCATTTTTGCTCTTTGGATACTCTGTTTTTCTCTATACCACATTTAGTATGCATTAACTAAATTTTGCCACAATAAATAACTGCCAGGAGCAATTGCAACCGTAGGTGAGATATAAACAATTGCAATCCATATAGCAAAGATTGTATTTTTCTGACCTAAAGCTTGGCCTGCAGATACTTTTTGATTATCAAAACTACCAAGCATCTTGCCTAGTAGAAATTGAATAATAGTACAAGCTAGACCTACAGCAAATAAAAGAATGATAAATAGAATTGATACTTCCGCTTTAGAGATACTTTCAAAAATTCTTCCGCTCTGGACTACTAGTGTTGCAAGCCAAAGATAAAAACCAACTTCCTTTGTACTTTTGATAATAAATTTATGTAGCGTTGGTAAAAATCGTTTAACTGTAAAAGCGAGAATTAAAGGCAACACTAAAACAGGAAATACCTTTTTTAAGATCATTACAAAATCACTGAAAAAAGAGATAGATGATACATCGCAAAACAAAGGGAACAAAAGAGGAATTGCTATTGCAGCAACTACATTACTAATAATTGTAAAAGTTGTTTGCGCAGCTTCATTTCCGCCAAGTTTTCCAGTCATAACAGAAGCTGAGGCTGCAGTTGGAGTTATAAAACAGATAATTGCACCTTCAATTAAAAGTACTGTTATAAAACTAAAATCAAACACCATGAGTAAAACAACTAATGATCCTGAAAGCACTACTTGTACTACAGCTAAAGAAAAATGCCAAGTCTTTGGGATCATTTCCTTTACTTCAATTTTGCAAAAAGAAAGGAAAAGCATTAAGAAAAGAAGGAATGGTAAGGAGTCACACGCAAAGTAAGCTGCAGGTTTAAATACTGAAAAAATAGGCACATATTTTAAAAGCATGAATCCTATAAAACCCAAAAGGATAGCTATGATTAAGCTGTGAGTTTTTAGTTTTTGTGTAAATGTTTTTTGGTCATAATTTTTTTTCTTCTAAATGCAAAGATATTATAAATGCTATGAAGTTTAAATTCTG
>CAZEXR010000044.1:0-13719 GCA_964516675.1 uncultured Enterobacterales bacterium | reverse complement strand
CAGTCTCTTCTTGCAGAAGGTGAAACTGGCCTTAAGATAAAAGAACTTTTTTCCTTAAAAATATTTTGGCTTCTACTAATCATGATGATTTGTGCAGGTGCGTCTGAGCAGTCTGTAAGTCAATGGGCATCAACCTTTGCTGAGCAAGCTTTAGGTGTTACAAAGACAGTAGGAGATTTAGCTGGTCCTATGTTATTTGCAATCATGATGGGGCTATCAAGACTTGTTTATGGTAAATATGGAGACAAGTTAGATCTTGATAAATTCATGATAGGAAGCGTAGCTTTATGTATTGCTACATACCTAGGTTTAGCGTTTTTCCAAAATGCAACTCTCTCACTTTTAGCATGCGCTTTTTGCGGTATGTCTGTAGGTATTATGTGGCCAGGCACTTTTTCAAAAGCTGCAAAGGCACTACCTACAGGTGGAACAGCGATGTTCGCTTTACTTGCTTTAGGTGGTGATGTTGGTTGCGCAGGTGGACCTACAGTCGTAGGATTTGTATCAAGTGCCATGCAAGATAATCTAAAGATGGGTATTCTTGCTGCCGTTATCTTCCCCGTGTTATTGGGAATTGGAATTTTGTTTTGTAAAAAGCAAAATCAAAACTAGATTAGATATAAAGATTTAGTTTTATAAAAGTAATATAAATGTACATCACGAATGTGAAATAAGAATTATTCATTAAAGGCTAATTCAATCTGTACAAGACTAATACCTAAGATCTATGTTGCTCAAGGCATAGATCTTTTTTTTTAGCAAAAAGATATTTAAATACAAAGATTTTTCTAAACCAAAATCCTTTTTGGACTTTTAAGATTTATTGACAAATCGTAAAATTTTGATACTTTTTAAATCACCTTTATGTAAATGACTTATAATAATGACAGTAGTGTCATTATTTATTTTGGAAAATTATGGACAACTCTATATTGAAAACAAGACGCAAAGAATCCCGCGCAGACGAGATAATAAATTGTGCCACTCAATTATTTTTAAAGAACGGTTTTGAAGAAACTACTTTTTCAGATATCGCCAAAGAAGGCGGTATGGCAAGAAGCACTATTTATCTTTACTTTAAAGATAAAAACGACATCTTAAAAAGCATTATTCATTCTAGCTTTGAAAACCATCGTTCCCTACTTGAAGCTCCTGATTTAGAAAAAACACAAACTCTGTTAGAATTGTTTGATGAAGCTGTTATTGCAATTGAAAAATTATTTGATGAAAAAGAATTTATCATGAAATATCAAATGATTATCAACCTTGCAATCAAACACCCAGATATTGCAAAAATCATGAATGAAGAATCTATTCTTCCTACAAAAAAGCTTTGGGCAAAACAGTGTGAAAGATTTAATGTTGATAAGAAAAATGTAGACTATTTTTTCAGTACTCTATTTAGCATTTTTCTATCAGCTTGTGTTACCAACTTTATTTATGGCAAAGGCAACCCTTTAATTGAATTTAAAGAATTCTCAAGAATTACTAGAATGAGATTCAAGAAATTCGAAGAGTTTGTAAGGCCAAGAGAAGAAAATCTTGAATAAAAAAATTATCGCGGTAGCTTTTGGAGCTACTGCAGTTATTTGTATATCTATACTTGCATACAGTTATGACAACGACTCTGAATTGAACAAAGCCTATGGTAATGTCGACATCAGACAAAGCACCTTGTCCTTTGAAAGGTCAGGACGCATTAAGGAAATCATGTTTGATGAAGGCGATAAGGTATCTAAAGGAGATGTCTTAGCTTCATTAGATACACAAGCACTTGATCATCAAATCGCTATTCAAGAAGCGCAATGCAGAATTCAAAAAGCAGGATTAGATGAAACAACAAAAGGCTTTAGAAAAGAAGAAATCAAACAAGCAAAAGAAAGTGTATTAAGTCTATCTAACAGCTATAAACTTGCTGTTTTAACTAACGAGAGATATCAAAAACTATACAAAGCAAAATCCATTTCAGCTCAAGATAAAGATAAAGCTTTTTACGGTATGGAGCAGATTGGAAATCAGCTAAAAGAAGCTCAAGCTAAATACAATATGTTACAAAAAGGCAATCGTATTGAAGCTATTGAAAAAGCAAAAGCTACCTATGATAGCTGCATCCTTAATCTCAATTATCTTACCTATCAAAAAAATGAGCAAAGTGTTATCAAAGCACCTTTTGATGGGGTGATTAGAACACGTAAGAGTGAATTAGGAGATATGGCTTCCCCTCAAAGCTCAGTGTTTGAATTATCCATAACAGATAAAAAAAGAGTTAGAGTATATCTAACTGAAAAACAACTTCCGATTGTAAAAATTGGACAAAAAGCTACTGTAATTACTACAAATAACAGTGAAATCTTCGGAAAAGTAGCCTTTATTAGTGATACTGCAATGTTTACCCCAAAGACTGTACAAACAGAGGCATTGAGAGCAGAACTAGTTTATGAGGTTAGAGTTGATGTGCTAGATAGCAACAATTCACTTCGCCTAGGACAGCCTGTTAGCGTAGTTTTTACAAATGAATAGCATCATATCAATACAAAGCTTATCTAAAAGCTACCCTATTAAGGGTAAAGAGATGCTTTGTGTTTATGACAATTTCTCTTTAGAAGTGCCTAAAACAGACCACTTCATATGTCTTACAGGTCCTGACGGAGCTGGTAAATCCACCTTATTAAAGCTTTTAGCAGGTGTTTTAAAGCTTGATTCTGGCCTTATAAGAGTAAATGCTTTAGAGCCCAAAACAACAAATCCTGATTTTACAAAACAAATTGGCTATATGTCTCAGACCTTAGGTTTGTATGGAGAGCTATCCGTACTTGATAACCTTAGGATTTTCTCAGGACTTAAAGGACTTAATCTAAAAGAAAACGAAGACTATCTTTTAGACCTGTTAAAAAAAGTTAATCTACTCCCTTTTAAAGATAGAAATGCAGATGATTTATCAGGTGGAATGAAACAAAAGCTAGGTCTTACCTGTGCAATTGCGCCAAAGCCTCAAATTCTAATTTTAGATGAACCTACTGTAGGTGTTGATCCTGTCTCAAGAAAAGAACTATGGGATATTATCTATGATTACATTGGTAAATCAGATGCTTACTGTATATTTTCATCAGCTTACCTAGAAGAGGCAGCTAAATCAGATCTTACTTTAATGATGGAGCAAGGAAAGGTTGTAATGCAAGGACATCCAAGTGACCTTGCAGATATTACAAAAGGACAGACCTATAGTCTTGATTTAAAGAATGAGAATTATCAGATTACAGTTCGAAAAGTCATGTCCATATCCGCACGTTGCATTAAAGACTCACCTTTAATTGATGTGGTTCCAAGACTTAGCAAAATTGATATTCTAACCCGTAAACAAAGCACAAAAGATGAGATTTTATACTATCTAAAAGACAAGTTAGGCTTAGATTTTGAGATTTCACAAAGAGACAGTTTACTTGAAGATAGCTATATTTATCAGTGTTTTTTAGATAAAAAACAAATAGATACTAAAAATTCAAGCGCTATTGTTGAAATCAAAGGATATGATAAAAACGCCCCTGTCGTTAGTGTAGAGAATATTAAAAAGAAGTTTGGCGATTTTACTGCTGTTAGACACTCTAGTTTTAAAGTACACAAAGGCGAAATTTTTGGTCTTTTAGGTCCGAATGGAGCTGGAAAAACTACCACCTTTAGAATGATTTGCGCTCTATTAAAACCAACTGAAGGCTCTGTGTTAATCAATGGTTTTAATTTAGAAGAAGCAGCAGATGATGCGCGAGCTACTATAGGTTACGTATCTCAAAAATTCTCTTTATACAGAAAACTTACCATTTACCAAAATCTTCAATACTTCGGATTAAGCTATGGTTTAAAGCCTCCTTATCTTAATGCACGTATTCAAGAATTATTAGATGAGTTTTCTTTAAGAGCTTTTGTTAAGACTAAAAGTGAAGACTTACCTTTTGGCATTCAACGTCAATTATCAATGGCTTGTGCTCTAATTCATAAGCCTAAGATTTTATTCTTAGATGAAGCTACATCAGGCGCCGATCCTCTTTCTCGTAGAATCTTTTGGGATAGAGTAAGTGCTTTATCAAATGAAGGCACTTGTGTAATTGTAACTACGCATTTTATGGAAGAATCAGAGTACTGCGACAATTTCCTAATTCAAGATAAAGGCAAAATTCTAGTTTTAGGAGCGCCAGATCAAATCTGTATAAAAGACGGAAAGCGAATATCTATTGAAGAAACTTTTGTAAAGCTTATCAACGAATTTAGACTAAAGGAGGATAAATAATGCTCCGTTACTTGCCTATTCTCATTGAAAAGGAATTCAAACAGCTTTTAAAAGATAAATCAGTATTCCTTCTAGCCTTCGTTTTGCCTTTTATTCTTGTAATCATCTATGGTTCTGCAATTAGAATGGAAGCAAAGCCTGTAAAACTAGGCATTGTTTCATACAATCAAAGCTTTGTTGAAAGAACGATTGTAAGTGAGTTTGTAGGCTCTAATTATTATGATGTAACCGTTACACCTGACTTTACAACCGGTTCAAAGCTACTTAGTCACAATAAAATAAAAGCCTTAGTTATAATTCCAAAAGATATTGATAATCGACTAAATCATCAAAATGCGCAAATAGATATATTTTTAGATGGAGTTGAATCTCAATTAGCTTCAATATCAAATAATTACATCCAAAATACCATCAACGATGCTTTTTTAAAGATTTCACCTGATGCTTTTAAAGAAAAAGTAAAAATAATATCTAGAAACTGGTTTAACGAGGCTAATGAATCTGTTTGGTTTTTAATGGCAGGTCAATATGTAAGTATTTTGACTTTGATGTGTATTTTTCTTGGAAGCTTTGTTATCGCCCGTGAATGGGATAGAAAAACTATTGAGTCTCTAGCAGCAACTAACGCAAGTGCATTAGAGATAGTTCTAGCTAAAGTAATAGTTTATTATTTTATCGCGCTTTGGTCTCTATTTATTATTCTCTCGTTTGGTCAGGTGATGTACCACATTCCTATTCGAGGCCATATAGGACTATTGATTTTATCTTTAGCTATTTATGCTTTTGAAATGATTTGTTTAGGTGTATTGATTTCAGCTAAATTGAAAAATCAATTTACAGCTACTCAAGCAGCTGTAATTATAGGATTTTTACCTGCTGTAATGTTATCAGGACTGGCCTTTGACCTACGAGCTGTTGAGTGGTTTATCAGAATCATAGGTAATATCATTCCTCCTACCTATGAAATTAAGGCAATGCGAATTGAGTTCCTCTCAGGAGGTCAACTACACTACTTAATCTTTAATATCTTTTTGCAGATTGCATGGGCAATACTTTTCTTTTTTATGGCAGTAAGACAAGTTAAAAAGGACAGTAAATAATGAAAGAAATTATTTTTAATTCTTGCCTTAGAATTCTAGCCTTAGTCAAAAAAGAGATTTTAACTATCCTTATGGACAAGAATTCACGAGTTATCCTTTTTGCACCTGTAATTGCTCAATGTATTATCTTTGGCTATGGGGCCTCATACCATTTAGAGCATGTTCCTTATGCTATCTATAATGAAGCTAGAGATGACTTATCTAATGAAATTATCCAGACTATATCTAACACCCAAAGATTTGATTTAGTACAAAATTGCACTTCCCTACAAGAATTAAAAGACTCTGTTGATTCGCAAAAATCCTTAATTGGTATTTATATAGCATCTGATTTTAAAGACACCAAAAACATTTATGTCGCACTAGATGCTCGCAACACAGCCTCTGCAAATACAGCTGTAGGTTATGTGTCTTACATTGTTGAAAACATCAATAATCAAATAAAAGCATCTCCACTAAATATCAACACACGGTTTTTATTTAACGAAAATAATTACACCCGTTACACAATTTTAATTGGCATGACGCTAGCTTTATCTGTAATCCAAGTTCTACTACTGTCATCCTTATCTGTTTCAAGAGAAAAGGAAGAAGGTACGTTTGATATGATGATTATGACACCTGCCAGACCATTTGAAATGCTCATAGGAAAAGCCATACCACCTATCATTATTGCAACTATTCAATCACTGACCTTAATTGCTATATGTGTGTTCTACTTTGATATTCCAATGAGAGGAAGTTTTATTGATGTAATGGCTTTAGTTATTATCTTTGCATGTGCAATTGTAGGAATGGGTCTTGCCATATCAACTATTAGCAAAACAACCATGCAATCTTTAGTAACAGCTTTTTCATTATGTCTAATTCTCATCATGGCATCTGGTCTAATTACCTCTGTAGATGGTATGCCTCAATGGTTTAAATACGTCTCATATTGTGATCCACTATACTATGGAATCAATTCAATGTGGCGCATATTTTTACAAGGGCAAACTCTACTAGACTGCATTAACTTGCTGATTCCACTAGGATTAGTTGAGATTGTTACACTTGGACTAGCCGGTTTTTTATTCAGGCATCATTTAGACTAAAATTTCAGTTTAAAACCTAGATAATTCAACAAGTAAAATAAATCAAGTTTTTTATTTTAACAAATTTACAGTTTTTCTTATCTCTTACGAGTATAATACGGCTTTCAGGAACAGCGAAAAAACGCAACCGCTCCTGAAAGCGAATGCGTCCCCGTTCTTACTGGATACAAATCAGTGCAAGGGACAAAAAATGACAAATCCACTTTTCCAAAAAGATATCATCTCTATATCTGAGTTTTCAAAAGAACACATCGAATTAATTTTGAAAACTGCATTCGAATTAAAAGCTCATCCAAGAAACGATCTACTAAAAGATCGTCTTATCGGCGTAACTTTCTTTGAAGGCTCAACTCGTACACGTTTATCATTCGAAACTGCAATTCAACGTTTAGGTGGCCGTGTAATTGGCTTCCCAGATGCTGCAAACACTTCACTAGGTAAAAAAGGCGAAACTTTCATGGACTCCATGAGAATTATCACCTCTTATGCAGATGCCCTAGTAATTCGTCATAATAAAGAAGGCGCAGCAAGACTTGCTGCTGATATTTCACCTGTTCCTGTAATTAACGCAGGCGATGGTTCAAATCAGCATCCATCTCAGACAATGTTAGATTTATTCTCAATCAAAGAGACACAAGGTCGCTTAGATGAGATTTCAATCGCATTCGTAGGTGACTTAAAGTATGGTCGCACAGTTCATTCTTTAGCAGAAGCTTTATCTCTATATAATGCAAGACTATATCTTGTATCTCCTGAGTCTTTAGCTATGCCTCAGTACATTCTAGATGATTTACAAAAGCGCGGCATCACTTACTCAGTTCACAAGAATCTAGAGGAAGTTATTCCTAAGATTGATATTCTTTATATGACTCGTGTTCAGAAAGAGCGTTTTGACGAAACTGAATACCAGCACTTAAAGTCTAAGTTCATCTTAACTCCTGAAGTTCTAGCTGATGCAAAAGAAAACATGAAGATCTTACATCCTCTTCCAAGAATTGATGAGATTGTATCTTCAGTTGATGATACCCCTTATGCTTACTACTTTAAGCAGGCTGCAAACGGCGTTTATGCTCGTGAAGCAATCCTTTCATTAGTACTAAACAAGGAGATTTAAAATGTCAGAAGCACATATTGAGAATAACAAGTCAAAACTCCTTGTTGAAGCAATTGCTAATGGTACTGTAATCGATCATATTGCTCCAGGTCAGGCTATTAACATTATTCGTATGTTTAAGTTCTTAAGCAAGAATAATCAGTTAACTGTTGGTTTTAACCTACGTTCTGGTGAATTAGGTTCAAAAGACATCATCAAGATTTCAGATGTTGTTTTCTCACCTGCTCAGACAGAGCAAATTGCTGTATTAGCTCCTAGTGCAACTATCAATCAGATTAAAGATTTTAAAGTTGTAGACAAGTACAAGCTAAGACTTCCTAACGAGACTGTAGGCGTTTTTAAATGCCCTAATAGCAACTGCATCACTAATGATGAGCAAGATGCTAATACTCGCTTTAAGATTACTGTTGAGAATAATAAGGTACAAATGAAGTGCCGTTATTGCGAAAGAGTATTCGATAGAGAAGTTGTTCTTGATTACAACGGTTTAGAGTCATAATCTAAAATCTAAAACATGAATTTAAAAAAACTCGGTTCAAACCGAGTTTTTTTTATTTGAAATGAGGGTGTTATTCTTCCAAATCATTTGGAATTAAATCAATTAAATCCTTATTGTACTTATCTAAAAACTCTAAAAAGAGACCAGGTTCAATTGGCTTTGAATATAAGTAACCTTGGAAATATTCAACACCATGATCAGCAAGAATTTCAGCTTGTTCGTCTGTTTCTATACCTTCTGCTACAATCGAAAAACCAAGAGAATGAAGCATATTAACTAAAGCTAATAAAATTGTACGAGCCTGAAGATTACCAGAGCCAAAAGCAGGCCAAATTAAAGATTTATCAATCTTGATTATATCGTACTTTAAATTAGTAATCTGAGAGAAATTTGAGTAGCCAGTACCAAAGTCATCCATTGAGAAGTGATAGCCTAACTTTCTTAACTTTTCCATATTCTCTGTTGCAACTTTACCAGAACGTACTGCTGCTGTTTCTGTCACTTCAAAGTTAATGAATTTTGGATCAAGACCGTAGTTCTTAACACACTGATGTAAACGGAATGGAAGATTAGTATCTGTCATCTGTATAGCAGATAAGTTAACTTCAAGATACTTTAGACCACGTTTTTCTAATAAATTCTCAGAGGCAAATTGGCATACCTTTGAAAATACCATTTCACCTAATTGACTAATTAAGCCTTTACTCTCAGCTACAGGAATGAACACCTCAGGGGAAATAAATCCATAGGTTGTATTATCTTTTAATCTAACTAAAGCTTCAGCAGAATCTACGTGACCGGTCTTTGAATTTATAATAGGTTGGTACACTACATAAAAACCATCTTCATCGATTGCTCTTTGAACTAAAGCTTCAACAGCAAGAATATACTGTCGCTTATCGGCAGTGATTTTATCGATAATTCTAATAGAGTAATCTGACTGAGCATCAAACTCATTTTTACAAAAATTCATTAGATTGAATAAATCTTCAGGATTCTTAGCAATGGTTGGACATTCAATTGCATATACAAAGAAAGAAGGCTGAATGTTACTATCCACAACATTTAAAGTTTTATCAGATACTTTATATTGGACGTACCACTTTTTAAGATCTTCTTCAGAGAACACCATAAAACCAAAGCCATATTCCATGGTTCTGAACATATTGTATTGTTTAAACTCTGGGATAGTGCCAATTGATTTATCAATACACACTATGCATGCTCTTTGGCCATAGGTTGCACGCATTGAATCAATATTTTGTAAGGAGAAGTTAATTAACCAAAAACGCTTTTTCTCACCAAACAATTCTTTAACGGTTGTTTCAAAAGAGTGACGAGAGAAAACTGAAGGTATTTCTTTATCAGCATTTTCTTTTGAGTTTTCAAACACAATGTAGATAAATAAAACCATTAAGCTAAGAGCAATTGAGGACAACATAGCAGTTGGATAGAACCACTGATAAACGGCAATTAAAGCCCAAATAACTAAGATTATCCAGAAGTCATATTTAGCTAATTTTCTATAAGATTCTTTATATCTTAAGATAGTGTAAGTAATTAAAGAAATGTAAACGCCGCACATATAATAAACGGTATTTACAATTGAACCATATGAATAGATGCCATCAGGGCCAAAATGGAAGTTTATAGAACCAAATAGTACGTAGCCAATTGCAGCTACAAAAGGAATTGTACGCCAAGAAAATTGAATAATATTGTAGGACTTACTTGGTCTTCCTCTTAAATCTACATACAAGTAGATATACCAAATTAGAAAATCTAGCGTTCCAATAAAGAACTGGTGAATGCCTCTGTTAATGGCAATTGAAAAGTACTGAGGATGGGCAATTGCATATACACAAACCATTTCAGAAATAATGCAGGCAATAGATATATATAAGAAAACCTCGAACATTTTTGTACTTAGTAATCTTAAACGTCTATATTGCAAAAATTCCATCGCAACTACTAGCACGACCATCATTGCAACCATTTGAGTACCGATATTCATTGGTCACTCCACCCACTTCTTTCCTAATTTAATCTTTATTTTAAATGTTATTTATTTTTAAATGCTATTGTGTAGTCACAAATTTGTGTTTTTTTTATAATTTCTTATAAATAAAACAAACAGTTAGCAATGATTTTTAATAAAAATTGTATTAGTTATTGTACACTTTTATAAAAAATGTCACAAATTTACGATTAGACTAAGACTTATGACAAATGCCTTTGGCAATTAGAATATCTTTCATACCGTTTTCTAACATGAATTCAACACCAACCTCTTGCATAATTTTTACTGCCTGTAAAACTCGTTCACCTCTTTTAGTTAAAAAATATTCCACATGCAAGGGATAACCTTCAAAGGTGTTTTTATCTACAAGTCCAAAATGTTTTAACTCACTCAACTGCTCTACAAGCATTTTTTCTGAGATTCCATTGATGGTTTTATGTAAATCACTTAATGATAAAGCAGAGCGTCCTAAATAAAAGATAATTACAGTCTTCCATTTACCTTTAATGATGTCGTGTACGATTTCAAGAGGACAGGTGTACTCGTTTCTAAGTTTCATTTTTATTTTCCACAAAATATATTTTTGATTATAGATCAATATATTAAGCATCATTTTTAATACTTACAAAAAAGTGCGTAATTTAAATTAACCTCTTATTTTTCTATACTTTTTTCATCAAGTAAAATAGATTAAATGGAGTTTTTTATGAAAAAAGCACTTCTTGTTATCGATGTTCAAAATGACTACTTTCCAAATGGAAAATTTGAACTATACAAAGCAAATAAATGTTTAATAAACATTCAAAAACTGGTAGAAAGCTTTCGCTCTAACCATGAAAAAGTAATCTTTGTCCAACATATATCGTCAAAGGATGGAGTTTTCTTTGTATCTGGTACAACAGGCGTTGAATTACACAAAGATCTTAATGTAAAAGAAAAGGACATCATCGTTAGAAAAAATTATCCTAATAGCTTTTTAAAAACTAATTTAAAAGAGTTATTAGATAATGAAAATATCGAAGAGCTTTATGTCTGTGGAATGATGACACATATGTGCGTAGATACCACTGTAAGAGCAGCATTTGATTTAGGATATAAAGTAAAACTATTTAGTGATGCATGCACCACAAGAGATTTAAAATTTAAAGAAAAAATACTAAAAGCACAAGATGTAAATGATATTTACATGGCTTCATTAAATGGAATGTTCGCTAGTGTTATAAGCACAGAGAATTTATAAAGTAACTAATTAGAAGGCCCCGCACTAGCGAGGCCTTATACAAACTTATAAAAGAATAACTAAAGATTATTCTTCATTAGCCTGTCTTAAATACTTCTCTTCATTACCCCAAGAAGCTACACCATCTTGATTTGGCATAGTTGAAGCTTTGAATACTGGCTCTTTAATACCAAGTGCCTGCTGCTCTTTGTAGTCGCGTAATGCTAAGAAAGCATACTTGCCTAAACGAAGGATTGCATATAGGTTGGTGATTGATAATAAAGCCATGAATAAATCAGCTAAATCCCAAACAACATTTAAGCTTGCAACTGAACCGAAGAATACCATACCAACTACGAAGACACGGAAGATGGTCATAACTAAAGGATTCTTAGTTAAGAAACCGATATTAACCTCACCATAGTAGTAATTACCAACGATTGAGCTGAAGGCAAATAAAGTAATGGTAAAGGTCATGAAGTAACTTGCCCATGAACCTAGCTGTGTTGATAGAGAGCTTTGAATTAAAGCAATACCTGTAGGAGCATCTGGTCCTAACTGATATTCACCTGATAATAAAACGATTACAGCTGATGCTGTACAAATCATTAGAGTATCAACGAATACACCAAAAGCCTGGATTAAACCTTGCTTTACAGGGTGAGATGTTGTTGCACATGCAGCTGCATTTGGAACAGAACCTTCACCAGCTTCGTTAGAAAATAAACCACGCTTAATACCAGTTAAGATAACTGCACCTAAACCGCCGCCAATAGCAGCCTGAGGGTTAAATGCATCGTGGAAAATTAAAGCGAACATTCCAGGAACACCTTCGATGTTCTTTACGAAGATGACAGCAGCGATAACTAAGTAAATAGTAGCCATGATAGGAACTAAGAACTCTGTTACACGAGCAATACGGTGTGCACCGCCGAAGATAACCATTGAAGTGAATACACAAAGAGTTAAACCAGTAATGACAGTCTCATAACCGCCACATAACTCTGATAATTCAAATGAAGTTACGATTGAACTTGTAATTGTATTTGCTTGAACTGAGTTGTATGTTAAAGCAAATGTGATTGAAATTAAAATAGCAAAGATTGCAGCTACTAATGGCTGCTTTAAAGCGTATTTAATGTAGTAAGCAGGACCACCGTGGTAACCACCATCCTTAAATGGAACTTTGTAGATCTGAGCTAAAGTACTCTCAACGAAGCCTGTTGCACTTCCAATAAGAGCAATAACCCACATCCAGAAAATCGCACCAGGACCACCTAGGGTAACTGCAATTGCGATACCAGCAATATTACCAACACCTACACGAGATGCTGTACTGATACAGAATGCCTGGAAAGAGCTGATTTCTCTGCCCTTTGTTTTATGACCTACGATACCGTGCTTTAATACACGGATCATTTCACCTACATAACGAATTTGAACAAGACCAGTTCTTAATGTGAAGTAAACACCGATAATAATCAGCGCTGCAATAAGAATGTATGTCCATAAGAATCCACTAATTGAATTAACAATCGCATCGAATTCAGTTAAAAAAGTATCTAACATAATATTTCTCTTACCTTGGGGCGTAAAACCTTTACGCACATGTTTTTTATTTTCCCATATTTTGTGACATATATAAAGAAATTGCGACGATAATGGCTCATATAAGCCATTTGAAAAAGAAGATTCTGAAAAGTTTTTTTGTAGTTGCCTTTAAATAAGGTATTAAAGTCACACAAATGTGTATTTTATGAAGTTTTAGTAGCATCTAAAATAGTGCAATAAGCGCCATTTTACTAATATATTAAACACTAAGAAATTAAATTAAAATAAAAAAAATAGAGCTGATTCATAAAGGTAAAGTAACTTCAAGCAGATCCCTTACGCTAAACAGTTTACTCATTAAATTTAATAGATATGTCATTAGAACAGATTATCTCAAAATAGTCGACTTAAAAATTCTAAAATGCCCCCGAGTTGACACACTGTTAGATAAAGTGACTATTAACATTAACACAAAATAGAATTTATTTTTTCTATAAAAATAAAAGAAAAGTCTTTTATTTACAGATAGACAACATTATTTAACAATGATGATTGTTAAATAATCCCCCTCAAATCACATTTTTTGAAATTAGAATGATTTTAGAGGCTTCGTGCATATGTGTGGGTAGATGAAGCCTCTAAACCTACCCTTTAGATCTTTTTACAGGATCTTAGTTCTTTAAAATATGTAATTGAAAAGACCACTTAATTTCGGTATTGTTTAGTTAACTACAAAAAACAAAATACAGGAAATAAAAGTGGTCTCTGCTACTAAGCTTATCAAGAATATTATTAACTCGACTTTCCCACATAGGAAATTTAACAAAACCTTGATTCACT
>CAZEXR010000043.1:0-13738 GCA_964516675.1 uncultured Enterobacterales bacterium | reverse complement strand
TTATCTCGAGTTTGATTTTGTGATGTCAAACGCATTGGTAGGTTTCCCATAATTTAAAAATTAACCTTATGAAAATAAATAAAATCTTTACCTCATGTGCAGTATTTGCAGCATGTTCATTTTCTTTTGTATCAAATGCTTTTACAGTTGGCTTAGCAATGCCAACACAAGAAGAACCTAAATGGTACAAAGAAGGTTTTCTTCTACAAGATAAACTTCAGGATAAAGGATTTACAGTAGATCTTTTTTACGCTGGTGATTATGATGTTGAATTACAAAAGCGTCAGATTACAAGACTTACTGATGCTCCTGTTGATGTACTAGTTGTGGGTGCTTTAGATGGTGGCGCATTAACTGAAGTATTAAAAACAGCAAAAAGCAAAAATATTCCTGTAATTAGTTATGACAGATTACTAACAGGAACAGATGCTGTTTCCTATTATGCTACATTTGATAATGAAGCAGTAGGTAAGATGCAAGGTCAATACATAATTGATAAGCTAAATTTAGATAGCACCTATGAAACAAAGAATATCGAAATCTTTGCAGGTTCTCTTGATGACAATAACGCAAAGCTTTTCTATAAAGGTGCATATGAAACCCTAAAACCATATATCGATGTAGGACAGTTGGTGGTTAAATCAGGTGAAACTAGTATTGAAAAGACAACTATCAAAGCTTGGATCACGGATTCTGCAAATAAAAGAATGGGCGATTTAATCTCTAAAGTTGGCTATGCTCCAAATGGTGGAGTTAAACTTGATGCTATTTTATCTCCTGCTGACTGTTTATCTGAAGGTACTGCTTTTGCCTTAAATAAGGCTGGATATACAAAATCTACTATGCCTATTATTACAGGTCAGGATGCTGTTCCTGCTGCGATTGAAAGAATTAGAGAGGGTGAGCAATCAATGAGTGTATATAAGGATTCAAGAGTCCTATGCGACACTGTAGTTAAAATGATTCAGTCAATACAAAATCGTCAGGAAGTAGAGGTTAATGATACATCTAGCTACAATAACGGAGCTATGAATGTACCTTCATTTTTATGCGAGCCAATGCTTATTGATGTAAATAATCTAAATTCATTACCTAATTAAAAGTTTCATTTTCACGTAACATTCCTTTATGTGCTCAAGTAATTACTTGAGCATTTTTTTTGCAAAAGGCATAAGAATAAGGTTTTGTAATCGCTTTTACAAATTAGTTTACGGTTTTGCGATTATTTAAAGATAGTTTGCGGATTTTGTGACAGACATATAATAAATTAAACTCCTTAAAATACGCTTTAATGCGTAATTCTGTGATCTAAATTTAATTTTTAAAACTAACTACTAATTAAAATCGCAAACGTTTACGAAATACTTGCGAAAAGTAATTTTATGATTTATAAATATACACAGATAAAAACGAAAGACGTTTTGTCTGTAGTTTAAAAAAATAGTATTTCCATCTTTAAGGAGAACACCATGCTACCTAATATTCCAACAGTTAATCTAGGCGTAGTTGCTGTATCAAGAGACTGTTTTATCAGATCACTATCAGAGCGTCGTCGCGCTGCTGTAGTAAAAGCTTGCCAAGATAAAGGCATTAAAGTTAACGAAATCAAAGTTACAGTAGAGAACGAAAAAGACGCACTAGCAGCTGTTGCTGAAGCAAAAAAAGCTGGTTGCAATGCTTTAGTTGTATTCTTAGGTAACTTTGGTCCAGAAACTCCTGAAACTTTAATTCAGAAGTACTTCCAGGGTCCATGCATGTTCGTTGCAGCTGCAGAAGAAACTGGTAAAGACCTAGTTGATGGTCGTGGTGACGCTTACTGCGGTATGCTAAACTGCTCATATAACTTAGGTTTACGTAAGTTAAAGGGCTTTATCCCAGAGTATCCAGTAGGTACTGCTGATGATATCGCATCTATGGTTAAGGATTTCTTACCAGTTGCTCGTACCTTAATTGGTTTAGCAGGTCTTAAGATCATCACCTTCGGTCCACGTCCACAGGACTTCTTTGCATGTAATGCTCCAATCAAGGGCTTATATGACATCGGCGTAGAGATCGAAGAAAACTCAGAATTAGATTTATTAGTTGCTTACCGTAAGCACGCTGGCGATGCTCGTATTGCAGATGTTGTTGCTGATATGGCTAAAGAATTAGGCCAAACAGGTAACACTTACCCAGATATGTTAGAGCGTATGGCTCAGTTTGAGTTAACTCTATTAGATTGGGCTGAGCAGCATAAGGGTGCTCGTGAATATGTTGTATTTGCTGATAAGTGCTGGCCTGCATTCCCAGAGGAATTCGGTTTCGAGCCTTGCTATGTAAACTCACGTTTAGCATCACGCGGTATGCCTGTAGCATGTGAAGTTGATATCTTCGGTGCATTATCAGAGTACATCGGTGCATGTGTAACTGAAGATGCTGTAACTCTACTGGACATCAATAACTCAGTTCCTGCAGATTTATTTGCTGAAGACATCAAGCCTACATTCCCTCAGTACAAGCTAACTGATACATTTATGGCTTTCCACTGTGGTAACACTCCTTTCTGTAAGTTAACTTGCACAGATAAGTGCAACATGCAGTTAGGTAAGATTAACTACCAGATCATTCAGCATCGTCTACTTGAACCAGCAGGTTCAACACCAGACTTTACTCGTGGTACATTAGAAGGTGATTTAAAGGCTGGTCCTATCACATTCTTCAGATTACAGACAACTCCAGATACTCAGCTTCAGGCTTATGTTGCTGAAGGTGAAGTTCTACCAGTTGGTACTCGTTCATTCGGTTCAATCGGTATCTTCGCAATCCCTGAGATGGGTCGTTTCTACCGTCATGTACTAATCGAGAAGCGCTATCCACACCACGGTGCTGTAGCATTCGATCATGTAGGTAAGGCTCTATTTAATATCTTCGATATGTTAGGTATTAAGACAGTAAACTACAATCAGCCAGCTGGCGTTTTATACCCAACTGAGAACCCATTTGCTTAATAATCTTTGTTAACATTTATACCAGGGCTTTGCCCTGGTTTTTTTATATCTTTACATATTCTAAAAATTTCTTAACACTAGATGAGAGGCTATTCTTGTCTTTAACTCCAATTCCAATTTCTCTGTAAGCAGGAACATCAAGTTCTTTGATAACGATGTTATAAGGAACTCTTTTTAAAATAAGCTCAGGTAAAATACTAACTCCAAGATTCTTTTCTACCATTGCCATAATTGAGTAGTCATCCCATGTAGTAAAGCGAATATCAGGGGTTAATTTATATCTTTCAAATAATGAAGCAATCTCTGATTTGGCACCTTTTTCAAGTAACATAAAAGGATCTTTACATAATTCTTTTATAGGAATTTTATCAAGAGCTGCTAAACGATGATCCTTAGGTAAAACAGCTAGCAATCTATCTTGTGATAAAAACAAGGTATCAAATGGTTTTAAAGTTGGATATCTTATAAAGCCAAAATCAACACGGCCATCAATAATCCATTGTTCAATTTCAGCGTAATCACCTAATAATAATTCATATTCAATATTAGGATAGTCCTTTTGAAAATTGCTTATAAAATTAGGCAACCAATGAGTTGCTACACTTGAGAAAGTTCCAATTCTAATCAAACCTGAATCAAGACCATTTAATGCATCCACTTCAAAACTTAATTTACTATATGAATCGCAAATTGCTTTAGCATAAGGTAATAATCTCATGCCATCAGAGGTTAGTTTTACTCCTGTATGTATACGTTCAAGTAAACAAACATTCATCTGACTTTCTAAATCACTGATCATGCGACTTATGCCTGATTGAGAGTAATTTAAAATCTCTGAAGCCTTTGTAAAACTGCCATATTCTATTGTTTTTACAAAAGCAATATATTTTAAAATGTTAGTTCCCATGATTTTTAAGCCTTTATAACAATTTGTAATAATTATTATAACATCTATCTACTATTGTAATCTTTTCGATTTTGTTACTATATTTTATACAAAGCATGGAAGGTGTCTATGAAAAGGATTATAAGTTTAAATAGAAATAAAATAGAATTTCCAAAATATCTATTATCTCTTCTTATCTTCGGCTCAAATGGTGTTGTTGCAAGTTTTATTGCCTTATCAAGTCAAGAAATTGTTTTTCTAAGATGTTTGATTGGTATTGTTTTCTTAACAGCTCTTTTTGTAATCTCTAGACACCGCTTTACCTTTCTAAATCATAAAGAAGATCTTTTATTTATTACCTTATCAGGTATTTCAATGGCTATAGAATGGCTATTACTATTTGAAGCTTATAAAAGATTAGGAGTAGGTCTTGGTATGTTGATTAACTACACAGGGCCAATTATTGTTGTTGCATTAACACCAATCTTATTTAAAGAAAAAATAACGCCAAAAAAGATAATTGCTTTAGCTATTACGTTTGTAGGAACTCTTTTAATAAGTTCAAACGTATTAGAGACAGGAATAGAAGCTACGGGCCTTATATGTGCAATTCTATCTGCATTTTTCTACGCTTCAATGGTACTTTTTAATAAAAAATCAGAACATGTTAAAGGAATGGAAAATTCTGTTATTCAGCTGTTTATATGTACATTAGTTGTAGTTTCATACGTATATTTAAAACAGGGGCTAGACATCAATATAAAGCAAAGTGACATCATTCCTATTATATGGCTAGGTGCTATCAATACAGGTTTTTGTTGTTTCTTATATTTTTCATCAATGACTAGGTTACCAGTACAAACTGTGGCAATTTGTGGCTATTTAGAACCAGTTTCAGCAGTTGTATTCTCTTATTTCGTTCTAGCAGAGAGAATGACTCATACTCAGATATTAGGCGCATTACTAATTATTCTTGGTGCAATCTATTGTGAGTATAGAAAAAGAGTAGTCATAGATAAAACAAAATTCTAACGTAAAACATTTGAGGTCTTTTTAAAAGGCCTCTTTTTTTAAATATTATCGATTGAATTTTTGAACCATTTGAGTGAAAAAGCATACCAAAAATTGTGCAACCTTCTGTTTTTAGTTTTTTAAGTGATCTGAATTAGTGCTCCTAGTTGATAGCAAAATCACCAAAATGTATCTTAAAAACAAAGTTAATTATGACTTGAATTTTAGGAGAATGTTTATGAGAGTTTGTAAAAGTGCTTTACTAGCTGCACTGTCTTTTGCTCCATGTGCTTTTGCTGAAGAAACAGCAGCACTTGATACAGCAGACAACGGCTTTATTCTAATGTCAGCAATGCTTGTATTGCTTATGTCAATTCCTGGTATTGGTCTTTTCTATGGTGGTTTAGCTCGTTCAAAGAATGTACTATCAACTATTGAACAGACTTTAGCTGTATTTTGTATGGCAATTTTACTTTGGATTATCGTAGGCTATAGTTTTGCTTTTGGTCCTGTTGAAGGGGCCTTAGGTGACTTCTTTGGTGGTTTCTCAACTATGTTCCTATCAGGAATTACACTTGAGTCTCTATCAGGTACATTATCACAGTATACTTGGGTTATCTTCCAAGGCGCATTCTGTGCAATCTCAGCTTGTCTAATTGTTGGTGCAACCGTAGAACGTATTAAGTTCTCAGCTGTACTAATTGCAGTTGGTATTTGGATTGTATTCTCATATGCTCCATTAGCACATCAAGTATGGGGCGGTGGTTTTATCGATTCTGTATTCCAGTCTTATGACTTTGCTGGTGGTACCGTTGTTCACGTTAACGCTGCTGTATGCGGTTTAACAGGTGCTTTCATGTTAGGTCGTCGTCATGACTTAGGTCGTGTTGCAATGGCTCCACATAACTTATCATTCTCATATATCGGCGCATGCTTACTATGGATTGGTTGGTTAGGCTTTAACGCAGGTTCTGAGTTAGTAGCAGATGGCGTATCATCACTAGCATTTATCAATACTGTTCTATGTCCAGCAGCAGCTGCTTTAACATGGATGGTAGCAGAGTGGATCTTCTTTAAGAAACCATCTACATTAGGTACAGCATCTGGTGTTGTAGCAGGTTTAGTTGCAATTACCCCAGCATGTGCTTTCGTTGGCCCAATGGGTGCAATCGTAATTGGCTTTATTTCTGGATTTGCTTGCCTATGGGGTGTTCATGGCTTCAAGAAGTTAACCAAGATTGATGATTCATTAGATGTATTCGGTGTTCATGGTATCGGTGCTATTGTTGGTGGTATCTTAACAGGTGTATTCTGTGATCCAACACTAGGTGGTACAGGCTTTAAGGGCGACTATACATCAATTGCAGGTCAGGTATATGGTCAGGCAATGTCTTTAGTAGTAGCAATGGTATGGTCATTAGTAGTATCAGTTATTGCCTTTAAGATTGCCTCAATTCTTGTTGGTCTAAGAGTAACTGCTGATGAAGAGTCTGAAGGCTTAGATTTAGCATCTCACGGCGAACGTGGCTATAACCTATAATTTGGAGATTTTGTAAATGAAACGTATCGTAGCAATTATTAAACCATTTAAGTTAGATGACGTACGCGAAGCTTTAGCTTTAATCGGAATCTCTGGTATGACAGTGTCAGATGTTAAAGGTTTTGGTCGTCAGAAAGGTCACACTGAGTTATATCGTGGAGCTGAGTATGTAGTTGATTTTCTTCCAAAGTGCAAACTAGAAATCGTAGTTGCAGACGAAGAAGCAGATAAGAGTATCCAAGCTATCATTAACGCTGCTCACACAGGCAAAATTGGTGATGGTAAGATTTTCGTATCAAATGTAGATCGAGTTATTCGTATTCGTACAAGCGAAGAGAATGAAGATGCAATTTAATATTGCATAGTTTTAAATAAGGTCTGATTTATTTAATTAAATCAGACCTTTTATTTTAGTACTTATTATCTATTTGATAACTTTGAGCTAATAGTTTAGGAACTTTTCTTGTTCTTAAGATATATATAACTCTTCCGATATACACGGATGCAGCTACAGTTAAAGAAAAAATAGAACCTATCCAAATACCACTTGCTTCTAATTTTTGAGTAAATATACCCCAAGCTAAACAAGATCCTAAAGGAAGACCTACAATCCAATACGAAAGAATTGTATTAAATAAAATAGTTTTTGAGTCTTTAAGGCCCTGTAAAACACCACCAAATAATGCTTGCATAGAATCAGGGAACATATAAATACAATTTAAAACCATAAGACTTGTAGTTATCGCTAATACCTCTTTATCAGATGTATATAAGGATGCAACATCTTCTCTTAAGAAGAATAAACACAAGAAATATGTAGTAAAGGAAATTAGATTTATTGCTAATGCTGTTCTAATTGCAACATAAAGTTTTACCCAGTTCTGCTTGCCCATTGCCATAGATGTTCTTATAGTAACCGTCATACCAATGCATAAAGGGATCATAAAAATCATACCGGATACATTTAAGGTAATTGAATGAGCTGCAACTATTGTTGGACCAAATGGACTTAAAACAATAGCAGCAAAAGAGAAACATGCAACTTCAATTGTTCTTGCTAGACCTAATGGTAATGAAAGTTTTAAGTATTGATGAATAATTTCTCGATTAAATATATTGGTCTTTTCTTCTACCTTATATTCATTAAATACTTTTGCTTTCTTTACATAGTACATTAAAGCAAAGCAGCAAATAATGTTTATAAAGCAACTTGTTGCACCACAACCAACACCACCTAGTGCAGGCATGCCAAATTTACCAAATATAAAAATATAGTTAAGAGGTATATCTAAAATAATCTGAAGTAAGCCAAAATATAAAGTAGGTTTTGTTATACCAAGACCTTCAGCATATGCTTTATAACCGTTGTAGATAGCAGTTGCAGGCAAAGATAGTGACACAAAATAAATGTAGTTAGTTGCAACTTCAATCATATTTTGATCTGATGGAATGAAATTGAATATTAATGTTGTTTGAGACAATATAACTGCTGTTATAAAGCCAGCTATTGCTGTAATAACAATTGCATTGAAAAAACTTTGCTGCATTAACTTAAAATTTCTTGTAGCAATCAAGTGTGATGTTGTAGGAGTAATACCATAAGCTACACCTGCTAAAAACAAATATGCAGGCCAATAAAAAGCACAACCTAATGCAACACCAGATAAATCAACAGTTCCAGCCCATCCTGCCATAAGTGTATCAACAGTACCCATAGCACAGGCTGAGAGTTGACCTATTAAAAAAGGAACAAGTAGTCTTAATTGAGCACGAGTTTCTTTTTGATAAACACGAGGGATATTTAAAAATAACATTAAGAAATAACCTGGTAAATTTATAAATTAAATGAGAGGAGCTAATACTAACACAAAGATAATAATAATGATTAGACAATAAAAAAAGAGCTGACATTAAGCCAACTCTTTTATAAATAAAAACTATTAGTTTTTAGTGAATTCTGTCGCCATTTACAGCACCAGAATCAACACCTAGCAAGTAAACTTCTGTAGCACCAGGACCTGCAGCAGTTACCATGCCTTCAGATAAACCAAATTTCATCTGACGAGGCTTTAAGTTTGCAACAAGTACAACCTGACGACCTACTAAAGCATTAACATCAGTATAAGCTGCCTTAATGCCAGCAAATACTTGTCTAGTCTCAAATCCAATATCAACCTTAAGTTTTAGTAATTTCTTTGCCTCAGGAACTTCTTCTGCTGAAACAATAGTACCAACACGAAGATCAATTTTTGCAAAATCATCAATTGTAATTTCAGGAGCTAAAGGCTCAATTCTAGCTTCTTCTTTTGCTTCTTTTTTCTTATCTGTCTTTGGTGCAGATTGAGCAGCAGCTTCTTTTAGATCTTCTTTTGAAGTTTCAATCATAGCTTCGATTTGAGTCTTTTCAATTCTGCTAAATAGAGGCTTAAATTTATTGATTGTATGGCTTACAAGAGGAGTTTCAACAGTGTCTAAAGAAAGTTTTGTATTTAAAAACTCTTCAGCATTTGCTGCAACTTCAGGAAGAACAGGCTGTAAATAGGTAATTAAAGCTCTAAATAAGTTTATACCATCAGAACAAACCTTTTGAAGTTTCTCGTCTTGACCTTCTTCTTTAGCAATAACCCATGGAGCCATTGTATCGATATAACGGTTAGCATCATCAGCTAAAGTCATAATAGTTCTAATTGCATCAGCATAATTACGAGACTTAAATCCATTGATTACGTCTTCTTTAATTGCTCCAATTTTAGCTAGAACATCTTCGTTATAAGGTGCATCAGATAACTTACCATCAAAGCGCTTTGCAATAAAACCAGCAGTTCTTGATGCAAGATTTACAACTTTACCTACGATATCTGAATTTACCTTTGCCATGAAATCATCTAAAGATAAATCAATATCAACAGCTGAAGAGTTCATCTTTGAAGCAAAGTAGTAACGTAAAGTTTCAGGCTTTAAGAACTTCAAGAAAGTTTTTGCCTTAATGAAAGTACCCTTAGATTTAGACATCTTTGCGCCATTTACAGTTACGTAGCCGTGAACATAAATATTGTTAGGCAAGCGCATATCTGCTGCATGTAAAGTTGCAGGCCAGAATAAAGAATGGAAATAAAGGATATCTTTACCAATGAAATGAGCTAACTCAATGTTTGAATCTTTCTTAACAAAATCTTCAAAGTTAATGCCTTTAATATCACATAGATTCTTAAGTGAAGCAAAGTAACCTACAGGTGCATCCATCCAAACGTAGAAGAATTTATCCTCGGTACCTGGAATTTTAAAACCAAAATAAGGAGAATCACGAGAAATATCCCAAGGCTTTAAGCCCTGAGTAAACCACTCTTCAAGTTTGTTAGACATTTCAGTCTGAATAACGTCTGAATTCTTGATAAAATCATGTAAAAAATCTTTAGCTTTTGGTAAGTCAAAGAAATAATGAACAGAATCTTTTAAAACAGGTTTTGCACCAGATACGGTAGAGTAAGCATCTTTAACTTCTGTAGGATCATAAGTTGCGCCACAAACATCACAGTTGTCACCATACTGATCTTTAGCGCCGCACTTAGGGCAGGTGCCTTTTACAAATCTATCAGGTAGAAACATTTGCTTTTCAGGATCGAAAAGCTGAGAAATCTTTTTGGTAATGATGTAGCCATTTTCAAAAGCTTTGTTGTACATCATATCCATGATTTCTTCATTTTCTTTAGAATGAGTTTTGTAGTAATTATCGTAATTTACAAGAAAACCATTTAAATCTTCTAAATGATCTTTTGATGTAATTTCAATCATCTGCTCAGGGGTAATGCCTAACTGACCAGCTTTAATCATCACAGGGGTGCCGTGACAATCGTCACCACAAACGTAAAATACTTTATTTCCTAGTGCACGATTAAATCTTACAAAAATATCAGACTGAATGTGTTCTAACATATGTCCTAAATGAATAGGACCATTTGCATAAGGTAGTGCATTTGTAACTAATATGGTCTTTTGAGTCATATTTTCCTCAATAAGCTTTGATTTATATAATGAAAAATTTTGATTATTTTACTACAAAAGCTGTAGTTTTGCTTTAGTAAATTAAGCTAATGTAAGATGATTTAAAACTTTTGAATAAACAGATTATTGCTTTTTATTAGAGTCAATGAACTCTATATATGCCATCGATAAAAATAATCGATGACAAAATAAAAGTTAATCATTTGATTTAGAGAATTTTAGATGTATTTTCTTAAAAGATATCTGAGTAATAATTACAGCAATAAACATCAGCATTGCTCCAAATAATTCCTTTTGAGTAATAATTTCATTTAAGAAAAGAACACCAAAGAAAGCTCCCATCACAGATTCTAATGACATGATTAAAGAAGCAATTGTAGGATTTAATCCTCTTTGTCCCACAATCTGTAGGGTATAGGCTATACCATTAGACATAATGCCAACATAAAGTAGTGCAGGAGCAGCTGCTTTTAACTGATCTATAGTTGGTATTTCTGTGCATAACATTAGAATACATCCCATAAAAGAAGCACAAAAGAATTGGCCACAAGATAAAAGAACACCATCTAAATGATTGATAAAATAAGATATAACTAAAATATGACCTGCAAAACCTAGCGCACAAAGTAATACTAGAAAATCACCTCTTTGAAGATAAAATCCACCTTTCATACAGAATAGATATAAACCAACACAAGAGAGAATAACTGAAAAAACAATCTTTACCCCAATTTTATGACCAAAAAAAATTCCAATAATTGGAACAAAAATCATATATAAAGATGTAATAAAACTTGCTTTATTAACATCAGTAGTAACCAAACCAAATTGTTGAAAAGACTCTGACATTATTAAGAAAAAGCCACAACTTATTGAGCCTAAAATAAGATAACGTTTATTAGTTTTTCTTTGTGGTTTTCCTGTTTTTTTATTTATTGTTTGTAACATATAAATAACAGGAATTAAGCAAAGTGCACCTATGAAGGTTCTTAAAAAGCTAAAAGCAAAAGGAGATAAGTGAGAAACACCTAGTTTTTGGCCAACAAATCCAGAGCCCCAAATAGTTGCAGTTAAAAACAAGAGAAAACACTGACGTAATTCAAACATAATAATTTGCTTAAAAAAAATAACTTATTGAAGTATAGCAAAATTTAACAAAAATATATTAAAACATATAATTGATCAATTTTAGACAGATAAATATGTACTTAAACTATTTTTAACTAAAATAATTACTATAGAATTTATTCTTAACATTGAACAAATTGAATAAATTTAGTACAATATAATCATGTAATTTTTAATTATTTCGTTTAGGATCTAAAATATTCCTTAAATATTGAATATTTTAGACTTTGAGCCGATATAATAAAGTACGTTTTTGTTGGTAAAATTTAAGATTCATGGAACCAAGTAGCAACCCAAACAGCTTAACATCTGTTCAAAAGAAAGATAAAGATGAAGCTTCGACTATCCCATTAGATAAATCGCCTAAGTTTGTGCGCTCTAAAGATCGTTGCCATGCCTTAACAAGAACTCCTATTTACGATAACAAAGGCAATCTTCTTTGTTATAACTTCAGATATACAGCAGGTGAAGGTAGCTTTCGTCCTGATGTATTAGAAAAAAAACATGTAAAGCACGTAATAATGGGCTTTTATGTTAGACGTCATTCAGATCTATTTACTCAGCAAAATGCTATTTGCATGACTGAATTTCCTTTATGTCCTGAAGTTACAAAATACTCAAAACCACTACCTAGCAATAGATTTATATTGCATCTAACAGATAGACAAGATTCATCAGCTTCATATCAGCATCAAGTAAACATGCTAAAAAGAGATGGTATGACTATAGCTGCTGATGTTTATACAATTGTTTATACAAATTGGTTTAGAGAATTACGTTCAATTTCCTATGCTGTTATTGACATGACACAGGATATTGAAGAGCAGTTTATTCTTGCTAGAAACATTGTAAAAAAAGCACCTTGGATTAAGATTATTTGCGATAGATGCGACAATGTTAATAAAGCTTCAATTGCTTTTGAAACAGGTGCAGATTATGTTTGTTGCTCAACATTTCCAAAAGATGTACTAAAGGCAAACTTTAATCCTTATCAATATAAAGCTAATAGAAATACTTTCGAAAAAGCACTTTATGTTCTGTTAGAACTATTAGAAGATAGACCAGATTACAATTTATTTATTGAATTAGTTAATTCTAGAATAGATATTAAATCACTTATTCCTATGATCTTAGCCCAGTTGGAACAGGGAAGAGATGATGATTTATATTATGCAGAAGATTTTGAGTCATCTTTATATGACATGGACTCAGAAGTTTTACATAAACTAATTTGTATTATCTGTTTAATGCTTTTAGAAGAATACTATCGTCCAGATACAGATAGAGATAAAGGTAAATATATTCGTTATGAACCTTTAAAACAAATTCTCGTTAGAGCTAAGTTTATTGAAGAACTTGTTTCTTATAAGTCAGCTGAGCTTGATGTATCTTGGGCTTTTGGTATTGGCGTATGTAGTCAAATTGCACTTATGTACGCATATACAACAAATAATATTGATGAATACTTATCGCAAATAAGTGGTCGTCTAATGACTATCTTTGAAGAATATCCAGACTTTGAGGTAGTCCTTAAAATTGCTCAATCTATTGAAAGTCTTGATTTAGAGTATGTAGATGGAATAATGGCTGCCGATATTTTCTCAAGACATGATATTTTATTTTCTTACGAAAATGCTTTAATGTGGACTGCAAGTCTTGTTGACCTAATGAATCAAAAGCGTTATTAAAGCAAAAGCACAATATTACTTAGTTTTATTTGTGTCTTTTAGAAGTTCTTTACCATAATATAAACTTTCAAAATCACTCTTATTAACACCTTCTAAAACAAGACCACCATCAGGTGAGTTTTTCTCATTTTTCATTATGCCTTTTTGCTTATCATTATGAATATGAATTTGAGATTCATCTTCATGAAAAAAACCTTCTACAGCATAATTCAAGGTGTTTGTTCCGAAATTATTAGGATTATCATCATCGTTAATAGAATCATAATCAATGACAAAAGCATTGCTTGATATACTTGCAAAAACACAAGATATAAGTAAATATTTACATTTAATCATTTTATATAAGTCCAATTACTACCTAACATCTATCTAATATTGTATTACAAAGAATTCGCTAAAATCGTGATAAACTTGTATTAACAAAAAATATATGGGAAATTTTAATGCTAAGTTATAAACACGGATTTCACTCCGGTAATCATGCTGACATTATTAA
>CAZEXR010000042.1:0-13768 GCA_964516675.1 uncultured Enterobacterales bacterium | reverse complement strand
TAGGGTAAAATATCAAAGAGATATTAAATCCCACAAGATTTTAACTTGACCCATTTATTATGAACTCAGGTGATCGGAGGTGATCATATTTCTTACTCATTGAAAAAATGAGGTATTTATTTCTGTGCCAGCACCACTCCTCTCTAAATAATCTCAAATTTTCCCCTTAAACATTAAAATTTCAATAGTAATTTTTATTGTGTTTCAATTGGTTATTTTCATAGTTTACTAATACGTCATAACATCATACGCTTACTCGGCCACAAGATTTTGTGAGCATATTTCTGTTTCCGTTTTGATTTTAGCGCTTAGTGAATATAGAAGACTATTTTCTATAATACTTTTAAATCCAGTACTGTATAATTGAAAAAAAAGCCCTGCTCTGCATAGCTTTATATTGTCATTTGAGTTTTCTTATTTATGCCTGAATTACCAGAAGTTGAAGTTACAAAACGTGGAATTGAAGCTCCACTATTGAATTCTAAAATTAAAAGTGTTTATTTTGACGACAAATCACTACGTAAACCGTTTTCAAAAGATTTATATAATTTAGTTAATTCAACTGTTACTGACATCTCTAGACGAGCTAAATACATTGTTATAACAACAACTAAAGGTTATCTTCTAATCCATTTGGGAATGACAGGTCATCTAAGAGTGCTTGATGCCGGAATAAAACGTGAATTGCATGACCATTTTGATATAACAACCGAGGACAATAAAGTTGTTAGGTTAAATGATATTCGTCGTTTTGGATTGGTCCTATATTTCCCTTTAGAAAGCTCTCCATACGTAAATGAACCATTAAAATCATTAGGTCCTGAACCTTTTTCGGATGATTTTAATGCAGACTACTTATATTCTCGTCTGCAACGAATTAAGAAAAGTATTAAACAGGCACTTATGGACAATTCCATTGTTGTAGGCGTTGGTAATATATATGCAAGCGAGATTTTATTTGAATGCAAAATTTCACCTACACGTTTAGCTAACAAAGTAACAAAAAAAGAGTGCAATCTTCTTGTTGAGGAAACAGTTAAGATTTTAAAGGCCTCTATAGAGAAAGGAGGCACAACAATTAGAGACTTTTCTGGAGCTGATGGTAAGTTAGGTTACTTTGTGCAGAATTTATCTGTATATGGACATTTAGATGAGCCATGTAAGGTATGTGGACAAAAAATACAAAGTATCGTTCAAGGACAAAGAACTACTTATTTCTGTCCACACTGCCAAAAATAAAGGTTTAAGACTTATTTTTTAAAAAGGTGGCAATTGCGCTTGGCACAAGCTTTGATATGTCACCTTTGTGAATAAAGATTTCACGAACTAAGGTCGAGGAAATAAAAGCATCCTCACTATTAGTTTGAAGCATCACAATTTCTAAATCTGGCAGGTACATTCTGTACATTCCAAACAATTGAGCTTCATAATCATAGTCTGTAGCGCAGCGAATTCCTCTGACAAGTACTGTGCATTTCTTGTCTTTTAAAAAATCAATTAGTAAGCCTTTAAATCCAACTACTTTTACGTTTTCCAATTTATTAACAGCTTCAGTTGCTGTTTGAACTCTTTCATCTAGAGAAAGTAATGTGTGTTTTGACGGACTTTTTGCAACAGCAACAATAACTTTATCAAAAAGTTTAGAAGCTCTTCTAATGATGTCCAAATGTCCATTAGTAAGTGGATCAAAGGTTCCTGGAAAGACTGCTAATGAGCTCATATTGCGTCCTATAATTTATACTCAGATACAGCTTTATCAAATGTATCTATAACCATTGATGTTTTTATCTCTTTCATGGCATCTTCATTTTTTACTCTATAGCGCCAACCAGGTTTCTTACCTTGCAATTCTGCTGTTGCCATTTTTTGATAAACGCTAACTTCTAGATCTCTAAAATTCCAAGCGCCAACTCTATCTGGATTGTGAATTGCTTGAAGACTTATAACAGGAATATCTAATGATGAAGCAAGGTGCATTGCAGCACTATCAGGTGAAATTACCACTGATGACAAGGAAATTACAGCTGCTAACTCTCTTAAAGTAGTTTTTGAGCATAGGTTGATGCATTTATCGTTTAATGCTTGAGAAATCTGATTGCACATTAAAGTATCAGTCTTTCCATTGCCAACAAGTACAATCTTAAAACCTTTAGAGATAGCATGCTTTGCTACCTGTATATATCCTTCAACTGTCCAATTTTTTGCAGCTTTTGCAGAAGCAGGAGAAATTGTAAGAATTCTTTGATTGTTTTGGATTAGAGCTTTTGCATTCTTGATTTCATTGTCAGATAACTTGTAATCCCATGAAGGAGTAAGGTCCTTTAATCCTGCACTGTGAGCAAATGCCATGAAACCAGCAAGTACATGTGGGTTATCTGGTGATGGAGCTTGTCTATTTATGAATAATAATTGACCTTCTCTTCGGCGCTCTGCATCATATCCAAATTTTAATTTTGCTTTTATGCACAAAGATAAAACAGATGCTTTAATGGATGTTTGGAGGTTAAATAATGCATCAAACTTTTTATTTTTTAACTCTTTGTATAAATTAAAGCTAGCTTTTAATAAACCTTGATTTTTCACTTCTACTTTATGCATTGAAACAAGAGGTTTATTGTTTTCATCAACAAATAAAGATGCAAAACGAGAGTCAATTACCCAATCTAATTGAATATCTGGATAGTTTTCTTTTATGGCATTTATAAGACCAAAGGCATTAATACAATCACCTAAAGCTGTTAGTCTTAAAACACATATTGAAGATAAGGTTTTGTTGTTCATATAGCTCCTAAAGTTAGTGCTAATTGTATCATCATTATGACTTTGTAAATCATGAGTAAAACTAAGTTATAATTTGTAAAAATATTAAATTAAGAGTTCCTATGTCAAATAACAATAAGCTTTCCTTTAAAAATATAACATTCATTTTTTCTGATGATATTGCCAAAGATAAAGATGAAAGTTTTTATGAGAGATTTTTTGATAGAGCCTCGATACTAAAATCAAATGACGTATCAAGCTGCGATGGACGTGGTAAGACTTTGTTATTTAAATTAGATAATAAAGATTTAATCCTACGACACTATAACCGAGGCGGTCTTTTTGGAAAGTTAGTTAAGGATAGATTCTTTTTATTTGAAAGTAATGCTCACAGAGCAATTGATGAGTTTAATCTTTTAAATTATATGGTTTCACAAGGATTAAAGGTTCCTCGTCCTGTGATAGCCAGAGAGCAAAGAAATTTAATGTCTGTTTCTCAAGACATTGTGATTGAACGACTTGTGGGATTTTCTGATCTTTCTAAGGTTATTTCTAAAAGACATCTAACAAAAGCTGAATTTATAGAAATAGGTAAAACCATTAAACAGTTTTTTGACAAAGACATTCATCACACTGATTTGAATATTAGAAACATTCTCATAGACGATAAATGTAATGTATATGTAATCGATTTTGATAAGTGTTTTAATACAAAATTAAACACTGACCTAAAATTATCTATGCTAAGCAGACTATTAAGATCCTTTAACAAGGAAGTAAACAAATCCGATAAAAATGCTGTTTATTTTAATGAGAGCGACTTTGAATTTTTAAAACAAGAAGCTCTAAAAAATTAATCACATAAAGTAATATAAAACAATTGAATTCTTACGAGGCAAGAGTAATTCTCTTGGATAAAAATGGAACCAAAGAAAACAGTTGTAATTGTTGATCACCCAAATTATAGCCAGTCCTATGCAAATCGTCGTTTCGTTGAGGAAATGAAGAAGCATTCTGATGAAATTCTTATTCATAATCTTCAGAGTTGTTATCCAACAGGAAACATCGATGCCCATAAGGAACATTGTCTTCTTGATAATAATGGAACAATTGTTTTCCAATTCCCTTTATATTGGTTTAGCTGTCCTCCAAAGACCAAAGAATGGTTAGATAAGGTGTTAACTGGTGATTGGGCTTTTAAAGATGGCCACCATTTAGAAGGTAAGAAAATTGCCATCGCTATTACTTGTGGCAGTGAAGAAGCTGCTTACACCCATGAAGGCCGACACCACAGAACTGTTGAAGATTATTTAGCTAACTTTTTAAGAGCTTTTGAGATGTGTCATGCTGACTATGTAGGTTTATTTGGCCTATATGGCATAAATGACAAAGAAATTGTAACACCTGATGCTATAGGCCAAAGAGCTAGAGAATATATAGATTTCTTAGCTTCGATTAAGTCTTAATTTACTTTTTATAGAGCAGCTTATCTAGCTGCTCTAAAGTTCTTGATAAAGCCCCTTTACCTTGCTGCTGCACATCTAAGGTTTTCACGCCTGTCTGTAGTAAGAGACTGTTATTATTTAAAAGCTTAATTATGTATTTTGTAAGCTTACCTTCATCTTCAGCTAGAAAACTTCCGCCAACCTCAATAAGCTTATCAAATTGCTCTTTAAAGTTATGGTAATCAGGACCTGTAATTATAGGAAGACTAAAATAAGCTGGTTCTAATGGATTATGGCCTCCAATATCAACAAAGCTTCCTCCCATAAACACTAAATCGCAAAGACCAAAATACAACTCGATTTCACCTAGAGTGTCACCTATAAGAATATCCCCTTTAAAATCGGACAAACTATCTAGTGAACTTTTTTGGGTAAAAGTCACCTTAAGACTATTTAGATAGTCACAAGCTAGCTTGGTTGTAGTTTGATGTCTTGGAACAAAAACAAGTTTTAAGTTTGTCATTTGTTCTTTTGCTTTTAAATATGCATCAATAACTTGTTTTTCTTCACCATCATGGATACTGATGGCACCAAAAACCATGTTGCCAAACAACTCTGTTTTAAGCTTTCTTGCCTCATTAAATAAACTATCTCTTGGGGATAAATCGTATTTAATGTTACCTGACACCATAAGATTTGATGGAGCTACACCTATTTTTTCAAATCTTGTTTTGTCTGCATAACTTACACACAGTACTTTAGATAGTTTTGAGGATATAAGATCTTTTACAAGAGTTTTATGTTTTAGGTAACTTTGACAGTTTTTCTCCTGCATTCTTGCATTAACAATGATAACAGGGCATTTACTTGCTTTAGCTTTGGCTAGCATATTTGGCCAAAGTTCAGTATCAATGATTATCAAAGCTTTTGGTTTAAAGCTTTTGAAGAAACCACACACAGCAATTGGACTATCAAGAGGTGAAAATACAACTTTTACACCTTTTAAAGATGCTGCTGCATTTGCTCCTGTGGTTGTCATTGTTGATAAAACAACCGTTTCATTTGGATGCTGTTTTATGAACTCACAAATTAAAGGCTTGAGCGCGTTTACCTCACCTACAGAGGCTCCATGAAACCATATACAGTTATCAGTTTTTTCTTTATAAAAACCTAAAAGCTCAAATATTCTTTTTCCGTATGGTGGATCATTTCTTTTCTTATGGCTTATAAAAGCAGCTCCAAGAGGAGCTACCAAGGTTGTAAGTATTTTATAAGCGGTAATGGTTGCAATTGATTTGATATGCATGTTTATCCTTACTTAAAGAGTTACTAGGCTTTCAAGCTTTTCAATTACCATTTGAGGAGTTATTTGCTTTAGACAAGCATAAGTTCCAAATTGGCAAGTTCTCTTAAAACAAGGATGGCATTTTTCATCAGATTCAACGCAAATTGCTTTCTTTGATAAAGGCGGTGTGTAGTTTGTAGATGTTGAGCCAAAGATACAAACCTGAGGAACATCAACTGCAGCTACAGTGTGCATTAAACCAGAGTCATTACATACAGCAGCTGTGCATGCGCCTACGATGTCTAAAGCTTCTGTAATATTTGTTTTACCTGCAATATCAACAAAGTGTTCTTTATTTTTATCACTGATATTTGAGTAAATAGATTGAACAGTAGGAATGTCTTTTTTAGAACCAATTCCAATAACCATTCCGCCTTTTTCTATCCACCAATCAGACACTTTTGCAAAATACTCAACCGGCCAAAGTTTAGCTGGACCATAGTTAGCACCGCAGCCTAAAACAAGTGCTTTTCTTGAAAAATCAAGGCCAAGCTCTTTTGTTTTAACAGGATCAAGAGGCTTTACGTCCAATTTAGGATAAGCAAATTCAGGTAAATCTTTGGCGGTTTTAACTTCATTTTTATCAAAAGCTAAAGCTACATAACGCTCTACCATATATGGAAAATCTGTTTTGTTATTTCTCATGTTGTTGATAACAAAATATCTAGATTCGCCTTTGAATCCTCTTCTGTCTTTAATCTTTGCAAAAAGACCAATTAGAGCTGACTTTAAGGAATTTGGTAGGATAAATACACTATCGTAGTTGCCATTGCGAAGCTTTTTGCCTTCAGCGTAACGAGCTTTTAAATTAAAAGCACCATGGTCAAAAGGATTTACAATCTTTTCATTAAGCTCAGGCATTCTGTCTAATAAAGGCATAGTGTAGCCTGGAGCATAAATATCTATAAGACATGTAGGATCTTGTTTTTTCAACATTTTGTATAAGCTTTGAGACATGATTAAGTCTCCTAGCCATGAAGGAGAAATGATTAGATATTTTTTTGCGTTATTTGTGTTCATAGTCTGTAAGCTTAAAAATCGATGGTAAATAATTCAAATTTATTATGTGTATTTGCATAGTAATGATTATAATTGATTATTCTAAAAATCATTATAGGAAAATAAATATGTTTATTGTAACTGGTGGTTGCGGCTTTATCGGTTCTAACATCGTAAAGCACTTAAACGATAGAGGCATCAAGGACATTCTAGTTGTTGATGATCTAAAGAACGGTCATAAGTTTATCAATCTAACTGATTTAGACATTGCTGATTACATGGATAGAGACGATTTCATGTCATTAGTTTTAGATGAAAAAGCTTTTGATGCAAAATACGGTTGTCAAAACATTCAGGCTATCTACCACGAGGGTGCATGCTCTGCAACAACAGAGTGGGATGGCAAGTACATCATGAAGAATAACTATGAGTACACAGTAAACCTATTTGAGTTTGCTACCTCTCATAAGATCCCATTCTTCTTTGCTTCATCAGCATCAACCTATGGTGATGGTAATGTATTCGTTGAAGACAGAAACAATGAAGGTCCATTAAATGTATATGGTTATTCAAAGTTCCTATTTGATGAGTATGTACGCTCAAGATTACCTAAACTTCAGTCTCAAGTTGTAGGCTTAAGATATTTTAATGTATATGGTCCTCGTGAAGGTCATAAAGGTTCAATGGCTTCAGTTGCTTTCCATTTAAATAATCAGATGAAAGCAGGTGAGAATCCTAAGTTATTTAAGGGTATTGATGGTTATGAAGACGGCGGTCAGTTACGTGATTTCGTTTACGTAGGTGATGTTGCTGAAGTTAACCTATGGTTCTTTGAGCATAAAGGTCCATCAGGAATTTATAACTGTGGTACTGGCAGAGCTGAACCATTCTCAAATATTGCTAAGGCTGTGATTAAGCATTATGGTCATGGTGAAATTGAATTTATCCCATTCCCAGAGCATTTAATTGGTCATTACCAGTCATTTACTCAGGCTGATTTAACAAAGCTACGTGCAGCAGGTTGTGACGTTGAGTTTAAGACTGTTGCTCAAGGCGTAGGTGAGTATCTAAAATGGCTGAATTCGAAATAGTCGACGAATATAGCTATGAAGTTTGCCTTCTCTCTAGGGAGAAGGCCTTTGGCTTTGCTGACTACCTAAACTCAATTGGTATTAAGGCTAAAGCAAAACTAAGCTATGCAGATCGTTATACTGTCTTTGTAACTGACAGTATTTATGTCTCTAGAGCCAAGCAAGAGTTACTACGTTTTGCAAACTCTCCTTACGATAAAGCATTCACAAAAGCATCTTGGGAACAAGGAAAGACAGTAAAAAGAGAGAAAACTATTAGTTCATCTCTATTGTTGCCTATGACCTTTGATATTAAATCTCTTACAACTATCGTAGAGATAATATGTATAGCCTTGTACCTATTATCATTAGTTAACGATGATTTTGTGGTTAATACCTTTGCCTTATCAAGACAAGAGCACTTTTCAGATATATTTAGCTTTTATAAGTTATTAACTCCAACTTTTGTTCACTTCTCTTTTATGCATATAGCATTCAATCTAGTTATGTTTGAAGCTATGGCAAGACCTATTGAGAAGACCTTTGGCATTCCAAAGCTTTTTACATTATTTATAAGCATCGCCTTGCTCTCAAACGTACTTCAATACAGCTTTTTAGCTGATGAATTTACTGTGTTTGGTGGTTTATCTGGCGTAGTTTACGGTGTGATTGGTTATAGTGGTGTTTTATCAAGACGAAAAGATTTACCTAGAAGTTTTAATGTACCAAATGGTCTATTAGCTGTTAGTGTAATCTTTGTCCTCTTTGGTTTCATGATAAGTGGCATTGCTAATCTTTGTCATCTAGGTGGTTTGATTGTAGGTGTTCTTTGGGGACTTTACGATCTAAAAAATAGAAAGCTTTTTTCTAAGTAACCTTTCTTCTTTAGTGCGTTTTTTCTTAAATTCTTAAGTAACTACGCACTTCCTTAAATTCAAACTTTATGAATGACGAAATGATTTTTTCTATTTCGTATTTTGTCTTTAGATATAAAAAAAACCTGCATCATTTAAGTAATGCAGGCTTCTATAAATCAGATATTTAAAAGATTAGTCTTCTAAAGTAACGATTGATTTACCAGTCATCTCTGCAGGTACATCCATACCCTTTAGATATAGCATAGTAGGAGCGATGTCTGATAGACGGCCATCCTTACGCATTGTTGCCTTTCTACCGTAGTAGATGAAAGGAACTGGTAAGTTAGTGTGTGCTGTATAAGGGATATTCTTTTCAAGATCCTTCATACGTTCACAGTTACCGTGGTCAGCAGTGATTAAGCATTCACCGTCAACTTTCTTTAATGATTCGATTACACGACCGATGCATGTGTCAACAGCTTCAACAGCCTTAACAGCAGCTTCAAATACGCCAGTGTGACCAACCATATCGCCATTAGGATAGTTACAGATAATCATATCGTACTTGCCAGATTCAATAGCAGCACATAATTTGTCTGTTAATTCCTTTGAGCTCATTTCAGGCTGTAGATCATAAGTAGCAACCTTAGGGCTCTGGATTAGAATTCTGTCTTCGCCAGGGAATACAGTTTCAACACCACCGTTGAAGAAGAATGTTACGTGAGCATACTTCTCAGTCTCAGAAATACGTAACTGAGTCTTACCTTCTTTTGATAACCACTCACCTAAGGTGTTTGATAAATCAGCAGGAGGGAATGCGCAAACAGTCTTAATGTCAGCTGCGTACTGAGTTAACATTACAAATGATGCAAGAGCTGGCTTAACTTCACGCTTAAAGCCTGTGAAATCAGCATCAGCATTTACGAATGAACGAGTGATCTGACGAGCGCGGTCTGCACGGAAGTTCATGAAAATTAGTGAATCGCCATCCTGTAAAGGAGCCTTCTCACCGATTACAGAAGCTTTAATGAACTCATCATTCTCATCACGAGCATAAGCTGCTTCAATAGCATCCTTTGCAGAAGCAAAAGAACCAAATTCGCTCTTTGCCTGAGTGATTAAATCATAAGCCTGCTGAACACGATCCCAACGGTTATCACGATCCATTGCATAGTAACGACCTACAACTGAAGCAAAGCGACCAACACCAGCATCAGCAAAAGCCTTCTCAATAACCTGAGCGTATTCTAAAGCAGAACGAGGAGCAACGTCACGACCATCAGTGAAAGCGTGGAAGTAAATCTTCTTAGCGCCACGCTGTGCTGCTAGTTTAATCATAGCAACAATGTGGTCTTGATGAGAGTGAACACCACCAGGAGACATAAGACCAATGATGTGAACAGCTTTGTCATTCTTTGCAGCTGCATCAACAGCATTGCATAAATTTGTGTTTGTGAAGAAATCACCATCAACAATTGATTTGCCGATACGTGTTAGTTCTTGGTAGACGATACGACCTGCACCAATGTTGGTGTGGCCTACTTCTGAATTACCCATCTGACCATCAGGAAGACCTACGTCGATACCTGAAGCTTGGATATCTGTATTAGCATACTTTGATACTAAGTCATCTAAAACTGGAGTTTTAGCAGCTTCTACAGCGTTAAATTCTTTAACAGGATTGTCGCCCCAACCATCCATAATAATAAGGGCTAATGGTTTCTTATTTGCCATACTTCTTATACTCTATTGATCAATAAAAAAAAGACTGCTTATATTTTACAGTTTTTTAATCGTTTTTTACCGATTTTTGATACTAAAAGACATTTTTGTTTATGTTTTTCTCATCTATTACTATCAGCTTGTTAATTTCTGTTTATTAAACTTAAGAAAAGTGATTAAAATATTGAACAAAGCACGTGGTAAGCGTTTCCAAATGTGAACTATGTTGTTTATTGAAAAATATAAATTGTGTTAAAATCACACAATTAAATTATCTTGAATTAAAAAAAGGGGAATTACTGTGGGTGATTTATTCTCATCAGTTTCTTTTGAAGAGTTATTAGCTTTTGCTGAGCGCCACACATTAATGGTTTTTGTATTCTTCGCTGTGTTAGTTGGTTTGATTTATCTTCAGGCTAAAATTATGATTGCACGCGTACAAAAGCTAAGCGCAAATATGGCAACACAAAAGATTAATCATGAAAACGGTGTTTATGTTGACGTAAGAGCTGCAAATCTATTTGCTAAAGGTCACATCGCTGGTTCTGAAAACATTATTCTGTTAGATATTAAACAGGGTAAGTTAAACCGAATCGAGAGCTATAAGAATAAGCCTGTTATTCTTGTAGGCAAAGATAAGATGGATTCAGATTGTTTCAATGCTGCTGTTTCTCTAAAGAAACAAGGTTATACCAATGTTTATACTTTAGATGGTGGTATCGCTCAGTGGTCAATGGATAATCTTCCTCTATCAACTAAAAACTAATATATTCATAAGGAAAATAAAAATGTCAGATAATGCAAATGAGCAACAGAATCAGCCAGTTTTTGAGCCAATCCGTATTTATGCTAAGGATTGCTCTTTAGAGACTCCTAATGTTCCTCAGATCTTCAATAAAGAATGGAAGCCTGAGATTAAGGTTGATTTCGATGCTAAGCCAGTTAAGTTAACAGAAGGTAACTACGAGGTTGATCTTCGTGTAACTGTTACTTGCAAGATTGCTGAAGAAACTGCTTTTATTTGTGAAGTTCACCAAGCAGGTATCTTCATGATCGCAGGTGTTGATGAGCCTACTTTACAGTATCTATTATGTGCTGTTGCTCCTAACATTTTATTCCCTTATGCTCGTGAGCACGTTTCATCTCTAATTAACCGTGCTTCATTCCCTCCATTCACATTACGTCCAATGAATTTCGAAGCTATGTACCGTGCTCGTCAGGCTGAATTAGCTGCAGAAGCTGCTAAGAATCAGGACGTAGCAAATGGTGCTGCTCCAGAGCAGGCTCCACAGGCTTAATTTTGTAGCATAAAACATATGTCTACAAGCAATTGCGCTTTAGGAGTTTTAGGTGCTGGTTCCTACGGAACCGCACTTGCTCAATCTACAGCATCAAAGGGCTTACCTGTGATGCTGTGGTGTCGTAATCCTCAAACAGCACAAAGAATGCAAGAGGAACGCGTTAATACTAAGTATCTTCCAGGTGTTCACTTTGAAGATAGCCTATCCGTTACCTCAAACCTTGAATTATTTGTAAATTCCTGCAAAACCATTTTAGTAGTTGTTCCTTCTCATACTTTTGGACAAGTACTTGAATCTATAAAACCTTTTTTAACTAGTGAACACAAGATTGCTTGGGCAACCAAAGGTCTTGATGTGAAGTCTGGTAAGTTGTTAAGTGAAGTTGCTAGTGAAGTTTTAGGCGATAGTATTCCAATGGCAGCTCTATCAGGACCTACCTTTGCAATGGAATTAGCAAAGGGAATGCCAACAGCTATCGCTGTTGCAGGTACCAATGAAGAATTTATCAAAGAATTCATTGAACTTATGCACACCAAGACTTTTAGAATCTATGAGAGTTGTGATCTTCTTGGATTGCAACTAGGTGGTGCTATTAAGAATGTAATTGCAATTGGAGCCGGTCTTTCAGATGGTTTAGGCTTTGGCGCTAATGCAAGAACAGCTCTAATCTCTCGCGGTTTAGCTGAGATGATTCGTTTAGGTATCGCTTATGGCGCTACTGATAAAGCATTCATGGGCCTATCAGGACTTGGTGACCTAATTCTAACTTGTACCGATAACCAATCAAGAAATCGTAGATTTGGTTTCTTTTTAGGTCAGGGACTTACATGTGAACAAGCCCTTGAGAAGATTGGTCAGGTTGTTGAAGGCTATACCATGAGTAAGGTTGTTAAAAATATCTGTGACAGACTAAATGTTCAAATGCCAATTTGTAATGAGGTCTATGAGGTTATTTACAACGGTAAATCAGGTGTAGATGCAGCAATGTCACTTCTTGGTCGTTCTTTAAAAGCTGAGTAAATCATACTTGGCTTACAAAATAAAACCTCTGAACATTTCTATTCAGAGGTTTTTCATTTTGTATTAAGAATTTTTTATATTAACCGTAAGTCTCTTCTGTAACTTCGTGTTCTGTTACATCAACTACATCTTTAATCTGGCCAGGGAATGCTTGGTTTAGCTGAGTTTGGATGCCTTCTTTTAAAGTAAGGCCAACCATAGAGCAACCTAAGCAACCACCTGTAAACTTAACCTTTGCAATGCCATCTTCAGTTACATCAACTAAAGAAACTGCACCACCGTGGGATGCTAGAGATGGGCTAACAGTAGCATCGATAAACTTCTTTAATCTATCGAATAATGTAGCATCTTCTGGTAAATCTTGTTTGGTTAGGTTTGGTGCGTGGAATGTTAATAAATCATCGCCATTCTCACCTTTAGATAAATCAATGAATGAATCATCAAGGTACTCTGAAACAGAGCTATCGATAACAATTTCAAAGCCCTTCATCTGGAAGTGCTCATCATTTGAAGTAATGTACTCTTTTGGGCAGTATAAAATACCACACTGAACACCAGGTGTACCAACATTAGAAGCTGTTAGACGAATTGCTAGGCCTTCCATCTTTTGTTTACTGATGATGTTTAAAAAATGCTCTTGGGCTTTTTCACTTACACTGATTTTGCTCATATATACCTTTACAAAAAAGTTATCGCTAAAATCTTCTTTAGCGAAATTTGCTCTAAAAAATGTTCCATTAATTGTATATGATTTTTTTCAAAAATCGCGCTTTTTGACTATAAATAAAAAACTTTATCAAAGTTGATAAATTATGATCGATAAATTGATTAAAAAGTGTACACAAAGCAAATTTTTAATGTAAAATCTTAAACTGTAACCAATAGAATCCTGAGTCGCACTCAGTTAACACGTGGAGAAAAAAAATGAGCTTATTTAACGAGCTTGATTTAGCTAAATACGGTATCAGCGCTGCTACCGAAATCCTACACAACCCATCATATGAGACCTTATTTGCTGAAGAGACTAAAGACGGTCTAACAGGCTTCGATAAGGGCCAGAACACTGAGATGGACGCTGTTAATGTAATGACTGGTGTTTACACTGGTCGTTCACCAAAAGATAAGTTCATCGTTAAAGATGCTGCATCAGAAGCAAACTTCTGGTGGACATCAGAAGAATTCAAGAATGACAACAAGCCTCTATCAACAGAGTCTTGGAATGCATTAAAGACTTTAACAGGCAAAGAAT
>CAZEXR010000041.1:0-14055 GCA_964516675.1 uncultured Enterobacterales bacterium | reverse complement strand
TCATGCCTGGAACCTGATCTGTCTGATCTGGGTGTACCAGGAATACGATTTCGTAGTTACGCATTAAAATGCCCCTTACGGTAAAAGTCTGATAAATCAGTCAACTATCAGACAAGGAGACTAATGTAGATTTAATATCTACACGACTGAGTGCCGTCATTATACGCTTTTTATGACTTATTTCAAGATTTTGAAATTAAATTCTCTTTTTTTCGCCATAAAAAAAACGTGCTTAAATGTAAAATTCAAACACGCTTAATTACAGATAGATTTATTTTCTATCTACCAATAAACTGACGAACTACTTCGTACATTGCAATACCAGCTGCAACTGAAACATTTAGAGATTCAACGCCTTTAGCCATAGGGATTTTTACAATAGCATCGCACTTCTCACGAGTTAAGTGACGCATACCACTTTCTTCTGAACCCATTACTAAGGCAGTTGCCTTTTGGAAATCATAGTCAAAAATGGTATTTGTAGCTTCACCAGCCATACCAACTACTTCAACATTATGGTCCTGAAGTAACTCAATTGTTCTTGCTAGATTTGTAACAGCAATAAATGGAACCTGCTCAGCAGCACCATCAGCAGTTTTTCTTGCAACAGGAGTTAAAGATGCAGACTTGTCCTTTGGAACAATAACAGCATCAGCACCTGCGGCCCAAGCTGAACGCATTGCTGCACCTAAATTACGAGGATCAGTAATGCCATCTAAAATTAAATATAACTGCTTTTGATCTTGCTTTTCTTCTAATAAAGCTTCTAAGAATTTTTCATCCTTAGGTGGAGTTGCTATAACTTCAAGCACAATACCCTGGTGAACACCATTATCAGTCTTTTCATCTAAAGAATGACGCATTGCGATTTGAGTGTTAATACCAATTGCTTTTAGCATCTGTTCGATTTGACGAACACGCTTATCATCTTCACGGCCTTTTACAACCCATGCAGCTGTAATTTTCTCAGGGCAAGTCTGAATAGCAGTTGTAGCTGCGTTAATACCGTAAATAATTTCTCTTGAACCGGATTTCTTTTTATTAACGTACATAATTATTTTTTACCTTTCTTACTCTTTTTCTTATTCTTTTTAGGAAATTTGATTTGCCCCATATTTACAGCCGATTCATATGGGTTACTAATATACTCTTGAGCCACAAAATTAGATTTAGATTGTGGTCTTAAGATTGAATCAGTCTCTGATGCATCTTTTGCAATTGATATATCAGATAGACTTTTTAGGATCATCTCTTTATCAGATTTTGGTGCATTTTGACTTATTTTTTTGCGCTTTGCAACAAGTGAATCACGTTCTTTTCTAAGATAAGTCAAATCAGCTTTGCTCATAGAATCTGGACGAAGGTCAATTTTGTGGTTCTCTTCATCGATGCCAGCAACAACTACCTTAATTTTCTTACCTATAGAATATGCATCTCCTCGATTTGAAACTAAAGTCTGAGTTCTTTCATCAAATTTCATAAAACTATCAAAATTACCAATGTAAATCATTCCATCTACACCGTAATCATCAAGTCGAACGAAAACACCAAAACTTGTACAAGCTGTAACTGTACCGTTTACAACTTCACCTATGAATTTCTCCATATAAATACAAGCTAATGTAGCATCAACTTCGCGCTCAGCCATATCAGCTGCAATTTCTCTATCAGTACACTTAACACCTAGTGCAACAAGTTCAGGCTTGGTGTATGAGCGGGCTCCAATCTTACCCCAATCTCTTTTTTCTTCTTTTTCAAGTAAGTACTTAATCACACGATGTAACTGTAAATCAGCATAACGACGGATTGGAGAGGTAAAGTGAGCATACTTCTCAAGAGCTAAACCGAAATGTCCAATATTCTCAGGGGTGTATTCGGCTTTTGACATGCTTCGTAAAATAAGTTCATTAATAATTTTAGCGTCTTCTCTATTTGCAATAGAGTCTGCTAATTTCATAAAGTCTTTTGATGAAGGTTCATCGCCACCTGTAAGGCTTAAACCAAAACGAGCTAATTGAGTATATAAAAGTCCCAATTTTTTCTCGGTTGGTTTTGCATGTACGCGATATAAAGTTTGAGCTTTTCTTTCTGCGACAAATGAAGCTGCTGCAACGTTAGCTGCAATCATGCACTCTTCGATTAGCTTATGAGCATCATTTCTATCTAAAGGTTGAACTCCTTCAATTTCCATATCCTCATTGAATACAAAATGAAGTTCTTCACTTTCAACGGAAATACCGCCTCTGTTTACTCTGTCTTTCTTGAATGCTTGATATAAATTAAATAACTCTTTTACATCACCAATAACAGCATTATGTTCGTCAAACTTTGCCTTACCTTCTTGAATCATCATCCAAGCTTCATTGTAAGTTAGTCGAGCATGTGATCTCATAATTGCAGGGTAGAAACGATATTTTTCAATCTTACCTTGTTTTGAAATTTCCATTTCACATGTCATACAAAGTCTATCTACATCCGGATTTAAAGAACAAATACCATTTGATAGCTTTTCAGGCAACATTGGAATAACAAAATTAGGGAAATAACAGCTATTACAACGGTTAACTGCTTCCTTATCTAGTAAGGTGCCAGGCTTTACGTAAGAAGAAACATCGGCAATAGAAACAAATAATCTCCAGCCTTTATCTTCTTTCTTACAGTACACGGCATCATCGAAATCACGAGCATCCTCGCCATCAATAGTTACTAAAGGAATATTTCTTAAATCTACACGTCCTTTACCTTCTTCTGCTGTAACTTCAGTTGGCACACGAGATAATGATTTAATTAAATTATCTGGCCATACATTAGGAATATCATTTCTAAGCACAGACATCAGAATAATATTATTTAAGTTACCAATGTCTTTTACAACTTCACGAGTTTTTACGATAAAACAATTAGGCTTTCTTTCTAAGATTTGGGCGATTACAACATCACCTGACTTTGCCTCACCTAAATCTTCTTTGGTAGCAAAACTAAAGGTAAGTTGCTTGATATTAGGCTCATCAGGCATTAACTGAGTGCCTTTTTTGCCTAATGACATAATTCGACCTAAAACACACTGGCGAACTTTGCTAATAGTCTTCACATAAGCAATATCACCTGTTTTTGAGGCGACAGCAATAACTTCATCATTAGGAAGAATTACATAGTCTGTATTTAATGTGTATTGATTACCTAATTCATCAGACACAACATAACGATAGTATTTTTCACCGTCCATGCCCTTAAACTTGTCTTCTACAGCGCTTACTTTAGCTGTAAACTCATTGAAGTCATTTGGTGCAACGTAAACTCTGCCCTTACCTAAAGCAACAAGAGCGCCCTCAGCTACGAGCAAATCTAAACAGTCATAGTAATCTTGTAAATTAAACTTGGTAATATCAGCTTTAAAACCAACGCATCCCATAAAGTTAGAGCACATACCAAAATTTGCTTTATTTGCAAAATCAAGTTGGTATAAAGCTGCAACTACATATAAAGCAACTTTAAAATCTTGTTCGATCTTTCCTACTGGAGCAGTCTTTAAAGCAAGTAAGCTGCTGATTTTTTTCTTTTCATTTGTATTCATTATTTTTGCCTAAAATTTAATAGCAATTCTTTATTAAGTATTATTTTTTGCTCGGTTTACCTGTATGAGCAAAGTTATTGAAAAATTTAAAAAATATCTTTCTTAATTATAAGTCATATTCCACTTTTCACGGTTAAATGCTTGTAAAAAGTAGATCTAGTCAAAATCTTATTTTTATAAAAACATCTCAAGGATATCATTAAGCATCCACTTACCCTTTTGAGTTAAATAATAAGTGTCCTTTGTAAATTCAAGCAGTCCTAAATTCTTTGAATCTTCTAATTTGGATTTAACCAAATCAAAATCAAGTCCTGTTGTTTTCTCAAATTCATCAAATCTTATTGGGTCAAAGATCCTTAACCTATTAAGCATAAACTCAAACGGTAGATTATCCTTGTCTACTTCTAAAAACAAAGCATCCTTATGTTCTATCTGTTTTCTATAATCTAAAGGTTTTTGCTCATTAGCTCGTCTATATGTAGTATTGTTTAATCTTATTTTAGAATGCGCACCTGCGCCAATTCCTAGATAATCACCAAACATCCAGTAATTTTGATTATGTAGACAACGTTTATATTTTGTATATCCAGATACTTCATAACGTTTAAATCCAGCTTGTTCAATCAAAGAAAAACCACTTTCTTCAATATCAGCTAAATCATCTTCTTTTGGCAAGACAGGAGGATGTTCACCAAAATAGGTATCTTCTTCTAGAGTCAACTCATACCAAGACAAATGATTGCATCCTAATAGAAAAGCTTGTTTTAAATCGTCTAAAGCTTTTGCAGTATTCTGATGAGGCAAGCCGTGCATTATATCTATATTGAAATTTGTAAATCCTGCCTTTATTACATTTTGACAGCTTTCAATTGCAGTCTTTGAGTCATGTATTCTTCCCAAAGCCTTTAATGAGTTATCGTTAAAACTCTGAACACCTAAACTAATACGATTTAGTCCAATAGATTTATAGTCTTTTAATAAATCTAGTGTGACAGTACCAGGATTAGCCTCCATTGAGATTTCTGTATTTTCATCAATGTAAGGAGAAATGGTTTTAAAGATTTTCTCCATTAAAAATGGAGGAAACAGCGAAGGAGTACCTCCGCCGATATAAACAGATAGAAATTTTCGAGAATCTATATAGTCTTTACTATTTTCAAAATCAGATAGCAAAGTATCTAAATACCCCTCATCAGAGCATGAGCTATTCTTTTTAGGATAAGAATTAAAATCACAATAGGGGCATTTTCTAATACACCAAGGATAATGAATATATAAACCTATTGGAAGTTTTTCACTCATGCAAGATTATGCTCTAATTTGTATGTTAAGGCTTGCAATGCACGGCCACGATGAGAAATTAAATTCTTAATCTGAGGAGGTAATTGAGCTGCAGTGCAGTTTCTTCCTGTTACAACAAATAAAGGATCATAACCAAAACCGCCAGAACCTACTTCTTTATATCCAATTGAACCTTCCCATGAAGATAAAACTGTAAGAGGTACGGGATCATCTTTATGTCTTACCAAACATAAAGCACAAAAATAACGAGCAGTTCGCTTGTCTTCTTTTACCTTTGACATTTCTTCAAGCAACTTTGCGTTATTTTCTTTGTCATCACCGCCAGAATAGCGAGCAGAATAAATACCAGGTGCTCCATTTAAAGCATCTACAGATAAGCCTGAATCATCAGCTAAAGCCCACATTCCAGACTTTTCTGATGCAAAACGAGCTTTTAGAATTGCATTTTCAATGAAACTCTTTCCTGTTTCTTCAGGAGATTCAATTCCTAATTCTTTTTGTAAAACAATCTTAAAACCTAAAGGTTCTAAAATTGCACGAAATTCTCTGGCTTTACCTTCATTACCAGAAGCTAATACAATAGTTTTTTCCATTTTATTCATATGTGTCTAAAGTCTATTTTTTTCTAATCTTATAATTGCTTCTTTTGCCGCAACACCAATTGCAGACTCAGAAGAAAGATTGTTATAACTGTAATCAGCCAAACGTTCTACAGTATAGTTATTTTCCATAGCTAATGCTAAAAAGTTAGCTATTTTATCACCTTTATAAGCACAAAGCTCTGCACCTAAAATTTGATGAGTTGAAATTGAGGTATAAATACTTAAGATACCGCCATCTTCACGCAGTCCTCTGTAATGACCTTGAGACAAGTGAACATCTGTGGTGATAAAGTTATCGCCTGTCAATTTAGCGTATTGGCGCATTTCCTCTAGGGAATATCCAACAATAGCTAAAATAGGATCGGTATAAACAATATTTACCTTAACCTGCTTTGGTTTATTAACAAAATTTGGATAACACGCAGCGTTTCTTCCTGCAAACTTACCTTCTTGAATAGCAACAGAAGATAAAAATGTATCATGACAAACATCACCTGCTGCAAAAATATGAGGAACTGATGTTTGCAGAGTTGACTCATCTGTTTTAATGCAACCTATTCTTGATATTTTAATTCCAAGCTTTTGTAAATTCATGTCCCCGACATTTGGAAGTCTATCTGTTGCAGCTACTAGGCTTTCCATATTCAGGTAATTCTCATAACCATGATCATCTACATAATAAATATCATATCCATTAAAACCGTCATCTTCCATTGAAGTAATAAAGGTATCTACGTAAAGATTAAATCTTGAGGAAAGCAATTGCAAAGCAACAGATAAAACAGAATCATTGCTCAAACGCCATAATTTTCTTTGACCAAAAACTACGACATTGACACCTAAATAAGATAAAGCTTGACCTAATTGTAGACCAACTTTACTACCACCGAAAACGGCAACTGATTTGGGAAGTTTTTCTAGCTCAAAAAACTCATTTGATGTGATAATGTTTTTCAGTCTCGATTGTTCATAGGTTACAAGAGGAGATGATCCAGTGGCAATTACCGCAGTTTTAAAATGTATCTTTGTATGGTCATCAACTAAAATTGTGTTTTCATCAAGAAATTTTGCATGACCTCTAATTCTAGAATTTTCAGGGATTCTATACATAAATGACAAAACTTCAGAAGTTGCTCTTGAACGAACAGCTCGTAAAGATGACAAAACATTTGCGGTATCTGGAACTAAATCAGTTGCAAAAGAAATACCACTATCGTCGAGCGTTTTTAAAGAATGTAAGGAAATTGCTGCAGTCATTAAAAGACTAGTGGGTAATTCACCAGATCTTTGAGCTGTAGTACCTAAAGGTCCAGAGTCTACAATAATGCAGTCAACCCCACATTCACATGCAGATTTATATGCCTCAATACCAGCAGAACCGGCTCCAATTACAACGGTATGACATTCAATCTCTCTGATGTCCATTGATAAACTCTCAAATTTATAAACTAAGTTTATTATCACACAATATTAGTTAAGTTTCTTAATTAGATAGTTCAAGCCACAAGAAAATATGTCCAATTAATTCAGTTCTAACTCTATTTTTTTTCATCGTTTGGCTCTTATTTTGGTAAACTACACTCAATTTTTAAAAAGAGATTAATTCACTCTCTTGGACCTCAGCACTGATAGATTAGAGGATCTTATGTTAGCTAAAACCTATAATATGATACATCGCTATTTTAAGTTACACCAAAAAGGTACTTATATTTCTAAGGAAATTACTGCCGGTCTTACTACTTTTATGGCAATGGCATATATTATTTTTGTAAACCCATCAATTTTAGAAGCTTCAGGCATTCCTAGAGAAGCTGCAATTGCTGCAACAATTTGGTCTGCAGCTCTATGCTCAATAGCGATGGGCTTATTTGCCAACCTTCCAATAGGTATGGCTCCTGGAATGGGTATTAACGCCTTTTTCTCTTTTTATGTTTGTGGAACCATTGGTCTTCCATGGCAAACTGCTTTAGGTGCTGTTTTTATTTCTGGTATTGTGTTCTTAATACTAACCGTCACAAAATTAAGATTACTTATCATCAAAGCTGTTCCTGATAGTTTAAAGTCTGCAGTGGTTGTAGGTATAGGTATGTTCCTAGCTATTATTGGACTACATGGTGCAGGGATTGTCGTAAAATCTGAAGCAACGATGGTTACATTAGGAAACCTCACAGATCCAAAGGTTTTTCTTTCTATCATTGGCTTTCTTCTAATTGCAATCTTACTTACTCACAGAATTAAAGGTGCATTAGTTTATGGTATTTTGGCCATCACTTTAGCTGGTATGGTATTTGGCCTTGACCCTTATCCTACAAAAGTAGCTGATGTTTTCAGTTTAGACTTTCCAAGCCTTGCAGATACATTTATGCAAATGGATATTATGGGAGCTATCTCTTACGGTCTTGTTTCTGTTATTTTTACCTTCACTATTGTTGAACTTTTTGACAATCTTTGTACCCTAATTGGTGTAACAAAAGATGCTGGTCTTATGGACAAAAAAGGCAACGTTGAAGGTATGGATAAAGCTCTATTAACAGACTCTGTTGGCACTATGGCTTCTGCAGTTTTAGGTACTTGTACTGTTACCTCATATGTTGAATCAACCACTGGTATTAAAGAAGGTGGTAGATCTGGTCTTACAGCTATCACAGTTGGCGTTCTATTTTTACTAACATTCTTCTTTGCTCCTTTAGCTGGTTTAATTCCCGCCTACGCTACAGCACCAGCTATTATCGTAGTTGGAAGTATGATGATGCGTAGTGTTAAAGATATCGATTTTTCAGATATTACAGACAGCGTTCCTGCATTTTTAACCATTGTTATGATGCCTTTAAGCTATTCAATCGGAAACGGTTTTGGTTTCGGTTTTATTAGTTATTGCATTCTAAAAACTTGTACTGGTAAAGCAAAAGAGATATCTCCTATTATGTGGTGTATTACTGCAATGTTTGTTGCAAGTTTCTACTTACATGGTATTTAACGCTTAAAGTAAAACAAATCTATTCATATAAAAGGCACCCTTGTGGTGCCTTATTTTTTCCTAATACCAAAATAAATAGCAAATTGTAAAACTTAGAATGATTTAATAATTCAAAAGCTAATATTTGATAAAATACAAAGGACTTTTGGAGGATAAATGGAATACAGTGCTATTACTAAATATAAAGGTCTAATCTTCGATCTAGACGGAACACTTATTAACTCAATGTCATTTCACGCAGCAGCATGGAGACAAGTTGCAAATGAGCATGGCTTTGATATTGATGAAGCTGACATTTACAAGATGGGTGGATCATCTAGCTATGACATAGCTAGACACTATAAGAATAAAGGTTTACCTGTAGGTGATGTTGAGTCTTATGTACAACGTAAAATTGCAATCTATAAAGAGAATTTAGATAAGATTGTAACTTTCCCAAAAATAGTTCAAGTTCTCAAAGATGCTAAAGAGCGTGGCGTTAAAGTTGCTGTAGGAACAGGCTCTCGCACTGTAAATGCAACTAGAGTGCTTACTATGAAAGGTTTGATTGATTATGTAGATGTCCTAGTTACAGCCGATGATGTAACTCGTCATAAACCAAATCCAGACACTTTCTTATTAGCTGCTCAAAAACTTGGCTTGGATGTAAAGGAATGCTGTGTATTTGAAGATGGTGCTCTTGGAGTAAAAGCAGCAGTCAATGGTGCTTTTGATTGTATTGAAGTAAAAGATAATCAGATGATTAACTACTTTGAAATTGAGAGATAAATAATTCTTTGTAAAAAGGGGCAATATAATATAGCCCCTTTTTTTTATTAACAGTTAATTACTGATAATCATCTGTAGAGTGTAGATTTCGAGGAGGTAGAGTTACACCATCATCTGCACTAGCATCTTGTCCATCTCTTAGAGGATGAGTAATACCATTCTCTGCTTCTGAACTAGAACTGAAGCCATCTTCACGACGAGGACGATGTGGAGCTCCGTGACCTTGACTTTCAGGCTTCTTAACAGTAATGGTTGAAATCTTGTCTTTATAAATCATTTGCTGATGACGTTTTACATCTGTAATACTGATTGTAAAGGCATCAAACGCACTTACTAAACCTTCGAACTTAACACCTGTAATTAAGAAAATACATACAGGAGTTCTTGTCTCCATTAGCCATTTTAGAGCAGCATTCTGACCCTTACCTAGAACAAAAGCGCATACCATGCCTTTTTGTCTATCTCTTGGAGGTCTATTTTGACCATTAGGTCTGCCCATTTTCATTCCTGGACGACCATTACGGCGGAAGTCATGATGATCATTTCGTGATTGATTATCTAACTCATTATCGTTTCTATTGAAATCTTCCACTTCTACGTGCCCTTAAAAAATTCTTTTAATATGTATAATTTAGCATGAAATAACAAATTTAGATATGACTTAAGATATCAAAAATAAAAAAAAGAAAAGGAAATGTAATTCAAATAAAAGATATTCTGCTACGTTCAATACATTAAATTATTTATGTAGCAGATTAAAAAAGAAAGAGTGTGAAAAGGTTAAACTCTATTGGTTTCGTCTAACAAAAAGTTAGTTAAACGCATATCTAAACCTAATACAGAAAGAGCCTTTATATAATGTCCCATAGAAACAGATGGAAGACCATCCTCAATTGAACCTAAAGTTACTCTAGTTGTATCCATCAACTCAGCCATAGCTGTTGCAGTAATACCGCGACGAATTCTAGCTGTTTTAATGTTTCTACCTAATTTCTTTAGAGCAGTTTCTGCACTAGCAGATAGTTGTATTTGTTTTTTCATTACGATCCATGCGTTTTGTAATAAAGATGAAAATGTTTATACGAATATAGCCTAAAAGTGAATGTATTATATTAAAAAATTCCTTGTTTTTTCATCAATATCTTATACTATTTGTTAACACTTTTGTTTTATAAGATAATTTTGTTTTATTGTAGTTTAATAATGCTCAATTTAATGACATTATTGATAATTTTGTCCTACTAAACAAGAAAAAAAATACTCTATTACCAAGATTAAATTCATCAAAGAATACAGTATAAAGAAATACACATCATGTGAATATATTACTGTTTTTAGTGGGGTTTTGTTAGTTTTTTATGGTAAAAATGAAATTTGAAGAGAAAATTGAAATATTATTTTGGATATACATAAAAATCGTAATTTACGATTTTATGAAAGTTTTTACGAATTTTAAAAACAAATATAATGTATAAAGAAATTCAAATAAATCGTTTCTTTAAAATTGGGAAGTTTTTTTGAAGTGGTGCCCAGAGACGGAATCGAACCGCCGACACGGGGATTTTCAATCCCCTGCTCTACCGACTGAGCTATCTGGGCAACGGCTACTATTAAACCATATAGACACTATTTCGTCAAGTTTTTTTATAATTTTTTTTTAATTATTCTTATAAAAAACAATGAAAAAAGCTCTGATTTTGCATAATTTATTTATACAAATACCAGAGCTTTCCGATATATTAGCGGTTTTATAGACTAAACAAATCTACCGTGACAAACTTTAAATTTTTTGCCAGATCCGCAAGGGCAAGGATCATTTCTGCCAATTCTCATAGCAGCATATTGTTTAGCCTCTTCACGCATTTTCATTTCTTCTGCTTGAGCTTGAGCTTCTGCTTGTTCTGCTGCAGCTTCCTCTGGAGACTTCAAGCGAACCTGAACACGACATAAGAATGAAACAACTTGAATCTTTAGATTATCAAGCATCTTAGTAAATAAGTTGAATGATTGAATTTTGTATTCGTACTTAGGATTCTTCTGAGCATAGCCTTGTAGACCAATACCCTGTCTCATATAGTCCATAGCCGCTAAATGCTCTTTCCAAAGAGTATCAATGCTTTGTAGCATGATCTGCTTTTCTAAATGATGCTGATTTTCCTCACCAATAGTTTCGCATTTTGCTTTGTAAAGCTCATGTCCAATACTAATGATTTTCTCACGAATATCAGCTTCAACTAGCTTATCATCATCTTTTATCCATTGATCAACAGGTGCATCAATTGTATATGCTCCCTTAAGCTCTTTCTTAAGACCTTCAATATCCCAAGACTCTGTTAATGAATTTGGTTCGATGTATTTTGAAATAACACCATCAAGAACATCTTCAAAAATATTATGAATGGTATCTGAAATATCTTGACCATCTAATAGAGCATTTCTCTCTTCGTAGATAACCTTTCTTTGCTCATTAGCAACATCATCATACTCAAGTAAGCTCTTACGAATATCAAAGTTACGTGTTTCAACTTTACGTTGAGCCGATTCAATGGCACGTGTAATAAACTTATGTTCTAATGGTTGACCATCGGTCATACCCATTCTCTGCATGAATGCTTTTAGCTTCTCTGAACCGAAAAGCTTCATTAGATTATCATCCATTGATAAGTAGAAGCGGGAAGAACCTGCATCACCTTGACGACCAGCACGACCACGTAGCTGATTATCAATACGACGTGATTCATGACGCTCTGAACCAATGATATGTAAACCACCAGCAGCTAACACTGCATCATGGCGTTTCTTCCACTCATTCTTTACTGTTTCAAGCTGTTCTGCTGTTGGATTTTCGCCCAAAGCATCAATGTCAGACTGTAAATTACCGCCTAGGATAATATCAGTACCACGACCAGCCATATTGGTTGCAATGGTAACTGTTCCAGGACGACCTGCCTGAGCTACAATATGAGCTTCCATTTCATGGAACTTTGCGTTTAGAACCTGGTGTTTGATACCTAGTTTATCTAATAGATGAGATAATTTTTCTGAATTCTCAATTGAAATGGTACCAACTAGAACAGGTCTTCCTAACGCAATAGTCTCTTTAATATCAGCAACAATTGCATTGTACTTTTGATCCTCAGATAAGTAGATTAAATCAGGCATATCTTTACGAACCATTGGTCTATTTGTAGGAAGAACTACGGTCTGTAAACCATAAATTTGCTGGAACTCGTATGCTTCAGTATCTGCAGTACCGGTCATACCAGCTAGCTTTGTGTACATACGGAAATAGTTCTGGAAGGTAATAGATGCTAGGGTTTGATTCTCAGAATGAACCTCAACACCTTCTTTAGCCTCAACAGCCTGATGTAAACCATCTGACCAACGACGGCCTTCCATCTTACGACCAGTGTGCTCATCAATAATTAAAACTTCACCGTTTTCAACCACATAGTCGACATCACGCTTGAATAATGTATGAGCTTTTAAAGCTGCCATTACATGGTGCAATAAAGTTACGTTTTCAGAGCTAAATAGTTTATCGCCATCTTTTAAAAGACCTGCTGTAACTAAAGAATTCTCAATCTTAATCTGACCACGTTCGGTTAAAAATGCTTGCTTGCTCTTTAAATCTAGAGTGTAGTCACCTTCACCTGTATAAGTTTCAGTATCTTCTTTTTCCTGGAAGATTAAAGATGGAATTAACTTGTTAACTGCATTGTAGGTTTTTGCAGAATTTTCAGCGGCACCAGAAATAATTAAAGGAGTTCTAGCTTCATCAATTAAAACAGAATCAACCTCATCTACTAAAGCATAGTTGAGTTCTCTTTGAACTTTCTGCTCTTTTGAGTAAGCCATATTATCGCGCAGGTAATCAAAGCCAAATTCATTATTAGTACCATAGGTTACATCACAAGCGTAAGCTTCTCTCTTCTCTTCAGGAGTTAAACCAGGAACGTTTACACCTACTGTCATGCCTAACAATGTATAGAAAGGTCTAGACCAGTCACTATCACGACGAGCTAAATAATCATTTACAGTAACGACATGTACACCATGACCTGATAGAGCATTTAGATAGCAAGGTAATAAAGCAGTTAAAGTTTTACCTTCACCTGTTTTCATTTCTGCAATACGATTTGCGTTTAAAACCATACCGCCCATTAACTGAACATCAAAAGGACGAAGACCTAATGAACGTAACGCAGCTTCACGTGCTACGGCAAAAACCTCAGGAAGAAGAGCCTCTAGTGTTTCACCATTACTAATGCGCTCTTTAAACTTAGCTGTAAGATCCTTAAAATCATCATCTTTTAGTGACTTGAATTTTTCTTCTAGTGCGTTGATGCTTTTAACAATCTTTGAAAGCTTACGAACAGTTCTTTGATTACTACTACCAACAATCTTGGTAACGATAGATGTAACAAACATTTTTATTTATCTTAATTTAATTGATTTGAGTTAAAAATAACGAATAGGGCGATTATACCGCATTACATATGTTATTTAGTGAGCTTAATTATGTATATGCGGACAAAGTTGGATTTTTTCAAGAAAAAACACAAAATTAGTTGCTTACTTGAGGATTTATAAGAAGAAAAGTATCGTGCAGAAACAAAAAAAGAACTGCCTTAGCAATTCTTAATTTGGAGCGGGAAACGAGGTTCGAACTCGCGACCCTAACCATGGCAAGGTTATGCTCTACCAACTGAGCTATTCCCGCATCCGATGAGTGTCATTATAAAATATTTTTATAAACTGTCAACTATTTTTCTAAAAAATATTCATATACAGGATCATAAGCAGCTAAAAATGACAAAATTTTAGAGCAT
>CAZEXR010000040.1:0-14259 GCA_964516675.1 uncultured Enterobacterales bacterium | reverse complement strand
GCTAAAAGATAAAACACAGAATTTTAAAGCTTATATTCAAGATAATATTCTGCCTTTTGTATCCCTAGAAAATTATCTTGATGCGTATTTAGTAAATAAAGTAAGTGTAAAAGAAGATTTTTTTGAAGAAATGTACCAGGGAATTTTACTTTACAAAGTAGAGTTTGTTCTAAAGAACTATTTTGATGATTTGTCTTTTAGACATGAGTTTATAAATACGCTAAATAAGCTAATGGCTTTAATTTATGGTGAGCATCAAGAGCATTCATATTTAAAAAAATCCTGGGGCAGGTTTACCTCATTAACCTCTCCATACCAAATTGAATATTCAAAATATGATAGTTTGACAGATTCAATTTCAAGTTGTTTGTCTTTAGTAAAAAATCGTAGCGAAGATAAAAAAGCCGATTACTTTACTCAATTAGTGAAAACTATTGAAGATGGTTTAGACAGCGATTCAAATGCTTTATTTGAACTTTTATCTCTTGATGAAACCTATAGCTTAAGTTCATATGTAAGACAGTCAAATGATGAACTTGTAAGAATGATTTTTAACGCAGCTTTCTCCTTTTTATTTGACTTTGAGGTTTCTGATTTAATTAAATTTGAGGATTTAAAGAGCAAGCTTAATCTAACAAAATTAAAAACTTACCTAATTTTAAGAAATAGAAAATTTAGTCTTTGGTATGATTTAGTTGATTTACATGATTTTGATGAGCCAAGTTTAAAAGAAAGTGTAGATGAGGGCGTGATTGAACTTTTAAAGACTTTTATCAAGGAGAATTATCGCTTTGATTTTATAAAGTCCTTTATCGAGCTTTACCTAATGTATTGTGCCTATAAAAAAGAACATGTAAGCGCGTTAGAAATAGGTTTATCTGAAAATAATGATGCTATATGTCTTTTAAATAACGCAATAAAAATCTCCAGCCATTTGTCTTATTTAAATAAAAAGAACGTAGTGTCTGTATCTTTAGTTCATGCTTGCTTTATGCTTTCAATGCTTAAGCTTTTAGATAAGGAAAATTCTGAGGACGACGCTGAAAATATAAACAAAATAAAAGAATTTGCAAAGGCAAGAGATTTTAAATTTTTAAAAAGCTCAGAGTCGATAGTTCTTGAGGTTCTAAAAAATGAAAGTGAGTTCTATCAAGCACTTGCCAATAATCCTGACAAAAAAATCTTAAAAATTATTTTAAGACTTGCTAATTGTATAGGCACTACCAACTCTGAAAATTGTGCCTTGGCCTTTTTCAATTCTGATAATTTAGAAGGTAAAGATAAGTTCGATTTTATAAGCCAAATGTTAACAGATAGCATGAGTCTTGAATCTGAATATTCTTGTAATAAAGCTGATGATTTAAATAAAAGCGATTATTCAATCTTTGAGAAGATTAAAGTTAAAGCGAATGTTTTATTTGATAAACAGGGCAAAGTCAAAGAGCACTGCAAGTTTGCAAATCAGTTCAATTGTGTAATAGACACAGATATAAAGACAAATTTACCTAAAGCTACAATCTCACTTACTAAGCAAAACTGCAAAGAGTGCAATTTTATGTGTAAGTGGTTTATGACAAAAAATGAAGATCTTATAAAGGAGCTTATAGCGTTTAATGATTTTTTAGATGGTGATAAGACAAAGCTTTATAAAACGAAAATAGATTTTGTTGTGTCTTCAGTATCAACAAATGATTTAAAGAATAAAGCTTTTAAAGATTTTATAAATTATATTCACTAAAAAGGCTTTTCAACAATAATTGAAAAGCCCTTTAAAAGAAACAATTTAAATTATTTCTTAACAAATCTCATAGATAAGTCTAGAGCTCTTACATTCTTAGTTAGAGCTCCAACAGAGATGAAATCAACACCTGTACCTGCAAATCTACCGATAGTATCGATGTTTACATTACCAGAGATTTCAAGTTGTGCTTGATGATTAGTCTGCTTTACAGCTTCTAACATCATGTCATATTCAAAGTTGTCTAGCATAATGATGTCAGCCTTTGCCTTTAGAGCAAGAGCTAACTCTTCTAAATTCTCAACTTCAACTTCAACCTTTAAATCAGGGCGGATAGTACGAGCGCGTTCAATAGCTTTCTCGATACCACCTGATGCCATGATGTGGTTTTCTTTGATTAAGAACATGTCAAATAGACCAATACGGTGATTCTTACCACCACCACAAGTTACAGCATACTTTAGAGCTGTACGTAAGCAAGGTAGAGTCTTACGTGTATCTAAAAGCTTGCACTCTGTGCCTTCCATTGCTTTTACATACTTTGATACTTCGGTAGCTACACCTGATAAAGTCTGTACGAAGTTTAGAGCTGTTCTTTCAGCAGTTAACATAGTACGTGAGTGACCTTTAACATGGAATAACTGCTCACCAGGTTCAATCTTGTCGCCGTCTTTTACAAACCACTGAAGGGTAACGTTATTACCTAATTGCTTGTAAACTTCTTCAACCCAAGCCTTACCGCAGAATACACCTGCTTCACGAGTAATAACTGTAGCTTCATCAGTTTCATTATCATCGATTAACAAAGAGGTTACATCTAAAGATGGGTCAAGTACGCCACCTAGGTCCTCTGCAAGGGCCATCTTTACGGTAGCTACGATATCTTCTTGTAGCATAATATGTCCTAATACTTAAAAAATTTTCAATAATAATAGCACAGATTAGTTAAATTAAGGAATTTTCAAAAAGTCATCAAATCGCTTTGATAGGCTAAAAAAAGCGCACACAAGTGTGACAAAGTCTGCACATTTGTGTTGTTTTTGTTATAATTAAAATTTAATTGAAATTAAAGAGAAATAACTGTGCTAGAAACAATCTCCATAAAAGACCAGGTAGCTCAATTACGCACAAGAGCTGATACCCTAAGGGGGTACCTTTGACCTTCAAGGCAAAAGTGAACGCCTAGAAGAAGTTAATGGTCTACTAGAAGATCCTAAACTATGGGACGATCCTCAAAAAGCTCAAGAGCTTGGAAAGGAAAGACAATCACTAGAAACTGTTGTTAAGAATTTTAATAATCTATATCAAGGCTTTGACGATCTTTTAACATTAGATGAGATGGCCAAAGAAGAGAACGATTCTGAGTTAGTAGCTGAAGCACAAGAAGAGGCTTTAAGATTAGAGCATGCTTTAGAACTATTAGAAATTGAAAGAATGTTCTCTGGTCCTAATGATAACGATCCTTGCTATATGGATATTCAGTCAGGCTCAGGCGGTACCGAAGCTCAAGATTGGGCAGAAATGGTAATGCGCATGTATGTTAAGTTTGGCGAAAAACATGGTTTTAATGTAACCGTTACAGAATTATCTGAAGGTGAAGTTGCAGGTATTAAGTCAGCAACTTTACGTTTTGAAGGCGATCATCCATATGGTTGGTTCAGAACAGAAACTGGTGTTCATAGATTAGTTAGAAAATCACCATTTGATTCTAACAATCGAAGACACACTTCATTTTGCTCTGCTTACGTTTACCCTGAGGTTGATGACAATATTGAAGTTGAAATCAATCCAGCTGATTTACGTACCGACGTATATAGAGCATCCGGTGCTGGTGGACAGCACATTAACAAGACAGAGTCTGCTGTAAGAATTACTCATATTCCTACTGGCATTGTAGTGTCTTGTCAGAACGAGCGTTCTCAATTCCAAAACAGAGACCAAGCAATGAAGCAATTGCGTGCAAGGTTATATACTCTAGAGCTTGAAAAGCGTATGAGTGTACAAAAGGAAATTGAGGATAGCAAATCAGATATTGGTTGGGGTAGTCAGATTAGATCATATGTTCTTGATGATGCTCGAATTAAAGATTTACGTACAGGTGTGGAATGTCGTGACACAACGAAGGTGCTCAACGGCGATTTAGACCAATTTATTGAGGCAAGTTTAAAGTCAGGTCTTTAAACTTAGATATTTAGGAAACAAAAATGGCACAAGAAAACAACGGCTCAGCTGAGTCTCTAAATAATGTGATGCAAGATCGTCGTGATAAGTTAGACTTATTACGTTCAAAAGGACAAGCTTATCCTAACGATTTCCGTCGCGATGCATTCTCTTCAGACGTAGTTAAAGCCTGCGCTGATAAAGATAATGAAACTTTAGAGAAAGAGCAGAATACCTATACAATCGCAGGTCGTGTAATGACTCGTCGTATTATGGGTAAAGCTGGTTTTGCTACTCTTCAGGATATGGGCGGTCGTATTCAGATTTACGTTGCTCGTGATAATCTACCTGAAGGTGTTTACCAAGACGTTTTCAAGAAGCTAGATTTAGGTGACATCATTGGTGTTACTGGTTTTGCTTTCAAGACAAAGACCGGTGAATTATCATTACACGTAAGCGCATTACGTTTACTAGTTAAGGCATTACGCCCTTTACCTGAGAAGTTCCATGGTCTAACCGATCAGGAAGCTCGTTGCCGTCAGCGTTATGTTGATTTGATTGCAAACGAAGAATCTCGCCGTACATTTGAAATCCGTACTAAGATTGTTTCATTCATCCGTAAGTACATGAACGAGCATATGTTCATGGAAGTTGAAACTCCTATGATGCACGTAATTCCTGGTGGCGCTAACGCTAAGCCATTCGTTACTCATCACAATGCTTTAGATATGGATATGTACCTACGTATTGCTCCTGAATTATATCTAAAGAGATTAGTTGTAGGTGGTTTTGAGCGCGTATACGAAATCAACAGAAACTTCAGAAACGAAGGTATCGATGTTCGTCATAATCCAGAATTCACTATGATGGAATTCTATATGGCTTATCACGATTACCGTGACCTTATTGACTTTACTGAAGACTTATACAAGAAGATGTCTTTAGAAGTTTTAGGTTCAACTAAGATTCATTATGGCAAGGAAGGCAAAGAAGGCTTAGATTTAGACTTTGCAAAGCCTTTCGAGCGTTTAACCATGAAAGAGTCTATTGTTAAATATGGCAATGGCATCACCATGGAAGACTTAGCTGATGAGGATAAGACTCGTGAGCTATGTAAGAAACACCATATCGAGTTAATGAAGGGCTGGACTTTAGGTAACTACATTACAGCTTTATTTGATGAGCTTGTAGAAGCTAACTTACAGCAGCCTACATTCATTACTAGCTACCCAGCTGTAGTATCTCCTCTAGCAAGAAGAACCGACGGTGATGAAGAATTCACTGATCGTTTCGAGTTCTTCATTGGTGGTCGTGAGATTGGTAATGGTTTCTCTGAGTTAAATGATCCAGATGATCAAGCAGGTCGTTTCCGTCAGCAGGCAGAAGCTAAGAACGCTGGTGACGATGAAGCTATGTACTATGATGAAGACTACATTAACGCAATGCAGTACGGTCTTGCACCAACCGCTGGTGAAGGTATCGGTATTGATAGAACTGTAATGCTATTTACAAATAGCCATACAATTCGTGACGTAATCTTATTCCCAACATTAAGACGTAATTAGTCTTTTATTCTCAAAAGGTGAAGAGAATGCAAAAGTATCAAGGTTCAATGGTTGCTTTAATCACTCCATTTAAGAATGGTAAGGTTGATTTTGAAGCTCTAGAACGTATGGTTGAGTTCCATGTTGCAAATGGTACTACATGCCTTGTAGTAACAGGTACAACAGGTGAGTGTCCTACATTGTCTCATGAAGAGCATATTGCTGTAATTAAGGCTAGTGTTGAGTATGCAAAGGGCCGTATTTTAATTATGGCAGGTTGCGGTTCAAACAACCCAGTTGAAGCAATTTCTTTATCAAATGCTGCTAAAGATGCTGGCGCTGATAGCCTACTTCACAACGCAGGCTACTATAACCGTCCTAACCAGGAAGGTTTATACGCTCACTTTAAGATGGTTCACGATAATACTGACTTACCTATCTTCTTATACAACGTACCTGGTCGTACTGTAGTTAATATCTCATCAGAGCTTGTAGCTAAATTATCAAAGCTTGAGCGCGTTGTAGGTATTAAGGATGCAACAGGTAATTTAGAGCGTCCTTGGATTGAACGTAATTTAATCTCTAAGCCTTTTACTTGGTTATCAGGTGAAGACTCAACAGCAGTTAACTTCAACATCGCAGGTGGTGTTGGTGTTATCTCTGTAACAGCTAATATTGCTCCTGCTTTAGTTGCTAAGGTTCAGAATTTAACCTTAGAGAAGAAGTGGGATGAGGCAGCTGATGAGCACATTAAGTTAATGACTTTACACAAGTTAATGTTCAAAGAGCCAAGCCCAGCTCCTGCTAAGTATGGTGCATCATTATTAGGTTTATGCTCTGAAGAAGCTCGTCTTCCAATTCTACCAGTAAGTCAGTCTCTTCGTGAAGAGATTAAGACTGCAATGCAGAAGCTAGAGTTAATCTAATCTATGACAAAGATTGTGAACTTAGATGAGCAGACTGAACAGTCTGCTCAAAAAGCTCCAAATAAAGAGCATCGCATCAAGTCATTTGTGGTACGCGCAGGTCGTATGACTGAAGGTCAAATTCGTGCCATTGAAGAACTTGGTAAAAAATACATGGTAGATGTTGAAGACTTACAGCCTTTAAACATCGAAGGTATTTTTAATCGTGATGCTCCTTTAGTTGTAGAAATCGGTTTTGGTATGGGCGTTTCTTTTGTTCAAATGGCAAAAGAAGCTCCACAGTGTAATTTTCTTGGTATTGAAGTTCATCCTCCTGGGGTGGGTTCTGCCTTAAAGTTAATTGAGGAAGCTCAATTAACTAATGTAAAGGTAATAAAATTTGATGCTTTTGAAGTTTTAAGCAAATGTTTAAAACCAGAAAGTGTTGATGTATTACAGATATTTTTCCCTGATCCTTGGCCAAAGAAGAGACATGTAAAGCGTCGTTTAATCAATGACGATTTTGTCAAACTAGTTAAGCCATTGTTCAAGCATGGTGGCCAATTTAGAATGGCAACTGATTGGGAAGACTATGCAATTCAGATGCTAGATGTAATGACACGAGCTGAATGTTTTTCAAATACCGCTGCAGATGGCACTTACATCCCTCGTCCTGATTGGCGTCCTCTAACAAAGTTTGAGCAACGTGGTAAACGACTAGGTCATGGTGTATGGGACCTGGTATTTAAACGTGACTGATAGTAGAAAAGATGAGTTAGTCGCCTTTGTAAAAAGCATTATTTTAGAAGATGAAATAATGCTTTTATCTTTAAATGGCGATGCAAGCTTTAGAAGATATTTCAGAGTCTATGGTAAAAATCTAATCGCTGTAGATGCTCCTCCTAAAACCCAAAAGAACAAAGAATTTATTGCTATTGATGCTGCACTTTTAAGTGTTGGTATTAGAGCCCCTAAGATTATTGCCTCTGATTTAGACAATGGTTTTATGTTGATTGAGGATTTAGGTGAAACTACCTTCGCATCCGTTGCTGTAGGTAAGCTTCAAGAGAGCTATTATCTTAAGGCTGTAGGCTTATTACCAAAACTTGCTAGTTTAAATCGTCATTTAGATTTACCTAAATTTGATGAAGCATTCATAAAGTTTGAGCTTTCGATATTTGATGAGTGGATGTTAGAAAAACGTTTAGGCGTAATTTTAACTAAAGACGAACGTGAAAGTCTTAATGAAGCTTATGAATACATAACTTCAAATCTTGTAAAACAACCCTATGTAGCAATGCATCGTGATTTTCATAGCCGTAATTTAATGGTATGTGAGAATGATGATTTAGCAGTTATTGATTTTCAGGATATGGTCTATGGACCTATTTGTTATGATTTAGCTTCAATTGTATATGATTGCTATGTAGACTTAGACTTTGATTTAAAAGTAAAGCTTTGTGAAATTACCTTTGAGAAATATAGACACGAAGGCTATATAGAAGAGGTAAATTTTGAAAGCTTTAGAAAGCAAGTTCTTTTAACTTCACTTCAGCGTCATATTAAAGTATTAGGTATTTTTTGCAGATTATCCTTACGAGATGGCAAGCATGGATACCTAAAAGATCTTCCTCGTGTCATAAAATACGTATTACATGAGTGCGATAGTGACATACATTTTAGTAAACTAAAGGAAATAATCGAGAAATACGTTGTAGGTAATTTTTAATGAGAGCAATGATCTTAGCCGCCGGTCGTGGTGAGAGACTACGTCCTATTACTGATACAATCCCTAAACCTTTAGTAAAGGTTGGAGATAAGGAGTTATTAGTATGGCATTTAGAAAAGCTAAAGAAAGCTAAGATTAGTGAAATTATTATTAACTCAGCATATTTATCTGAAAAAATCGTCTCATTTATAGGAGATGGTTCTAAATTTGGTCTAAAGGTAACTCATTCTATAGAAGGTGAAAAAGGCCTAGAAACAGCTGGTGGCATTATCAAAGCCTTACCTTTTTTTGAGAATGAAACTTTTCTTGTGGTAAATGGCGATACCTTTATGGATGCCGATTACTCTCAATTCATTGAGTCTTTAGACGATAGTATTAGTGCGAAGCTTTATTTAGTTGAAAATCCTCCTCATAATCAAAAAGGAGATTTTTCACTTGATGAAAATGGTAATTGTAAAAGAGGTCCTGGATATACGTTCTCAGGTGCAGCTTTATACAATCCAAAATCATTTTTGGGCCTTCAGGTTCAAAGAATGCCTTTATTACCATTATTTGAAAAATGGGCACAGAGTAATTCATTAAAAGCAAAGCTATTTAATGGCAAGTGGTTTGATGTAGGAACCATTGAAAGACTTAATAGTGTAAATAGCTATATTCAAAATAACAATTTATAAACTTTAAAAATTATGGCTCTTCTTGATCCCTTTATTCATAAAGCAAAACATAAAGAATTTTATGCTACAAGTTTAGGTGTAATCTTTGGATTAACTATAAGCTTTATGATCTCAATTTATCTTTTACCTCTTGGTGTTGTACTAGGTGCATTAGGCTATATTTATATTGATGCGCCTCGCAGTATAAAGCTTGAAAAGGAAGCTATATTAAAAGAAGAACAAGCCAAAGAAGAGGCTAGAGTCAAAGAAGAGCGTGCTCAAGGAGAAGCTAAACTTTTAGCTCTTGAAGCAATTAAAGAAGAGAAAAGACTAGCTAAAGAATTAAAAGCTACTCAAAAAAGAAATCGTATGGATAAATCATCTTTATACGAGAATATTTACACAGTAGCAGGCTTTATTCTATCTAATCAAGTTGATTTATCTGCTTATTCAAAAAATGCCGAAGAGGTGATCTCATATTTTAAATGTACCCTTGAAGAGCGACGCATTGCTGTTGAGGCGTTTAACAATGCTTTAGCTCCTGATTTTGATGCAAGTGTTTTTGTAGGGGACTATTTAACTAATTATGGTAAAACACGTGATTATATTGAATATGTTCTTACATATGCATATATGATTGCAACCATTGATGACAATATTGATTATCTTGCTAAGGATAGACTTGCTGATATTGGTCTTGCTATGGGAGCATCTAAAGCCTGTCTAAAACGCTTGTTTAAATCAAATGCTGCAGAGGCTAAGTTTGCGCGTGAATTTGAGAAAAATGAAAAAGAAAAATTAGATAAAGAGAAAAGTAAGAAAACATCTTCTAAGAATACTGATAGTAAATCACAAGACAATTCTTATAAAAACACTGACAATAATTCTCGGGACAATTCAAATAAAGAGCAAAACGATTCATACTCATTTAAGCATACAGATAAGACCTCTGAAGCTTTAGATATTTTAGGGGTAGATGATAATGCTACCTTTGAAGACATTAAGAAAGCATATAAGAGATTGATGATTAAATTCCATCCTGATAAATTAGCATCACAAGGCTTGCCTGAGGATATGATGGCAATTTATACAGACAAAGCAAAATCAATTCAGGGAGCCTTTGAGCATCTTAAAAAGTTATTTGATAAACTAAAATAGGTAATCAATGAATACAAGTTATAAAGGTCGTGTAATCGGCTTTATTCTAGGCTTTATCTTTGCCGGCGGTATTTTTGGCGGCATTTTATTTATGATTTTAGGCTATCTATTTGTAGATAAGGCCTTTAATAAAAAAGTTAATGATAAAAGAGCTGCCTATAGTGCTTTTACCTCAAATGCTAACTACAACCGTGCACTAGTTGAAGTAACCTTTGGTTTAATGGGCTATGTAGCTCGTGGTGCTGGTAGAATTAACGAAGATCACATCATTAAGGCAAAACAGTACATGGGTGCTATGAACCTTGATGAGGGTATGCGTGAACTAGCTATTAAAGCTTTTTCAGAAGGAAAAGCTGAGAATTGTAATTTAGATGCTCTTTTAAACAAACTAAGAGATGCTATAGGTAATAATTTTAGTTTTGTAGAATACCTTTTAGAAATCCAAGTTTCCATGGCTCTATCTGATGGTGAGCTTACAGATGAAGAGTACAACCGCCTAATGGAGATTGCTCTAAAACTTGGTGTTTCACGCGCTTCAATGGAGAGCTTTATTAGCTCAAGATATTCAGAGATGCGTTTTAAAAAGCAATTTGAACAAGGCTTTTCCTCTGGATCTTATAGCTATGGTAATTCTAATCAAGGCTATTCAAATGGTTCCTACAAAGATAACTCACAAGGTTATTCAAACAACTCAAGTTCATCTGCTGCTAATTTAGATTCAGCTTATAGCCTTTTAGGAGTTGATAGCTCTGTAAGTGATGACGATTTAAAGAAAGCTTATAAGAGACTAATGCTTAAATATCACCCAGATAGACTTGCATCCCAAGGTTTAACCCCTGAAATGATTAACCTTTATACAGAAAAAGCCAAAGATATACAGGCTGCTTTTGAAGTGATTAAAAAGGCTCGTGGTATTAAATAATAATTAGCCAAGAGATTTTAAAAAATCAGGCACAGTATTAAATACTAAATGATCACCTGTAACAGGGTGATTAAATTCTAAATGATAAGCATGCAAGCAGAGGCGAGGCGCTTTTGCTTGTATTTTTTTATCTGCATAAAATCTGTCACCAATAATAGGGTGATTGATTGATGCAAGATGTACTCTTAATTGATGAGAGCGACCTGTAACAGGAGTTAACTCAACTACACTTACATTATCTGAATCAATGTTATTACAAAGAGAGTAGTTATCAATTCTTTTATATAAAGTAGTAGATGGTTTACCTTGATTAAAATCTACAATTTGTAAGGGACGATTAACTAAATCACAACGGATAGGTAAGTTGATTTCACCTTGTTTATCAATATTCCCCTCAACAACCGCTAAATAAAGTTTATCCACTGCCTTTTGCATAAACATACGCCCAAGATTTGAAATGGCTATCTTTGACAAACCTACCACCATAAAACCTGAGGTATCCATATCTAATCTATGAACTGCCATGGCGTTTTCATTGAGAGTCCAAATTCTGCTGATAATACTGTCTTTATGTTCTAAAAGTCGACCTGGTACTGATAAAAGTCCTGAAGGCTTATTAACAACAATGATATCTTCATCTTGATAGAGAATATCAAGAAATGGTTCTTTAGGTGGGTTATAAATAAAATTATTCAAGGTATAAACTAAAAGAGCAGCATAGGCTGCTCTTAATAATAAAATTTAAAATTATTCTTTATCAAAGGTTGATGCTGCAATAACTTTGTTTACGTTAGCAGCAGGACCTTCAAGACCTAATTTTTCAAAACAACTTGCCATTAACTTATAAGCTTTTTCGCAATAAGAGGTATCTTTATAAGTATAAATAATGGTTTGGCAATGACGAATAGCTGAAACGTAAGCTTCTCTATCTTCATAATAAGAAGCGATAGCCCATTCACGTTTTGCTAACTGATCTTTAACATAAACTAATCTGTGGTATGCATCATTTGCATAAGGAGAATTAGGATAGGTTTCGATTACATCTGAAAATGCTTTGAATGCATCATAGTATGACTGTGGATCTTTTTGAGATCTATCAAAACCAAAATAGTCTTGAAGAGCAGTGCCATGCTTTTGCATTTCGTTAAGACCCTTCATATATAGAACATAGTCAGTATATAAAGAGTTAGGATTTAATCTTAAGTATCTTTCAATGGCTGCTGAGGTTGCAGCTGATTTACGAGTTTTGTAATTAACGTAAATCATATCTAATTGAACCTGATCGGTTAACTCACCGAAAGGATAACGAGAATCGACAGCCTCAAGATAGTCAATAGCACCAGCGTAATCTCCAGTAGCAGCCAACTGCTTAGCCTTTGCGTGTAGCGCTTCTTGAGATAAATCTGGAATAGCGTCTTTTTCAACTGTGTCAGAACAACCGACAATAGAGAGTGCAGAAGCAATTACAAACGGTAATAAAATCTTCTTTAACATTAAATTCTGCCTCATGTTTTTTTTATTCAATTATAAATATTCGTATTGTATATGTTATCTTAATGCTTAGTAAATATCTAATCAAAATATACAAAAATAAATCTATGTCAGAAAAAATAATTTATACCGTAACCGATACAGAACACGGCAAGCGTCTTGATGCTGCATTAGCTTCATTTGATGATACTAATTCTAGAAGTACTCTTGGTCAATACATCAAGGATGGACTAGTATCTTTAGATGGTGAAGTCATTAAAAAGCCAAGTATTAAAGTATCTATTGGTCAGGAAATTGAAGTTGTTGTGCCTGAAACTGAAAGTTTAGACGCAATCCCTCAAGATTTACCTTTAGATGTTATTTACGAAGATGAAGATCTGATTGTAATTAACAAGCCAATAGGATTTGTAGTACATCCTGGTGCTGGCTGTAAAGATGGCACTGTAATGAATGCAATGCTATTTCATTATCCACAAACCGCAGCCTTACCAAGAGCAGGTATTGTTCATCGTCTTGATAAAGATACCTCAGGTCTTATGGTAATTGCCCTTTCAAAGTATGCACAGATTAAACTTGTAAGAGCAATCTCAAGACATGATGTAGTTCGTGAGTATCAGGCTATTTGTGAAGGTCTAATCACCTCTGGTGGCACCATTGAAAAGGACATCGGTCGTGATCCATATAACCGTACAAAGATGGCTGTAGTATGTGATGGAATGGGACGTGATGCCACTACTCATTACAGAGTAATGGAACAGTTTAGAGAGCATACTTTAATTAGATTGCGCCTTGAAACTGGTAGAACCCATCAAATTCGTGTGCATATGGCATCTATAAACCATCCTTTATTAGGCGATGGTACTTATGGTATTAAGCGTCTTCGCAATATGAAGGGGGCTGCTCCTGAGCTTACAGAGGCACTACGCAATTACCGTCATCAAGCGCTACATGCAGCTCACATTGAGTTTATCCACCCTATCAAGGGCGAGGCTATGAGTTTTGATGCACCTATTCCTGATGATTTTGAAGAGTTAATTAAACTTCTTCGTGAGGATGAGAAAGTAAATGGCGAAAAAATTTAATGGTATTGTAAAAGTTGATAACTTTTTAGATGGTACTGACATCTATTACACCACTAAAGAAGATGGTGTAAGTGTAGGTCCATATGCAGGCTTTAATTTAGGTCTTCATGTTGAGGATGATGTAAAGTCTGTTCTAAAAAATCGTTATGGTCTTGAGAAAAATATTAGAAAAAAACTAGTATGGATGAATCAGACTCACTCAAATGTCGTCAAGTTTGTAGATTACAAGGATGCTCAAAGTGCTAAGGGAATGTCATCAGGAACTGAGGCTATCTCTTTAGGCGTTGAAGCTGATGGTATTGTAACTATTGATAAAAGCGTAGCTTTATGTGTTTTAACAGCTGATTGTCTACCTTTGCTTTTAGCAAGTGAGGATAAAAAAGTTGTAGCAGCTGTTCACTGTGGCTGGAAAGGAATGCAAAGTGGCATTATTAGAAATACAATAGCTCTGATGCGTCGTTGTACATTTGCTCCTATCTATGCCTTTATTGGTCCTTGTATTGGACCTAAGAGTTATGAGGTAGGACCTGAGCTTTTAGAACAGTTTTGTAATGCTAATCCTAAGTCAAAAGAAGAATTTGAAGCTCAAGGCAATGGTAAGTACTTATGTTCACTACCAGGTCTTTGTTCAATGTTTTTAAATGATTTAGGCATAGATAATATTAAAAATTCAAATCTTGATACCTATGCAGAGGACTCAAAGTTCTTCTCATATAGACGAGAGAATGTGACCGGTCGCATAGCCTCGATAATTTCTCTCAACTAAAATTTCACATCTAACTTTAAAAATCTAAATGTGCCCCCATATTCAATAATAGACAAGTTAAAATTAAACAAATATTGAATATGAGGTGGCACACATGCGTTTAGACAGATT
>CAZEXR010000039.1:0-14486 GCA_964516675.1 uncultured Enterobacterales bacterium | reverse complement strand
ATTTTTTAATTAGTAAGACAACAGCTTCTACAGCAATACCTTCTTTTCTTCCGGTAAAACCTAATTTCTCTGTTGTTGTAGCTTTAATGCTTACTCTATCAAGACTAAGCTTTAAATCAGCAGCTACATTCTCTCGCATTTGAGGCTCGTAAGCTGCCATCTTTGGTGCTTGAGCCATAATAGTTGTATCAAGATTAACTACCTGATAGCCTAATGACTCTACTTTTTTATAAACATCGCGAAGCAATACTCTGCTATCAATGTTTAAATATTTATCGTCATTATCTGGATAGAAATGGCCAATATCACCTAAAGCTAGTGCACCTAAAAGTGCATCTGATATTGCGTGTAATACAACATCTCCATCAGAGTGAGCAATCAGGCCTTGTTCATAAGGAACTTTTACTCCACCTAAAATACAAGGACCAACGCCTCCGAATTTATGAACATCAAAGCCATGACCAATACGAAACATAATATGCTATTCCTTATTATTTAGTAGAAGCTTAGCAAGCATAAGATCTTCTGGTGTTGTAAGTTTAAAATTGTCAGCACTACCTTCAATAATATCTACACTATAGCCTAAAAGCTCGATTGCAGAAGCATCGTCAGTAATTGCTAAATTATGGTTATTTGCGTGTTCTAGGGCTTGTTTTAATAAATTAGTTTTAAACATTTGAGGAGTATAAGCTCTATAAATATCCTCACGTGGTACTGTTGCTACGATTTTTCCATTCACAACTTTTTTTAAGGTGTCAGATGCCTTACAAGCTAAAATTCCACCAACAGATGAGGTTTTGCTAAGCTTTGCTAAATTGTTTAAATCACCTAGCTTAACTAATGGGCGAGCAGCATCATGTACCATTACCCATTGAGTTGTCACTTTATCAAGAGCTAAGCGAACAGTATCAGATCTTTCTTTTCCGCCAATAGCTTTAATAACTCGATTGTTCTTTGAGATTTGCAAATCATCAAAATACTCGTCATTTTGGCTTACACCAATGATGATGTTATTAACATATGAGCATTTGAATAAAGCATCAATAGTATGTTCTAAAACAGTCTTAGAACCTAATAATGCGTATTGTTTGGGAATGTTTAATTGCATGCGTTTACCAACGCCTGCGGCAGGAACGACAACGTCGATCTTAAGGCTTTCCATTAAAAATGGCACTCCTATTTTGAATTTTTACGCTTCTCTTCCTTATCTATTACACGATAAAAGGTTTCTTCCTTTTTTACCATGCCTAGATCTGAACGAGCAAGCTCTTCAACAACTCGATTACCTTGTTTTAAATCTGTAATCTCATCTTGAAGAGCTTGATTGCGACGTTCAAGAAGCTCAGATTTATCTGAGGCTTCTTCAAACTTCTGCACTGTCTCTTGATATTGCACTATTCCATTGCGACCACAATAAATATCGTAGCCTAAGTATAAAATTACTAATATGGAAATTAGTGCTAATAACTTCATAGACTAATGCTTATCCTGATATTCCTTAGCAGCCTTAATAAAGCCTGAGAATAATGGATGACCCTTTCTTGGGTTAGATGTAAATTCTGGGTGGAACTGTACACCAATAAACCAAGGGTGGTTAGGATTCTCAACAATCTCTACTAACTTATTGTCAGTTGAAAGACCAGCTACCTTTAGACCAGCATCTGTAATCTTCTTAATTAGAGTGTTGTTTACTTCATAACGGTGACGGTGACGTTCTACGATGTCATCGTTGCCGTATAGTTCACGAACCTTTGAACCTGCCTGTAGGTGACATAACTGACCACCTAAACGCATAGTACCACCAAGATCAGACTTATCAGAACGCTTCTCAACGTTACCTGATTCATCCTTCCACTCAGTAATTAAAGCAACAACTGGGTACTTAGTATCTGGGTCAAACTCTGTTGAATTTGCCTTTTCCATACCTGCAACATTACGTGCGTACTCAATTAAAGCAACCTGCATACCTAAACAGATACCTAGGTAAGGGATATTGTTCTCACGAGCATATTTAGCAGCTAAAATCTTGCCTTCTACGCCACGCTTACCAAAACCACCAGGAACTAGAATTGCATCTAAGCCTTCTAGAACTGATAAGCCTTTTACCTCAACATCCTCTGAATCGATATAGCGGATATGAACTTGTAAACGGTTCTTTAGACCACCGTGCTTTAAAGCCTCATTAACTGACTTATAAGCATCGTGTAGTTCAACATACTTACCAACCATACCAATAGTAACTTCACCAGTTGTATTAGCCTGCTGATATAGTACCTGCTCCCAATCTGATAAATCAGCTTCTTTAGCATCTAGACGGAATCTATCTACTACGAACTGATCTAAATACTGGCTCTTTAATAAAGCAGGGATTTTGTAGATTGAATCTACATCTTTCATGTTGATAACAGCATTTTCTGATACGTTACAGAACATAGCAATCTTATGACGCTCGTGTGCTGGAATACCATTCTCTGAACGGCAAATTAAGATATCAGGCTGAATACCGATTGATAACAATTCTTTTACAGAGTGCTGTGTTGGCTTAGTCTTAACTTCACCTGATGTAGGTAAATAAGGAACTAATGTTAAATGCATGAATAAAGCATTTTCACGACCAATATCAACAGCTAACTGTCTAATTGCTTCTAAGAATGGAAGTGACTCGATATCACCAACAGTACCACCGATTTCAACAAAAGTAATATCATTACCTTCGGTACCGGATAAAATATTCTCTTTAATAGCATTAGTAATATGAGGAATAACCTGGATGGTTGCACCTAAATAATCACCACGACGTTCTTTTCTGATAACGTCTGAATAAATTCTACCAGTAGTGAAGTTGTTCTTCTTAGACATTTTTGAGTTAATAAAACGCTCATAATGGCCAAGGTCAAGATCGGTCTCTGCTCCATCCTCAGTTACGAATACTTCACCATGCTGAATTGGGCTCATGGTGCCAGGATCAACGTTAATATATGGATCCAATTTCATAATAGTAACTTTTAGGCCACGTGCTTCTAATACAGCAGCAAGAGATGCACCAGCAATACCCTTACCTAAAGATGAAACAACGCCACCTGTAACAAAAATAATCTTAGGAGATGAAGACATAGAAACTCCAAATTAGTTAACTTAAGTCGCAAATTATACCACAGCGGGCACGGTTAGTTTGCTAAAAATTTTGTAATAATCTAAAGCTTAATAATATATTGATTTTTATATAAAAATATCTTTTAAACGCGAGTGGCTGAAGATACTCTTGGTAAATCATTAAGTTTTGCAAGGGTTCGTTGAAGAACCGGAATATTAACCACTAATAGATCAATATCAATTAAAGATAGATCTTTTGCGCTATCGACATGAGAACGAACACCTAAAACATTCATTTTCTCATTGGCAATTACTGTGGTTACATCACGTAAAAAGCCTGCGTAATCAGAACCTACAACTCTAATAGTTACAGTATATCCATTACCAGAGATAACGTTTTCGCCCCAATCAGCATCAACAACGCGCTCAGGGAAAAGCTCTTGCATCTTTTTTAGTTTAATACAATCGCATCTGTGAACTGAAATACCTCTTCCTTGAGTTACGAAACCTACGATTTCATCTCCAGGTATTGGCTGACAGCACTTTGCCATATGGGTCATTAAATTGCCTATGCCCTCGACGATAATGCCACTCTTATGTTTGGTTTTCTTTAAGATTTCCTGCGCAGGTTTTCTGTTGATGATATCTTCAATAATTTCTTCAGACTTTAAAGGCTCTTCTTTCTTTTCAGCCTTGTCTGTTAAGATACCCATGATGATATTAACGCCAATGTCGCCTGCGCCTACATTAGCAAATACATCATCCACAGTCTTTAAATTAAATCTTGTTAATCTGTCTTTAAGAATAGAGTTAATTTGATCTTTATTGATAATTAAAGCAACTCTTTCAATTTCTTTATCAATAAGCTCGATTCCAGCTTCTCTATTTTTATCAAAATCCAGTTTTCTAAAATATGACTGAACCTTGTTGCGAGCTTTAGCTGTCTTTAAGAAACCATTATCAGCCTTTAACCAATCTCTTGATGGGTTAGGATTTTTTTGAGTAATAATTTCTACTTGCTCACCAGTCTTTAACTGATAAGTGTATGGGACAATTCTTCCATCAACTTTAGCACCAATGCAACGGTGGCCTACCATGGTGTGAACTTGATAAGCAAAGTCTAGAGGTGTAGCTCCTGTAGGTAAATCAATTACCTCTCCATTTGGAGTAAATACGTATACTCTATCTTCAAAAACTTGATTTTTAAACTCTTCTTGTAAAGAGCCAGATGAAACCATATCATCTCGCCAAGATAATAACTTGCGAAGCCAGTTAATTCTGTCTTCAACACCTTGGCTCTGACCATTGCCTTCTTTGTATTTCCAGTGAGCAGCAACGCCTAATTCTGCTAACTGATGCATTTCTGTTGTTCTTATCTGAATTTCAACAACTTTCTTGCCTTCACCTAGAACGACAGTGTGAATTGATTGGTAACCATTAGGCTTTGGATTTGCTATATAGTCATCAAACTCTTTAGCTAAATGCTCAAAATGAGTATGAATTGCACCTAGTGCAGCATAGCAATCTTCAATTGAATTTACTAATACACGAACGGCTCTAACATCAAATAACTGATTGAAGCGTAAGTGTTTTTTTTGCATCTTTTTATAGATACTATAGATATGTTTAGGTCTACCATATACAGAACCTTCAATTCCTTCTTTTTTCAAAAGATCTTGAAGTTCTTTTACAAAGTTTTCAATGTAAACTTCTCTATCTACACGACGCTCAGCTAAGTCTTGAGCAATTTCTATGTACTTGTCTGGATGTAAGAATTTAAAAGCAAGATCTTCTAATTCCCACTTTAACTGACCAATACCTAATCGGTTAGCAAGAGGTGCATATACATTAGAAACTTCCTTTGCAATCATGAAGCGAGATTCTTCATCTTCATTCTTTGCAAAGCGAATTACCGCAATTCTTTCAGCAAGCTTAATTACCACGGCACGTACATCTTTAACCATAGCTAAGATCATGCGTCTTACTCTATCGACTTGCTCTTCTGTAGCACCATCAGAGGTTAAAGTTTGTAGTGAACGGATTGCTTCCATGTCTTTTACAGCAAGAAGCAAATTTGAAATCTTTGGGGCAAACTCATCTGCTACAGCATCAATGGTAATAAAACCACCTTCGTATGCAGGATAAAGAATAGAGACTTGCAAGGATGGCAAGTCCATATTCAATGTCATTAGAATTCCAACAATCTCTGAAGAGATGTGGTTGAACTTTGCTACTAGATCTTTTGGATTAACAAAGTCCTCTTCTACTTGAGTTTTATGGATACAACGAAGAACAAACTCATTAGTTTTAGAAATAGCTTCCTTTTGCTCTGGAGGAAGATTTAATTCTTCTACCCATTTTGCAAAATCAAATGAAACACTATGAGTCTGTCTTATTGCAACCATTACTATGCCTTATAAGCTAAATTCTAATATCATCTCAACGTGAGAAGTTCTTGGGAACATATCTAACACGCCCCATTGCTTTATTTTATAACCAGCTTTAACAATTTCAATAGTATCACGTGATGCTACTAATGGATTGCATGATATATAAACAATTTTATTAACTTTTTTCTTCACAAGAAAAGTTGTAGCGCGTTTTGCACCATCACGACCAGGATCCATTACCACTGCGTCATACTGTGCTTTTGCCCAAGCCTGATTTTCAAATAGCTCTTCAAGATCAGCTACTTCGAATTTTGCATTAGGTAATTCAAGAGCAGTTGCATTCTTTCTAGCATCATCAATCATCTTTGAAACGATATCTACACCAACTACAGTTGCACCTTCTTTTGCGATAGGTAAAGTAAAGTTACCTAAACCACAGAATAAGTCCATAACCTTCTTATCAGGAGAAGGTTCAATCATAGAAATTACAGTGTTTAACATCTTTTCGTTAATTTGCTTGTTAATTTGAACGAAGGATGAAGGCTTACACTTAATCTTGATACCATGTGAGGTGATAAATAAATCATCTTCGCTACCGCAAATAAAACGCTCACGAGTAGTTTCAATTTTGGTGATAACTAAAGGATCACGATATGGTTCTACCACAGAAATTACTGCGTTAATTGATTCACCAAAAGCTTTTAATGCCTCTGTATCTTCAGGACATAAAGTTTTAGTAATTCTAACTAAAATACCTAAAGCACCATCAGAATCTAAAAGTTCAATATGGCCAATTAAAGACTTCTGCTTTAAAGAATTGATAACTTTATTTAAAGGAACAATTGCACTATTCATTCTCTGAGTCAAAGTAGCACAATTATCTACTTTTACTAGATTGTGAGATTTTTCTTCTCTAAAGCCTAAATGTAGACGACCATGATCACCACGAATTGCAAAACGGCATGCTCTTCTATAGCCTGTTTCATCACCTTGATGAATAAATGATGGCTCACCTAATTCGCTATTTAAAGCCTTGAAGAATAATCGCTTAATTCCCTCAACTTTTGAATCAATAAGCATCTTTGTAGGAATGTGCTGTAATGAGCATCCACCACAAAGACCAATTAGTTGACAGTCTTTTTCTCTACGATCAGCTGATGGAGTTATGATTTTTGTAATCTTAGCTGTTGCAACTTTACCTTTAGTATTGTCTGCAAGAATGTTTGCTGTATCACCTGGCATTAAGCCATCAACAAAATATACAAACTTGTCATCACGAGCAACACCACGTCCCTGTAAATCTAAAGCATTGCAGCTTACCTTTACAGCTTTTTTGACAACTTCTTTTTTTACTGGTTTGTAAAATGTAACCATTATTTCACCATCATATATTGAGCATATAGTTCTCTACTTTTTAAAGACTTACCTTCAAGCAGAGAATTGATAATGCTTTTATTCAAATTCTTTAACGCAATCTTAGTCGATTGACAGTCAATCTTATTATTTTTTATATTTATTAAATCTTGCCCACTGTAAGTATAGGAATCGTTTTTCTCTTCTACAATAAATCCGCTTTTAGGATTGTAAAAATAATGCGATTTACTTTCTATACTCTGCCCAGACACTGTTTCAAAGTTTATTGCATATCCTAAACTTTCAAATAAGTCTCTTTCAAAGACTCTTAGAGCCATAAATTCATCATTACCACTTTCTAAAAGTTCTAATGTATTGATATAGCTTGCAAAAAGTTTTGGATCACTTTCATGAGTCTTAACTAAATGATAGATAAGCTCATTTAAATAAGTAGCGCTAAATAAAGTAGGCACACCAATTTGATAAGCAACTCTTTGCATATAAGCTTCAGACAATTGCCACAAATTACTTTTACTTTGTCTTAAGTGTAACTTTAATAATATATAAGGTTGATAGATACCTCTGCTACGAGAGGCGCTTGATTTAGACACTCTAGCTACGGCAGATATTCTGCCGTAATTTAAAGTATATAGCTCTAGTAGAAGACTGTTTTCTTTATAAGGTCTTGTATGGATAACAAGCCCTGGTTCACCATCTAGAGCTACGGCCATACTATAACTCGAAGTCGTTATATCCTAAGCTCTTTAATGCACGAGCATCATCAGACCAGCCAGCCTTTACTTTAACAAATAGCTTTAAGAACACTTTGCTTTCAAATAGCTTTTCCATGTCCTTACGAGCTTCAGTACCGATCATCTTAATTCTCTGACCACCAGCACCTACAACCATCTTCTTCTGACCATCGCGCTCAACTAGAATAGCAGCACTGATGCGTAAAAGACCATTGTCATCCTTAAACTCTTCAACTTCTACAGTTGAGCTATAAGGAAGCTCATCGCCCATCTGACGCATTAACTTCTCACGAACAATTTCAGCTGCTAAAAAGCGAGATGATCTGTCTGTAATTGAGTCATCAGGGAATAGGTGATCACCCTCTTTTAGAGAGTCCTTAATAATTTGTTTTAAGATATGTAAGTTTGTGCCACGAAGAGCAGAAACAGGAACAATATCCTTAAAGGTAATTACCTTGCTTAATTTATCAATTAAAGGTAATAAATCTTCTTTATCATTTACGGTATCAACTTTGTTGATTACTAGTACAACAGGAACGCCTGCCTGCTTTACACGATGCAATGCCATCTCATCGTCATCTGTCCAATAATTAGGATCGATAACCATAACGATTAACTCAACATCACTTAAAGCACTTTCTGCAGCACGATTCATAAGATGATTTATTTCGCGCTTTTCCTCTCTGTGAAGACCAGGAGTATCAACATATACTACCTGATAATCACCTTCAGTATCAATACCCATAACGCGATTACGGGTAGTCTGAGGCTTACGTGAGGTGATTGAAATCTTTTGACCAATCAAGTGATTCATCAATGTAGATTTACCTACATTAGGTCTGCCGATAATCGCTACAAAACCAAAATATGATGACATTAAATTTCCTTCAAGATTTATTTCTTGTTTTTATCTAATAGGGCTAACACTAGACCTGCAGCTTCTTGTTCTGCCTTACGGCGAGAGGCACCTTTGCCTATTTGAACAGGAACACCTTGAGCAGTTACAGATACTACAAAGATCTGATCATTGTCTGTGCCTTGAATTTCCTCAACCTTGTAAATAGGAAGAGGCTTATGTGCTGACTGCAATAACTCCTGCAGGGTTGATTTGTGATCTTTTTGATTTACATCAGGTTTAATAGTTGCTAAACGACTCTTAAACCAAGAAAGAACTACCTGACGCACCCTTTCAAAGTTTTCATTATCATCAATAAACATTGCGCCGATAATTGACTCTACTGCATCAGCAATTAGAGAGTCACGACGGAAGCCACCAGTTTTTAGTTCACCAGGGCCTAAACGTAAACAATTACCAATTCCAAATTCACGAGCTAACTCTGCTAAAGTTGTCTCACGAACTAATGTTGATCTCATGCGGGTAAGATCACCCTCAGGACATTTAGGAAATAAATCATATAGCTCTTTAGCAATGATCATTCCTAAAATTGAATCACCTAAATACTCAAGTCTTTCATTATGAACTGAGTTATAGCTTCTATGTGTTAGAGCTTGATCTAACAGTGCGATGTTCGCAAAGGAGTAACCAAGCTTTAACTCAAGATTTTGTAATTCAATGATATTAATCTTATCTGTCATTTTTATTATTTTAAACCACCAATACGGTCAAATCTTAATGCTGATGGAATCCATGAAGGGATAAAGCTATTAGCATCACGGTTAAAATCAAATGATAACCAAATTCCCTGAGTTTTGCCGACAATGTTCTCTAAAGGAACAAAACCCCAGAAACGGCTGTCCTTACTGTTATCGCGGTTATCACCCATAGCGAAATAACAGTCTTCAGGAACTTTCCACATACCTACAGGCTTGCCTGTCTGACGGTAGAAATATTGAGACATCATAGGAGCAGATGGGTTAATTCTAATTCTGTGAGACTCAGTATCTGTTAATTTTTCTTCAAACACATCATAGGTTTCAGCAATACCAATATTGCCAACTTCCTCTTCAACAGACTCAATCATCTTGTTGAGGATTAACTCTGGCATTGAATTTTTAGGAGCATCAGCTTTTAAAATATATAAATGCTTATCCTGATAAATAATTACATCGCCTGGTAAACCAACAACTCGTTTAATGAAATCTACTGATTTATCTTCAGGATATTTAAACACGATAACATCACCGCGTTCTGGAGTTGATGTTTTGATTAAAACGTTATTTGTAAGCGGATTTCTAATACCATAGTTCCACTTAGAAACAGCGATAAAATCACCGTCTTGAAGAGTTGGTAACATTGAGCCAGATGGAATTCTAAAAGGCTCAATAATGAATGAACGGAATATAAACACAATCAATACAATAAAGAATAAAGAGCCTAGCTGACCTGCAACACCATGAGGTTCTAGGATTTCTTTTTTTTCTTTTTTAGAAAGAGTGTTATCGGTCTTTTTCATCTGTTCTGCTAATTTTTCTAAACGAGCAGGACGGGACTTTTTATAGTCATAGATAAATGCAACACAGGTTACAATTGAAGCTATGAATAAAATCCATGAAAAAGAATTGTTTAAAATTGCGTCCATCTATGTTTATTCCTTTCCTACTTTTAGGATAGCTAAGAATGCGTCTTGTGGTACTTCAACTCGACCTAGTTGCTTCATACGTTTTTTACCAGCTTTTTGCTTTTCTAGAAGTTTACGCTTACGAGTGATATCACCACCATAGCATTTTGCTAAAACGTCTTTGCGCATTGCCTTTACAGTGCAACGAGCGATAATCTGAGAACCAATTGCAGCCTGAATTGCAATATCAAACATCTGTCTTGGAATTACTTCCTTCATCTTCTCAACTACAGCTCTACCACGAGACTGAGCTACTGAACGGTGAAGAATAATTGCAAGAGCATCAACTCTATCGCCTGCAATTAGTATGTCCATACGAACAAGATCATCTGCATTAAAGCGTTTAAAGCCATAATCTAAAGATGCATAACCACGAGATGCTGACTTCAATCTATCAAAGAAATCTAGCACTACCTCTGACATAGGAATATCGTAGGTTAAGGCTACCTGGTCACCATGATATACAAGTCCAGATTGAATACCACGTTTTTCCTGACAGATTTTCATAATTGCGCCAACATATTCTGAAGGCATAAGCATACGACATTCAGCAATAGGTTCACGAATTTCAGCAATATTTGAAATTGGAGGAAGAGCTGCAGGAGAATCAATATGAATAGTCTCTCCATCTGTCATTAGAATTTCATAAACTACAGTAGGAGCTGTAGTAATAAGATTTAGGTTATATTCACGCTCTAGACGTTCTTGAATAATTTCCATGTGCAACATGCCAAGGAAACCACATCTAAAACCAAAGCCTAATGCTTTTGAGTTTTCAGGCTCGAAGAATAAAGAAGCATCATTTAAAGATAGCTTTTCAAGAGCATCTCTAAATGCGTTGTAATCTTCAGTATCTACAGGGAACATACCAGCATATACCTGAGGTTTTACTTTCATAAAGCCAGGTAGTGCTTCTGTTGCAGCAGGTTTTGCGTGAGTAATGGTATCGCCTACAGGAGCTGCGTGTACAGATTTAATATCACATACAACCCAACCTACTTCACCACAATGTAAAACATCAACTTTTACACGCTTTGGAGTAGAAATACCTAAACTCTCAACTTCCCATGCCACGCCCTGTGACATTACTTTAATCTTATCAAAGCGACGTAGAGTACCGTTCTTAACACGAACTAAAGCTACAACGCCTAAGTAATCATCAAAATATGAATCGATAATTAGAGCCTGAAGTGGCGCATCAGGATCACCTTCTGGAGCAGGAATGCTAGTTACAATACGCTCTAAAACATCTTGAACACCAAGACCTGTTTTTGCAGAGCAAGTGCAAGCATCATGAGCTTCAATACCGATTAAATCTTCAATTTCATCAATTGCATGTTGTGGATCAGCTGAAGGTAAGTCAATCTTATTTAAGACAGGGATAACCTCTAAATCAAGATTTACAGCCTGATAACAGTTAGCTAAAGTCTGAGCTTCTACACCCTGACTTGCATCAACAACTAATAGAGCGCCTTCACAGGCGAATAATGAACGAGAAACCTCATAAGAGAAATCCACGTGACCTGGAGTATCAATAAAGTTTAGCTCATAGGTCTTACCATCTTTAGCTTTATACTTTAAGGTAACAGCCTGAGCTTTAATTGTAATTCCGCGCTCACGCTCGATATCCATGTTATCAAGAACCTGAGCGGTCATTTCACGGTCTGATAGACCACCACAGATCTGAATAAATCTATCTGATAATGTAGATTTACCGTGATCAATATGCGCAATTACTGAGAAATTTCTAACTAAACTACGATCGAAAACTTCTGCCATTTTCTTCCCATTTTAAGGTTTATATTATGTACAGTCTGTTGTACAGTAAATTTTTTATATTCAAAACCGCTATTTTAACATTTCTAAAGGGTTTTAAGAATACCTAAAATTTATCAGTTTTCAGCTATTTTAGACAAAATCAAATTGCTAAGTTCTAGCGGAATTTCACCAACTACAGCATATTCGTTTTTATTATTTTTCTTTCTAAGTACACTTAAAGTGCCGTCTGTTGCAGAAGTTACACTAATTGTAGTAACTGAATTTTTATAGACTCTAAACTCAACTAGGCCATCAGTGAAAGACTGATAGTCTAAAATAACGCCTTCAGCCTGTTCCTGTTTTCCTTCATATTCCATTGAAAAATTGCCAGGAATTGTAAGCTCTGGCCATGGAGTTAATTTATTTTCTGTCTTTTTTACAGATAATTTATCTACTCTATCAAAGGTTTCATCAGGAAATGTTAACTGCAATGACGCAGTTGAATGCACAGCTGTAGTTGTGAATTTTGTAGCTACAGACTGGTTTGGAGAAAGAACAGCAAGTTCTACTGGTAAATTTGTATCATCATCCTTTGATACGATATAAGAATATCGAAGTTCATCTACAGGTGATAAGCGTAAAACAGTTACCTTTCGACCTGCTAATCGAGTTCTACCTAAGATATTGCAGTCATACCCTTTAAGATAAGTTTTCTTTGAAAATAATTTATCCCAAATTAAAGACTGGTGCCATACAAGAGGTCCTACAAAGCCTTGATTCTGATTAAAATCAAAGCCCTTATCTTGGCGAAGAGCATAACCTGCAACCTCGTTGTTCAAGGACTTCCAAGTCGAGTAAGAAATATTGTTTTTACTAAAGTGAACTAAAGCATAAGGAGTCATTTCTGTATGGTCAGAATTGATTACTGTAGCTTCAATATTAGAATTGGCATAAGTGTTTTTTAAATTCTCAAAAGCTAATTGACACTGGTCTTTTTGCTCAGCGTAAACACTATTAAGAGATGACAAAACCGCTAAAGTAAACACCATAGCGGTTTTAAAGAATAAATTTTGCATATTTTAATTTTAAAATAAATAACTATTTAGATGCAGTATCAAATACATAGCCTCTAATGTAAGTATTTATACGCTCAACTTCAAGCTCTTGCTGTTTTTTTAGCTCTAAATTGTTAGCTACGCTACCTTCTTTTGAAGGGGTAACTTTCTTATTTAGTTCTAAGTCTTTGCCTGCTTGGTTGGTTTGATAAGAAGCTAGATTTGCGCTACCTACATTGCCAAGTGTTGCAGTTGAACTAACTTCATTTTCTAAGCCGTCATGCACACTGTATGTTTGATAGCCAATGATTGTAACTGCAGCAACAGAAGCTGCCATTGCAATCTGAGCAAATCCAAATGAAACTTTTTTGATAAGAGCCTTTACATTGAAGTTCTTCTCTTGGCTTACTAAAGATTGATCAACTACATCAGGCTTAATGTTCTCATCTTTAATCTTTGCCATTAAATTAGATGCAAAATCTAAATTAACTTCTTTAGGCATTTCATTGCGAAGGGTCGCACCAATTAAGGAGTAGTTCTGTAAGTGCTCTTTTGACTCATCAGATAACTCTGTTGTACCTTGTTCTAAATTCTCACCATCGAATAAAGCTGAAGCTAATTCATCTTTTTCAACTTTCTGAAAATTCATCATAATGCGACTCCTGAAAATCGTTATTTGCCAGCAAATTTTGCCATTTTTTCTTCGATGAATTGGCGTGCCCTAAAGATACGTGATCTTACAGTTCCAATAGGAACTTGTAATAAATCAGACATGTCCTCATATGACATTCCTTCGACCTCTCTTAAGGTAATTGCATCAGACAATTCCTTAGGTAAGTCTTTCATCGCATTTAAAATAACTTGCTGTAACTCTTGCGATTCTATAATTCTATCTGGTGTATCTCTACTTGCTAAAATACCCTGCTCGTCTATTGACTGGAACTCTTCAGAATCTACATCCACATGATTTCTGTGTTTGTTGTTTGACTCTAAAAAGGTCTTTGCAGCGTTTACTACAATTCGATACAACCAAGTGTAAAAAGAACTTTCGCCTCTAAAAGAGTTGATAGCTTTGTATGCTTTAATAAAAGCTTCTTGTGCAACATCATTGATATCAGAGCTATTACCTAAAAACTTAGAAATAATCTGAAACACTTTATGCTGGTATTTAATTACCAAGATGTTGTACGCGTTTACATCGCCATCCTGCACCCGCTTCACAATAGCTTCATCACTTGAAGCTTCATTTATGTCGTTTACGGATGCCATCTGTTTTTTACACCTTTTATCTTTTGACTAGGAGTTTTTAATAAAGTTCAAAAAAAACTTATAATTTAAAAATTTTGTGACTCATAACAAGTTTTAAGCCCTGTTATAAGCTCTTCATTATATACAAAAAGCTGTTACGCAAAAATATAAGCGTGCATATTTTGCGCTTTAATAGGTATTTTATTTATTAAAAGCGAAATCTAAAGATTCTTGGGAGGGGATTATATTAAAAAAAAC
>CAZEXR010000038.1:0-14539 GCA_964516675.1 uncultured Enterobacterales bacterium | reverse complement strand
ACCTATGAGTGAATCAAGGTTTTGTTAAATTTCCTATGTGGGAAAGTCGAGTTATAAATATATAAACTTCATTGTAAGTAACAAAGTTTCATAAAGTCCTTGAGTGAGGACTTTTTTTCTAGATTAAGCTTCTTTTCCAATTAAGACATTTGAATCCATCTTAATTGCTTGCATTAGAGAATCAGATCGATTTGACAGAATAGAGTAGTCAGAGATATTTACCTTTTTATCAATGGCAGCCCATTTCTTTTCTAAATCCTCTTTGTTGGATTGAAGTTGTTTTGATGCATAGTCACTTTCTGTGGATGATAGAACATTTAAAGTGTTGTCTTGTTTATCTTCATCCTCATCTGGAAGTGCTACATGTCGAAGAGGAATATCCTCTGTGTGTGCTGTTTTGTCTTGTTCTGCTAGACGTCTTTTTTCAGCCATTACAGCCTCACCATCTATATACTTTTCATCAGTCTCGCTGTAATCGGTATCTTCGGTGGCAACATTAAAGTTTTCGTCTTGTTTGTTAATTTTGGATAAAGTTACCTGTTCTCCTGTAAAAGATGAACTATCTTTATCCTCACTACTATCTTTAGCAGAATTACCTGTATCAGCCTCAGATAGCTTTGCCTTTTCAATACTAATGACACTAGCAAAGGTCTCTTTATTCTCTGATTCTAGATCTTGAATAGAGTTAGTTTCTGCTTTGTCTTTTTCTTTTGGATTATGTGTAGCCTTTCTCCAAGCCTCATTCATGCTCGTAAGATAAACATCAATTAAAGATTTTTCACTCATTTTTTTCACTCCTATACCGGCAAAGATTGCCGAATATAATATCCAATCGCAATCAAGCATTAAAAGTGCCAAAACATGATAAAAAAGCCGTTGTATTAAAAAAGTATGCAAAATGAAACAAGGCTACTTAAAGTAGCCTTGGTATAAGAGAATTAGTTAAATTTATTTAGAGCGATTAGCGGCTTTAAAAGCTAATTTGCCAAGCTCTGCTTTGTAAGGAGTGTCATCAAGTAAATCAATGGCGTTAATTGCCTTATCAACTGCTTGTAGTGCAAACTCTTGGCATTTAGCAATGGAGCCTGTCCTATTGATGATATCTAAAACATATTCAAGATTACATTCTGTAATTGCTCTCTCAAGCTTTGACTTTTCATTAGCATCACAATCACGTAGAGCAAGAATTAAAGGAAGAGTAATACGACCATCCTCTAAATCCTCACCAATTGATTTACCTAGGTGTTCTGTAGAAGATGTATAGTCAAGCATGTCATCTGCTACCTGGAAGGCAATACCTAGCTGTTTGCCGTATTCTTTCATAGCATCAACGATGTTTTGTGGTTCGTTATTTAAGATTGCACAACCTGCTGTTGCTAACTCAAATAAAGCACCTGTTTTTGCATAGATAGTCTGTTCATATTCAGGAATAGTGATGTCAATTTTGCCTTGATTATGAAGTTGGTTAATTTCACCCATAACTAAAGCTGCAAGGGTGTCATTTAGAAGTATGCTGAGTTCTTTATTATTGATTTCATGCATACAGAAGAAACAACGAGTAAATAGATAGTCACCAGCTAGAACCGCTGCATGGTTGCCATCAGTATCATTTAAAGTAGCTTTTCCTCGACGTATTGTAGCTTTATCAATAACATCATCATGAACTAAACTTGCTGTATGAAGTAATTCTGTGGAAGCGGCAAATTGAAGCATATGTTCATACTCTGAATTCTGCTTATTTAATGCTCTCCAAGAAAGAATGACTAAACGAGGACGAATTCTTTTTCCGCCAGCTTTTACTACCTGCAAACACATATTATTTACAGAAGCTTCATATTCTGATCCTGTTAGTAATGAAGAGAGAATTTTCTCAACATTATCAAGGTCTTGAGTTAAATTTAATTCTTGGTTTGACATCTTTTTACTCTCACAATCGGATTAATTGTAACATTTATATATGAATCAATTAATAAAATTCTTGTGTTTTTAGTAAATAAGCATTAAAATTCATAGCGCTTTTTTAAAGGTCAATTAATACATTAATATTTTTGTATTAATAAAAAAAGTCGTAGATCAGTACAATTAATTGTTAAGTCTTTCCAAAGAAGACTTGCATTTATCTCTTTTTGTCTGTAAAATATTGACCCATTATGGTCCCAATGTGGGCAAAGTTTAATTGATTGCGGGAGCTGCACTCCTGCATTAACCCGGAGTTTGAGCATGTACGCAGTTATTTTTTGCGGCGGCAAGCAGCACAAGGTTTCCGAGGGCGACGTGCTAAGCGTTGAGCTACTCGATGTTGAGGCTGGCAGCGATATCGAACTAGATAAAGTTCTATTAGTTTCAGATGGTACCAATATTAAAGTTGGTGCTCCATATGTTTCAGGTGCTAAGGTTACCGCTAAGGTTCTAGGCGCACACGGTGGCGAGAAAGTTAAGATCGTTAAGTTCCGCCGTCGTAAGCACCACCAGAAGGTTACTGGTCACCGTCAGTGGTTTACTGATTTACAGATTACTGGTATTAACCAGTAGTTCTAAGGAGAAGAATTAAATGGCACATAAGAAAGCTGGTGGTTCATCCCGTAACGGTCGTGACTCACAAGGTCAGCGTCTAGGCGTTAAAGCTTACGCTGGTGAAGTAGTTTCTGCAGGTAGCATCATCGTTCGTCAGCGTGGTACACACTTCCACCCTGGTGCAAACGTTGGTCTAGGTAAGGATGACACTCTATTTGCTAAGGCAGATGGTAAGGTTACCTTCGTAACTCGTGGTTCTAAGAGCCGCAAGTTTGTTGAGATCGTTGAGACTCAGCAGTAATTCCTAAAGAATTATATTTATAAAGGGCTCGCTGATGCGGGCCTTTTTAGTCTGTACTATATTTAAATAAAGTGGCACGGTTCAATCCTGCTGCCATCTTGATTATCTGGAGGATCTTAAGGTGAAATTCGTTGATGAAGCCATAGTCCGTGTAGAAGCTGGTGATGGTGGCAATGGTATTGTTAGCTTTAGACGTGAAAAATACATTCCTCGTGGCGGCCCTGATGGCGGTGACGGTGGTGATGGTGGTAACGTTTATATGCGTGCTGACACTAATCTAAATACCTTAGTAGATTATCGTTTCACAAAGTTTTATAAAGCTGAGCGCGGCCAGAATGGCGGTACTGCTGACTGTACTGGTGCTCGCGGTGAAGATAAGATTTTAATGGTTCCTGTTGGTACTCGTGTAACTGACGTTGCAACAGGTGAAATCATTGGTGACTTACGTAAAGAAGGTGACGCTTTATGTGTTGCTCGTGGCGGTCGTCATGGTTTTGGTAATACCCATTACAAGTCATCTACTAATCAGGCTCCAAGACAGAAGTCTAACGGTACCCCTGGTGAACGTAGACAGTTAAAGCTTGAAATGCTTCTTGTTTCAGACGTAGGTTTAGTTGGTCTTCCAAATGCTGGTAAGTCAACTTTCGTACGTGCTGTATCTGCAGCTAAGCCAAAGGTTGCTGATTATCCATTTACTACATTAGTTCCTTCTTTAGGTGTTGTTAAGACATCTCAAGGTCGTTCTTTTGTAATCGAGGATATTCCTGGTCTTATTGAAGGTGCATCAGAAGGTGCAGGTCTTGGTCATCGTTTCTTAAAACACTTAGAGCGTTGCCGTGTACTTGTTCATTTAGTTGATGTTCATCCTATTGATGAGTCTGATCCTGTTGATAACGTTAATGTTATTGAAAATGAGATCAAGCAGTATGCTCACGAGCTATACAATAAACCTCGTTGGTTAGTTGCTAACAAGGTTGATTTAGGTACCGAAGAAGAAGCTCAAGAAGTTCTACAAAGAATTATTGATGCTGTTGAAGTTAAGCCTGAAAAGACCTTTGTAATTTCTGGTTTAAATAAGACTGGTGTTCCTCAGTTAATCTATGCTCTACAAGATCTTGTAGACGAGGTTAAGAAGCAAGAGCTTGCTTCTCCTGAGAAGCCAAAGGCTGAAGAGTTTATTTGGACTGAACCTGAAGTTCGTGAATATCATTACGAGGATGACGAGGATGATATTGATGAAGAAGATGGTCCTGAGTTCATCTACAGAGGTTAATCATGAGCGATATTCAGTTAATTGTGGCTCTTGCTGATAACTTTGTTATTGGTAATGAAGGTCAAATCCCTTGGCACTTATCTGAAGATCTAAAGCATTTTAAAGCTATCACTACAGGTCATCCTGTGGTGATGGGACGACGCACCTTCGAGTCTATTGGTAGAGTATTACCTAATAGATTGAATATCATGGTAAGTAATACCTTTGATAAAGAAGTTGAAGGTTTAGTTGTTGTTAAAAGCTTAGATGAAGCTATTGCTTTAGTAGGTGACAAGACCTTAATGGTTATTGGTGGTGCTCGTATGTATGAAGAAGCAATGCCAAAAGCCTCAGTTCTACATTTAACTAGAATTAAAGCTACTGTACAAGGGGACACCAAATTCCCTGACTTTAGAGAATATCCATTCGAGCTAAAGGACAGTGAATCTCACCACTCTGATGCTTGTAACTTTGATTACGACTTTGAAACTTGGATTAGAAAGTAGTCAATCTTTCTTTTTAAAGTACACAAATACGCCTAAAGGTATTTTTTATCTTTAGGCATTTTAATTTTTTAACAAATCTGCTGAATAAAACTTTTTGTTAATCTTTTTTTAGACAATATTTTGTAGATCGTCCATTTCCATTTTTTTCAATTAGTTTTTCCTCAAGCATTTTCTGTAGTAATCGAGATGCAGAAGGCGCACTTATTTGTAATTCCTTTATAACTTCGGATCTAGAAATCATTTTATGATTTTTTAGATATTCCTTTATGAACTCTTCTTTATTGTCTATGTCGTGCGTAGACTGAGTATTATGCTCTTTTAATTCCGCGTAATTAATATTAGGAATAGTGATTTTAAAAGTGTTTTCTGTGGATTCTATAACTGGTTTTTTAGAAAAACCCTCATAGGCATCCATTATCTTTTCAATGCCTGTTCCGTATGCCTCAATGAGCTTAAGTCTGTAAAAAATTGATGCTAAAAAGATATTTCTACAAACAGAAATTCCATTTTTTAAATCATTCAAAGAAATTCCTTGTAAAAGACCTCCAATTGATACAAATTCAATTCTGTCATCAAAAATACTGATAAAAGAAGGGGCTTTTATAGAATAATCTCTATGAATCAATAAATTAAGCAAAGCCTCTCGAATTGCAACTTCAGGATAGTCTCTTCTATCCAATCTTAATAATTTATTAAATGTCGCTCTTGTTTGGTTTCTGAAGTCAATATAATCATAACTTTGATTTAGTTGGTCTAGTAACGAGCCTTGGAATTCTTGTCTGTCTTTAAAAATTAGTTTATCGGTTCCTTGAAATACGGCCGCTTTTATTGATTGATTGCATTGATCCGATAGTAAAAGAGCAAGATTTGAAAAATATCCTTTGTTATCAATGAGTTTTAATGTTCTCATTTGAGTGTTTTCAAGAGGAATGCCTCTTATTTGAAATTCATTTTGAAGAGATTCAAATGTAAGTTCTTGATTTAGAGATTCAAAGTTTTCAAAGGTGTCATTATCTGTTGCCTTAATCATCTGTCTAATAATATTTGAACTTGCTTGTGCACATAAATTTCCTTGACGGACATATACTCCTTCAGGTCTTGGTCCTTTATCTGATAGATAATATGGTTTGTTATTTCCTGATTGAATTTCTATTTCTAGAATTTTTTTTCCTTCAATTTCTAATGCATTATATATAACAAACATGGAAAGATCTGGCTTTATAGAGTCTCGGATAATATTGATTATTTGTAATGAAGTCTCATCAAAGTTTTTAAGACCAATGACTGTTCCATCGTCTTTTACGCCGATATAAAGTTTGCCTCCATAAGAGTTTGCAAAAGCAACAATTTCTTTTTTTATTTCCTTTGTTACTATTTCTTTTAGCTCAATAGTTTCACTTTCTTTGAATTTCATAATTGAAGCCTCTTATACGAATTTATGACTAATCGTATCACATGAGATACGATTATGATACGATTATGATACGATTATGATACGATTATGATACGATTATGATACGGTTTGATATGATTATGATGCTTGTTTTGACAATAAAATGGACCTTAATTCTTGTAAAAATGTAAGGCCCACTCTTTTATAAAATAAAAGCTGTTAGCTATTTAAAATTGCAATTAGCTGTTATCACTTGATGTTGTATTGCTTGTATTTACAACCTGTTCAGTTTGAACAGATGGCACTGCTTGTTGCTCAATACCAGCCTTGTTTGGTGTCCATCCTAGAATTACAAGATAAACAATAAAGCCTACAGTAAAGCCTAAGGTTACATGCCAACCATATCTTACCCAGTTAAATACTGAACGTGATTTTGGTGACAATTCACATACAGCAACACCTGCTGATGAACCAAACCAAATCATTGAACCACCAAATCCTACAGCAAAGCTCATTAAAGGCCAATCATAGCCACCTTTGATTAAGCAAAGCTCTGTAAGAGGAATGTTATTAAATACAGAAGAAACAGCACCGATTAAGAAGGTTGATAGTGCTGTAGCATCTGGAACAAAATCGATTGGAACTAAAGATGCACTAAATACTAGTGCTACAAGAAATACTGTTCCAGGAATTGATTCAAGAGCTTCTTTGAATTGAACTTTACTAAATATAGTTGAGATAAATAAAGCTAACCAAATACCAATAGATGGCATTCCTAATAAATAGTTAAAAGAAATTGCTCCTACAAGTATTAAGAAAACAGATAACAATTTCTTTGAATCGACTTTAACTACATCAAACTCTGTATCACATAGAGGTGAGTACTTCTGCTGTTGACGAGATGCAAAGAAAGCTACAATTATCAGTGCAACTATGCCTGGTAGAAAAGCTTGAGCTAGAACTAATGGATCTTTACCGTCAATCCACATTAGAGTAGTTGTTGTATCTCCAACAACAGAACCTACACCACCTGCGTTTGAGGCAGCACAAATTGCAGCAATATAGCCTATATGAACCTTTTCTTTAAAGATAGCAAAGGCCATAGACCCACCAATCATAGCGGCTGCAATATTATCTAGGAAGGTAGATAACACAAAGATGAAGACTAGTAATGCAGCTGCTCCTAAAGCACCATTTGGAAGGTACTTAGGCAAAATTGAAGGTAGATTTGATACCTTAAAGATATGAGCTAATAGTGCAAAGCCTGGAAGCATGAATGCTAGATTTAAATAATCCTTTAAGGAGCCTTCATGATGAACACTTTGTGCATCAATATAGCCTAAAAGCTTATTTGCGACAGAAAAACCATCGACAAAGGCATATTTATATATAAGTAATAAAACAGTGCCAACTAGAGCTACAGGTAAAGTTTGTTTGTAAAAAACAGCGATACCTAAAAGCATTAGAGCAAAGATAATTGCTTCATAGTCGATGCCATAAAAGTCTTGAGTTGAAATGGTCGCAGCAGACGCTACGTTTATGAGGGATAAGATAAAGATGGCTACCAGCGTACTTGTAAGTGCTTTAAAAAGCGTTTTAGGATTTAAGCTTTGCAATAGTATTCTCTTCATATAAACCTCTCAAGAATAAACTAACTACTTTTTGTTGGAGTATTCGACTTTAACTTTAGAGTCCACACTCACGTTTGTTATGGTGTTGAGGCAATGGCATGTCAGCTTATTTCCCCATACACAACCGGTGTCGAGTGCAATGATATTCTTTTCGTTACACTCTGCGTTTAGTGCTGCCCAATGGCCAAAGAAAAGCTTATAAGCTTCTTTTTTGTATAAATATGGTTTTCCATATTTAAACCATGGGTAGATGTTGTCTTTTGATGCTTCTTTGACTGTACAATTTGAATGACCATAATCTAGTTCAAGTTTGTCATTGCAAAGACGCATTCTTGTAAAAGCACTTACTACAAATCTCCAATAAGGAAGGTCGGTTTGCTTTAATAAGTCTTTATCAAAAAATGATGTTGAATCTCCATACATATTGCAAAGTAGGAGTTTTGAATTTAACGGATCGGATAAAACTTTTGCGATATTATTGGAGTGAAACTCTGCTTCCTCTAGTGACCACATAGGGTAAACACCAGCATGAGCTATAGCAATTTTTAGGTTTTTATCTACATAAACGAGAGGAGTGTTGAAGTAAAACTCTTTTACATCTTCGAGAATGTCAGATTGTAAAATTACATCTAAGTTATCTTTTTTCTTTGCTTTATGGTAACCCAATGCAACAGATAAAAGATTTAAATCATGATTTCCTAAAACAGCATGGATTTTATCAGGATTGTTTCTTTTTAGTTTTAGAATTGTCTCTAAAGTTTCAACAGGCTTAGGACCTCTACCTATCAAATCTCCTGTTAAGAATAATTGATCTTCTTTTGGATTGAACTTAATCTTTTGTAACAGGCATGAAAATTCATCATAACAACCGTGAATATCACCAATGATATAGGCAGACATGTTATTCCTCGCTTAAAACTTATAGTTAAAAGTATAATACTTTTATCTTTGATATATAAGTATGTACGTAGTTGAGTTTCGCTTATTAACTAGATAATCTTTTTCGTTAGATATTTACTATTACACTTTGATTTTTAATAAAAAAAACATGATAAATCTTGCGTACATTGCAAATTTTATAAGTTTATTTTTAAAAAATGGCTATCTAAAGTAAAATATCAAAAGATTACAGAGAAGGTCATATCATGCCATTTATTAAAAAAAGTTTTATCACCGAAAGATTATTGCCAAATGTTGCAATCGAAAAACTTATAAATCAATATGTTCCTTTAAAGAAATCCGGCGCTAACTATACTTGTTGCTGTCCTTTTCATCATGAGAAGTCTCCATCTTTTTCTGTAACTCCATCAAAACAGATGTTCTACTGCTTTGGTTGTAAAGAGCATGGTAATGTCATTGATTTTATGATGAAGTATAAGAATTTAGGCTTTGTTGAAGCTGTAGAGGAGGTTGCCTCTTTTGCAGGAATTGATATTGAGTATGATAAATCCTCAATGCATTCAAAAGATGAAGTAGACAGATTTAAAGAATATTATGACCTAATGGATAGGTGCGCTACTTTATTTACTAATGTATTAAATTCTGAAATGGGCACTCCAGGTCGTGAGTACTTTGTAAATAAGCGTGGCCTTTCTCAAGATACTATTTTAAAAAGCCGTTTAGGTTTTGCTCCTGCTAATCCTCGTTTTTTACAGGATAATTTATGCAAAAATCCTGGAGATGAGAAAAAGCTTATTGATCTTGGTATGTTAGTAAACAGCCAATATGGCGTACGCTCAATGTACCGTAATCGTGTCATGATCCCTATTTTTGATAAACGAGGTCGTGTTATTTCTTTTGGTGGTAGAACCTTAGGTGATGATAAACCTAAGTACATGAACACTAAAGAAACACCTATTTATCATAAGCGTAACGAGCTTTTTGGCTTATATGAAACACTTCAACTAAATAATAATAGACCAGCTCGAATGGTTGTAGTTGAAGGATACATGGATGTTATCTCAGTACGTCAAGCAGGTTGCACCTACGCTGTTGCATCATTAGGTACTGCAACAACACCTGAACAAATCCAAACTATGTTCCGTTATACAGACAAGATTGTTTGTTGCTATGATGGTGATAGTGCTGGTCGTCATGCTGCTTGGCATGCTTTAGAAACTATTACACCAATCATGCAAGATGGTAAGGAGATAAGCTTTGCTTTTCTACCTCCAGAGCACGACCCTGATTCACTAGTACGAGAAAAAGGTTTACAAGGCTTTACAGATTATCTTGATAATGCCATGAGTTATGCTGAGTTTTTAGTATTACACAATTCTCAAAGCTATAACTTAACTGATCCAAACGAGTTAACTAACTTTATTCACGAATCAATTAAACTTATTAAAAAGATCCCATTACCTGCTTTACAATCAGTGGCTTTAAAGCTTTTGTCTAAGCCTTCTGGAATTTCTGAAAATCAGCTTTATGATATGTTGAAATCTCAAAAAGAAGAGCCTGTTAGAACATATAAATCTGAATTTGAAATTCAAGCAGAGCAGAGTACTGTAAAAAATGCAGTACCATCTGATCTTTTAAAAACACCTATGCGTCGTTTGATGGCTTTTATTATTCAACAGCCTACGATTGTATCTACAACCTATCATGAGTTTGCCTTAGATGCCTTTGTAGAATTAACAAGGCGACTTGAAGTAAAGGGAAGTGAACAACTTATTGATATACTTAATTTAATCCTTGAAAATCCTGATATTACTCCTGCTAAATTCATAGAATTAACCAGAGATACTCCATATGAAAAGACAGTAAGACTTTTAATGGAAGCACCTTTGAATTTAAGTTTTGAAGCTGGCAAAGAGTTATCTTTTGAATCAAGAATTGATTATTTTGCCGATTTGATAGAGGATGTACTTGTTCAGCCTATTAAAGCTCGTGCAAATACGTTAAAAATCTTGATGAATCAGGGCAATATGAATGCCCTTAAAGAGTTTGATTCAATATCTAAACAGATTTTGAATAAATAGAATTCTTGACTAGACGGTTCCTTATCTGTAAAATACTTGTTCGAATAAAGGCCCATTAGCTCAGTTGGTCAGAGCAGACGACTCATAATCGTTTGGTCTCCCGTTCAAATCGGGAATGGGCCACCACCTTCGAACATGCTTTCTATGTTAATTTACCTGAATTTCTTGTAATAAAGCAGGGCACTTACTAGTCTTGTCTTGTGTTGCTGTTACGTATTTACCGTTTTCTTCAACCATTACAGATGCAGTGCTACTTCCTGAGATTAGGCGAACTTTTTTGCCAACACCATATTTACAAGAGAAAGGCATATCAACAATTAAAGGTCCATTATCAGTATCAACGCTTAGACGAATACCAGTAGATCTATCTGCAAGTTTAGATATACCTGAACCTGCTAGAAGACCAAGACCTGCGCCTACAGCTGTACCTGTTGAATGACCATTTACGGCATTTCCTAGTAAAGCACCTACAACACCACCGATGATGGTATTAGTTGTAGAATCTTGTTGGTTATTATCAAGATCAATTGCTTCCATGCCAGTGATTACACCGTCATAGTAAGCATTAACAGAACCAGCCTCTGAGGTAGGATTTGTACAAGCACTAAGAGCGAATGTTGAAACCAATGCAATTGAAGCAATATTCATAAATTGTGATTTTTTAATCATAGACAATCCTTAAAGGTTTTCTAATCGGTAGATTATCTTTGTGAATATCAAAGAAATCTCATTATATTTTTATCTGGTATATACTTACAAATATATATCTTTGTTTTGAATTTTAAAAATTTATTTAGTAATTATTATGGCACAAAAGCAAAAAATCTTCCCATTTACAAGCTATGAATCTCCTGTTGAACTAACTGTAGAAACAATCAATGAAAAAGGTCAGGGCATAGCTCATTTTGAAGAGTATGAGATTTATTTAGATGGCGTGATTGATGGTGAGGTTGTTTTAGCTTCCATTGGTGATCCATTTGCTAACGGCTCAAAGCGTCGACCTGGTACTATTGTTGAGTTTATAAAAAAATCTAAAGATAGAGCTGACAATTCACTTGAGTTAACTCAAGGTGGTATTTACGCTTATGGCAATCTAACTTATGAAGCATCTTTATCTCGTAAACAAGATAAGATTAAAGAAGCTCTTGCTTTAGCTGGTGTGAAAAAGATAGAGCCTTTAGATATAGTAAAGAGCAACTTAAATGAACCTAGCAGATTTAAAACTGTTCGTTTCTTTGGTTGTGAAAATGATTCTATTATCAATGGCTTTTACAAAGCCCGTAGTCATGAAATTATTGCGGTTAGCAAGTCAGATTTAGAGCCTGAATGGTTCTCATCTTTTGCTAATGCCTTATGCCAAATGTTTACCAAAGAAAATGTCTCTGTTTACGATGAGTTTGAGCGCGTAGGTATTCTTCGTTCATTACTACTTCGTGATACTCAAGGTGGCAAATTAGCTGTTTTAGTTGTAGCAGACGAGCTTGGCGATTCTTTAAAGAGTAATTATTTAAAGATTGCAAAAGACTTTAATATTGATGCGGTTTTTGTAAATGTAAATAAGACCACAGGCAATAAGATTGTTGATGGTGAGTGTGTTGCTCTTACTGATACAAAATCAATTACCTTAAATCTTTGTGATTTTGAGTTTAAGGCAGGTCCTAATACCTTCTTACAGGTTAATTATCCTGTAGCTTCAGCTTTATATCAAAAAGCTGTGGATTGGTGCGGAAACGACAAAGCAGGCAGTGCTTTAGATTTATGCTGTGGTGTTGGTACCATGACTTTATGTTTAGCTAAAAACTTTAATAAAGTAACTGGTGTAGACATTGTCTCAGAATCAATTGATGCTGCAAAAGAAAATGCTGTTTTAAATAATATTACTAATGCTCAGTTTGTAGCTGAAGATTTAAAAGAGTCTATTTCTGCGTTAGTTGAAGATAAGTCTTTAAAAGCTGTAATTTGCGATCCTGCTCGTGCTGGTATCGGTCAGGAAGCTTGTGAAGCTCTTGCTAAGAGCACAGGTAATATTAACCTAGCTTATATATTCTGCTCACTTACATCATTATCAAGAGATGTAAAAACACTAACCTCATTAGGCTTTAAAGTAAAATCAGTACAGGGCTTTGATATGTTCCCATATACCGCCCACGTTGAGACGGTAGTATTGATGTCAAGGGTGGAAAAGTAAGAGTGTAGAAATGTGAGTAAATAAGAGCTTTCCGTGATTTGAGCTCTGGCTTCAAGCCAGAAGGATAATCACGGATTTTTGCTTTGAGGGAAGTTATCCAAGATTGGTGAAATTAAAAAGCCATCAGCATATGCCACTGATGGCTAAGTGAGTTGATAAGATGGTTGGCAAAATAATGGTGAGTTGATTTGGTGGCTATCCAATATGTCTTGAGCAAATTGCAGTGCCAAAGTAAAAACTAAATTTCTGAATTCTCAAAGTCTTTTAAGGTGCGCCCATCGGCTGTTTTCCACATAATATTTCCATTGGCACTAGAAAAAATAACAAAAGCAGCCGCAGTCGAAGGACTACCAAATAATAGGTTTTCCCTGAGAATACCAGAATTATCAATTTTATCTGCTAGACTCTCTCTTCGCTTAATTATTGGGTCAGGACAACTTTTAGTTGGTGTGAGAGAAACCACGCTATTCGCATAAACTATGAATCCTTCGTTGGTTCTTTTACCCGTGGCTTTTGCTTTGTTAGTCTGCAAGTGTAAAACTGGCTCTCTATCAATAGCATGATCAACGGCATTGACTAAGGAAGAAGACGCATCTATAGGTTCGAATATTCTATGTCCTAATGTCCCCATAACAATCTTAGCGTAATCAATGAACTCTTCTAGCTCACTTTCTTTTTCTTCGGTGATATTACCTGGTGTCGGGTCATTACCATTTTGCATTTTGTAACGATTCGCAATTAATGCCATTTTACAAAATCGATTCTCAAGATAACTTATTTCTGTGGGTCCAAAGGAATTATTGGAAGTCGTGAATACTACAGCTTCTGTCCAATAGTCCTTGTCAGGATTCCGCTTGTGTTCTTGCAGACGGTACAATATTCCTTCCCCGTTTTTTCTTGCTCCAGCTTGACCGATATAGGCAACATTGTCTCCTAATTGGTCAGAAATACCGAAAAGAAAATACACACCACTTTGCTTTAAATCATCACGTTCCTTGCATTTCTCTAGTTCAGTGCGTGGGATTTTATATGCAACACCTGTCCAATTGGCGAGGGTACACTTAATTCGACCCGTAGCGGTTCCGTCCATTAAAAACAGATTTATGCTTTTACCTCTTCCCATTTATCATACCCTCCAGTTCTACTTTATCTATAATGTCTTCAATTATTGTGTGAATTTAGAAGAGTCACCGATTCCGAAATATTTCTCGAAGAAAGCTTTTAACTTATCAATGACTGTTTGTTTTTTCTTAGAACGGCTATCACCCCCAAAACGGCTTATTGGTGGCATAATTCTGTCGATATCAGTGCCAACTGTTTTTATCTCACCTTCTCTAAATGAGATTTCTAAGAAAATACGTGTCTCTTCTGACTTAAGTCTTTCTTCCTGAATAAGTTCGACAAGATCCTGCTCTCGTTGCTGAGCAACAAAAGTATTCCACTCAATGATAACATCATCCACTTCATTGATTCCAGAAATGAATGATTGAATAAGCTGTTTTTTACTCCTAAGTTCTGGGCTTGCATCGATCGCTTTATTGATAGTAATTAATATTTCTTTATCCTCGCCATGTGTATCATGATATTTTTTAACTAACATGAGGATGTAATCAATATTAATTTCTATTTGCTTAATGAGTTCAACTTCGAAAACTATATCATCTATAATATCTGTACTCTCACCAGTTTCACGTCTTTGTTTCCACTCGTCTCGTAAATCCGGTATCTGTCAATATACTTCAAAATTTTTTTAGTGGAGGAGCAAATAAGCTC
>CAZEXR010000037.1:1031-14721 GCA_964516675.1 uncultured Enterobacterales bacterium | reverse complement strand
TTTTATTTCGATATTTCAATTAATTTTTAAGTAAATGTATCTTTTTAGATCCTAATATTTAAATTTCCGTTTAATCGTCAAAAATGCGATAATACAAAGTTATCTATATTTTATTTTAGGACTCTGTGTCCTTTTAGATACTGGTATATATCGATGGACAAATTAGAAGAAGCCAAATTAAATGGCGTAAATGCAGCAAATAATGCAAAAGATCTACAAGAGCTAGATGCTGTACGTGTAAATTTCTTAGGCAAAAAAGGTGAATTTGCAGCCTTTATGCGTGAGCTTGGCAAATTATCAGCAGAAGAACGCCCTCAGCGTGGTGCTGTAATTAACGTTGCTAAGCAGTCTGTTGTTGATGCAGTTGAAGCACGTCGTGCTCAGATTGAAAATGCAGCATTAGCTGAGAAACTATCAAAAGAGACCGTAGATATTTCTCTACCAGGTCGTACTCATGATATTGGTAACGAGCATCCAATTAGCCGTACCATTGAAAGAATTAAAGAAATCTTTGGTTCAATGGGCTTTAGTGTAGTTGGTGGCCCTGAGATTGAAGATGATTATCATAATTTTGATGCTTTAAATCTTCCACCTAATCACCCAGCACGTTCTTCACAGGATACATTCTCTGTAGAAAATGGTTTATTACTACGTTCTCAGACTTCATCTGTTCAGGTAAGAACAATGGAGACACAAAAGCCTCCTATCAGAATTATTGCTCCTGGTCGTGTATATCGTAATGATTATGATATGACTCATACTCCAATGTTCCACCAGGTTGAAGGTCTATTAGTTGAAGAACACACCTCTTTTGCTGAACTTAAGGGCGTATTACATGAGTTCTTGCTAAAGTTCTTTGAAGAAGAGTTAGAAGTTCGTTTCCGTCCTTCATTCTTCCCATTTACAGAACCTTCTGCTGAAGTTGATTTACGTCGTAAAGGCGGTAAATGGCTAGAGGTTTTAGGTTGTGGTATGGTTCACCCTAATGTATTACGCAATGTGGGTATTGATACAGACAAATACGTAGGTTACGCATTCGGTATGGGCGTTGAGCGTTTAACCATGCTTCGCTACGGTGTTAATGACTTACGTGCATTCTTTGAGAATGACTTACGTTTCCTAAAACAGTTTGCTTAATACATAGTTGGATAAAGAAAAATGATTTTCAATAAGCAATGGATTGATGAGTGGGTTTCAAACGACCTAAACGCAGAACAGTTATCTGACATGATCACCATGGCAGGCTTAGAAGTTGATTCTATTGGTCCTGTAGCAGATGACTTTAATAAAGTTATTGTTGGTAAAGTTTTAGAGTGCGTAGAGCATCCTGATTCTGACCACATGCATGTTACCAAAGTTGATTTAGGTAACGGTGAAGTTACACAGATCGTATGTGGTGCACCAAATTGCCGTGCAGGTTTAAAAGTTTGTGTATCAGTTATTGGTGCTCATGTAAATGGCATTGATATCAAGAAAGCTAAGCTTCGTGGCGTAGATTCAAATGGTATGCTTTGCTCATATAAAGAGCTTGGTATGTCAGATGAGTCAAATGGTATTGTAGAACTTCCTGAAGATGCTCCTTTGGGCATGGATGTTCGTGAATACTTTAAGTTAAATGATAACGTAATTGATATTGATTTAACTTCAAACCGTCCTGATTGTTTAGGTATTTGCGGTATCGCTCGTGAAGTTTCTGTTCTTTTAGGTAAAGAGTTCAAACATCCTGAAGTTAAGGCTGTAGAACCTACTATCTCTGATATTTTCCCTGTAGAACTTGAAGATAAAGCTGCTTGTCCTCGTTATTTAGACCGAGTTATTCGTGGTGTAAACCAAAAGGCATCTTCTCCTCTATGGATGGTTGAAAAACTACGTAGATGTGGCATTCGCTCTGTATCTCCTATCGTTGATGTAACAAACTTTGTTATGCTTGAGTACAGCCAGCCATTACATTCATTTGATTTAAATAAGTTAAATGACAAGATTATTGTTCGTAAGGCTCATAAAGATGAACCTATGACAGTTTTATCTGGCGAAGAAATTAAATTAAAGGATAATACCTTAGTAATTGCTGATTCAAAGGGACCTGCTGCTATTGCTGGTATTTTTGGTGGTTTAAACTCTGGTATTGATGAGAATACAACAGATGTTCTTTTAGAATCTGCTTTCTTCTCTCCTGATGCAATCAAGGGTAGAGCTCGTCAGTATGGTCTAGATACTGATGCTTCTCACCGCTATGAGCGTGGTGTTGATCATGACAATCAGCGTCGTGCAATGGAACGCGCCACCGCACTTTTAATTGAAATCGCTGGCGGTAAAGCTGGTCCTATCAATGAAGCTTTGGCAGAAGAATTCTTACCTAAGCACTCACCAATTACTTTACGTTTAGCTAAGCTTACAAAAGTATTAGGTGTTGAGATTGCTGAAGATACAGTATTTAACATTCTAAAGAACTTAGAATTACAACCTAAGAAAGTAGATGGTGGTTTTGTTTGTCTATCTCCTGCTTTCCGTTTTGATATTGCAATTGAAGAAGACTTAATTGAAGAAGTCGGTCGTATCTTTGGTTATAACAATATTCCTAATGCAACTCCTGTAAGTGAACTATATATGGTTCATGAAAAGGAAGAAGTTGTTTTAGATAGAGATATCAAGAAGGCATTAGTAAACGTAGGTTATAACGAAGCTATTACCTATTCATTTACCGATCCTAAGGTTTTATCAGAGTTTAATGACATCAAACCATTGATGCTAACTACTCCTATTTCTCCTGAATTATCTGCAATGCGTACAAGCTTACTTGCAGGTCTTTCAATTGTTGCAAAATACAATGCAAATCGTCAGCAGCGTAAGGTTCGTTTATTTGAGCAAGGCTTACGTTATATTGTTGATGCATCAGCTGAAAATAGTGTATCTCAAGAGGCTATGATTGCTGCTATCTCTGTTGGTGATATTGAAGATGAGCACTGGACAGAAAAAACACGTCCTGTTGATTTCTTCGATATGAAGGGCGATGTTGAAGCTTTATTAAATGTAACTGTTGATGCATCAGCTTTTAGCTTTGTAAGAAGTCAGGAAAAATGTTTACATCCAGGCCAGAGCGCAGATATTCTAAAGAATGGCGTTAAGGTTGGTTTTGTTGGTATGTTACATCCTTTAGCTCAAAAGGCTCTAGGCTTCAAGCAACACGTAGGTGTATTTGAGATTTTACGTAGTGCTGTAGAAAAGCGTAATGTTCCTGTATATCACCCAATTTCAAAGTTTCCTTCAGTTCGTCGTGACTTTGCATTCGTATTAGATAAGTCAATTGCAGTGTCAGCTCTAACTGATTTAATCCGTGAAATTGGTGGCAAGATTGTTCAAGACGTTAAGATCTTTGACGTATTTGAAGATGAGTCTTTAGGTGATAAGCGTTCAGTAGCTTTAGCTGTTGTAGCTCAAGATGTTGAAAAGACTTTAGAAGAGGCTGAAGTAGAAGCTTTAGCATCTAAGATCGTTGAGACAGTATCTGAGAAACTAGGCGCTTCATTGCGTTCATAATAAAGGAAATTAGTACCATGGCTGATAAACGTATGGTCTCTCTAGAAGAGAGACTTAAAGAACTTGAAGAGCTTACAACAAAGCTTGAAGAAGGTAGTTTGCCAATTGATGAGGCAATTAAAGTTTACAGCCAAGGTATGCAATTAGCAGTTTCCTGCAAAAAATCATTAGATGATTTTTCTATGCAAATTCAAGTTGCAAGAAAAAATGCTCAAGACTCTATATCTCTTGAGAAAATAGACAATCAATCTGATGATCAATTCTAATTTGAGGTAAGCATGGAATTAACTCAATTTGCTAAGGATGTTGCATCTCGCACCAATGACTTTATGGAGAAATACGTAAAGTCTCTTGATGATGCAGCGCCAAATCTTAAAGAAGCAATGTTATATGGTCTATTATTAGGCGGTAAACGTGCTCGTCCTTTGTTAGTTTATGCTACAGGCCTTGCTTTAGGTCAGAGTAGAGAAAAACTTGACTATGCAGCAGCAGCAATTGAGTGTGTTCATGCTTACTCCTTAATTCATGATGACATGCCTGAGATGGACAATGATAAGCTCCGTCGCGGTCATGAAACAGTTCATGTAAAGTTTTCGCAGACCGTAGCTTTATTAGCAGGGGATGCTCTTCAGACTTTAGCTTTTGAAATAATCTCTGATAAAAATTCAGGTTTGTCAGATAAAGCAATTGCACAATTAACCCGTATTTTATCTACAAAAGCAGGTTATACAGGAATGTGCGGAGGTCAAGCAATTGATCTTGATTCTGAAGGTAAACATCTATCATTAGATAAGCTACGTCTTTTACATTCTAAAAAAACAGGCGCTCTTATACGAGCAGCTGTACTTATGGGAGCAGTTTGTTCTGATAATGTAACAGACTCTCAACTTGCCGTATTAGATGAATACGCTAGTTGGACAGGACTTGCTTTCCAAGTTTGGGATGATGTTCTTGACGTAATTGGCGATACTGCTGTTATGGGAAAGACTCAAGGTGCTGATATTAACCTTGATAAGAGCACTTATCCTTCTTTGATGGGACTTGAACAAGCTAAATCTTTTGCCTCTGAATGTGCTCAAAAGGCTATAGAGTCCTTGAAAAATATTGATATTGATTCTAGTCTATTAAAAGAATTCGCACTTTTTACTGTTAACAGAGACCATTAAGCGACGTGACAGACAATATTCCAACACCTTTATTAGATACAATTCATTCTCCTGAGGATTTAAGAAAACTACCTGTTAATGAGTTAAATTCAGTATGTTCTGAAATGCGCTCATATATTATTCAAACAGTTAGTCAGACTGCAGGTCACTTAGCTTCAGGTCTTGCTGTGGTTGAATTAACTACAGCATTACATTATGTATTTAACACTCCTAATGACAAAATAGTATGGGACGTGGGACACCAGGCATACCCTCATAAAATTCTTACAGGACATAAAGAAGCATTACGAACTATTCGTCAAAAGGATGGACTACACGCTTTTATTTGGAGAGGTGAAACACCTTTTGATTTAATTTCAACAGGTCATGCTTCAACCTCAATAGGTTCTGCTTTAGGTTTAGCCGTAGCACAAAAAGATTTAAATACTCATAACAAAGTTGTAGCTGTAATTGGCGATGGAGCTTTGTCAGGAGGAGCAGCCTACGAGGCTTTAAATTGTGCTGGCTCTACTAAAGATGTTGACTTGATTGTTGTTCTAAACGACAACGAGATGAGTATTTCAAAAAATGTAGGTTCCATCTCTAAGTATCTAGCTTCTATTTTAGCAAGTCCGTACTATGTAAATTTTGTTGAAGGCGGAAAGAAACTACTATCTGATTTACCTTCAATTAAATCTTTAGCTCAAAAGGCTGAAGAACATGTAAAGGGCATGATTATGCCTGGTACTTTGTTTGAAGAGTTAGGCTTTAACTACATAGGCCCAATTGATGGCAATGATGTAGATGGGCTAGTAAGCCTGCTTCAAAAGGTTAAAAAGATTGGTGGTTTGCAATTTGTTCATGTTGTAACAAAAAAAGGCAAGGGTTATGTTCCTGCCGAAAATGACCCTACTAAATACCATGGAGTTTCTGCTTTCGACCCTGAGCGCGGTATTGAAAGCAAAATTTCAAAAGATCATGTAACCTATTCAGAAGGTTTTGGAAAATGGCTTTGTAAGAGAGCAGAGCATGACAAAACAGTAATTGGAATTACTCCTGCAATGCCTGTAGGCTCTGGAATGGAAGAGTTCAGTGAGAAATATCCAAAGCAATTTTTTGATGTAGGTATCGCAGAGCAGCATTCAATGATTTTTGCATCAGGTTTAGCTGCAGGCGGTCTACATCCTGTTGTCGGTATTTATTCAACTTTTTTACAAAGAGCTTATGATGGTTTAATTCATGATATGGCAATTCAGAATTTGCCTATCTTACTAGCCGTTGATAGAGGCGGTGTGGTAGGTCCTGATGGTCCAACTCATCAAGGTATGTTTGATTTAGCTTTTATGCGTTGCATACCAAATTTAATCATTATGACTCCATCTAATCTTAAAGAGCAGTTCTTAATGCTTAATACAGGCTATTTATCTAATAAGCCTTGTGTTGTACGTTATGAACGAGGTGCAGATACCACCGATATTTCTTCTATATCATTAGATGAAACAATTAAGATTGGTAAAGCAAGTATTCTACGCGAGGGTTCTTCAATAGCTCTATGTTGCTTCGGTTCTATTGTGCATAAACTTGAGAGATTGGCAAATCAATATAATTTAACTCTTGTAGATATGCGTTTTGTTAAACCTCTTGATGTAGAATGTGTCGAAAAACTTGCTATCACCCATGATGTTATTATTACACTTGAAGAAGGTGTTATTCAGGGGGGCGTTGGACAGGAAGTTTCTTGTATTGCTCATAATAAAAAATCTAAAGTTATTGTTAAGACACTAGGCTTTAAAGATGAGTTTATCCCAGAGGGTAAGCGAGATGAGTTATTACATGAGCAGGGCTTAGATGCTCAATGTGTTGAACAGATTATTTTAAGCATTAAGGAAGGATAGTTATGCCATCATTTGATATTGTTTCCAAACTAAAAAAAGACGAAGTTCAGAATGCAGTAGATAATGCTAATCGTGAACTTTCAACCCGTTATGACTTTAAAGGTGTTGATGCTCAATACAATTTTGATAAAACAAAGAACGAAGTAAAGCTTGAAGCTGATGAAGAATTCCAAGTTCAGCAGATGGACGAAATTTTACGTATGAAGTTAGTAAAACGTAATATTGAAGCTACTGCAGCTGAGTTTGGTGATATTACTCGTTCTGGTAAAAAATCAATTCAGTCTGTATCTTTTAAAGAAGGTATCGACAAAGAGCTTGCTAAAAAAATCATTAAAATTATCAAAGATGCAAAAATTAAAGTTGATGCAAAGATAAATGATGACATTATTCGCGTAACAGGTAAAAAGCGTGATGATCTACAAGCAACTATCGCTTTAGTTCGTGAAAGTAAGATAGAGCAGCCTCTTCAGTACGAAAACTTCAGAGACTAGGATAATCTTAGGTGAGCATACTTTTAAGTGTTGAGAATAAGGCCTTAGCTAAACAAATATTCTCAAAAAAAATGGGCCTATGCTTATGTTTAGGCTTTGCCTCTGGTATGCCACTTTTTGTTGTTCTAACACTAGTTGGCGCCTATCTTAGAAAAGAAGGCGTTAACTTAAAAGAAATCGGTTTATTTTCTTTAGCATCTTTTCCTTATACCTGGAAATTTGTTTGGTCTCCTTTGGTTGATAGGTACAATCCCTTTCACTTAGGTCGCAGACGTGGTTGGATTTTAATTTCTCAACTATTTGTTTTCATATCTATCTTTATGGTAGGTATTTTTGATGCAGTAAATCAAACCTTAATCATTGCTCTTATTACTTTAATCCTTTCGTTTTGTTCTGCCACTCAAGATATTGTTATAGATGCTTATCGTCGAGAAATCTTAACAGATAATGAGCTAGGACTTGGAACATCTCTTTTTATTGCCTCATCTCGAGCTTCAAGTTTAATCCCTGCAGGTCTTTCTTTAATTCTTGCTGAATTCATATCATGGACTGAGGTATTTATTATTACCTCTGCATTCATGATCCCATTCTTTATTCTCTCTTTCTTTTTAAAAGAGCCAGAAACACTTGATGCTCCTCATACTTTAAAGCAAGCAATTATTGAACCTTTTAAAGAATTTATAAACCGTAAAGGTCTCAAGTCATTACTATTGGTAGTACTCTTTGTTTTCTGTTATAAATTAGGTGATTCCATGGCAACAGCTCTTGCTACACCTTTTTATATTGATATGAAATATGATCTTCTAACCATTGGATTAGTTGCTAAAAATTGTGGCATCTGGTCAATGATTATCGGTGGCATTCTAGGTGGTGTCATCATGTTAAAAATTGGTATCAATAAAGCTTTATGGATCTTTGGATTTGGTCAACTTGTTACTATTTTAGGTTATGCTCTATTAGCCCACATAGGAGAAGGGCAGAGTGAGGCTCCTTCAATATGGTTGTTAGCTCTAGTTATTATTGCTGAATATATTGGAGCTGGACTAGGAACCGCAGCTTTTGTCTCTTTCATTTCTGCTAAAACATCAAAAACATATGCTGCAACTCAGTTTGCACTTTTAACATCTTTAAGTGCTGTCCCACGCACATTTTGTAACGCCACAACAGGCTATTTAGTAGAGTCATTTGGATGGGAGAATTTCTTCTATATTTGCACTGTGCTAGCAATACCTGGAATGTTACTTTTACTAAAAGTTGCACCATTTAATGGCGCAAAAAGTAATATCACAGATTAAGTATTTTTTTTAATTAAATCTAAAAGATATTTAATTTTTTGTAAAAAACACCTCAAAAATCTCAAAATCATCTGATTTTTTTTAGTATTTCACTGATTTTTAAACCTTAATTAAAACGTTTTAAATTTGCGACATTTTTCTAGTTTTAGACAAATATCTAACATTTAAGAATTAGTGCATATTTCTTTGAGTTTGAAATGGAAAACCGCGCGTATAAATGATAAAATTCACGCGTACACCTATCTGCGTAGTAATTGTGACTTCTTTTGTCAAAAGGAAGCCAGATTTCCTATTGATTGAAGGATAGGTTGGAAATAGGAGTAAATCTCCTTAAATTAATTTTATTGGAACCGTCTATGATTAACATCAAAAAAGGATTGGATCTGCCTATTGGCGGCAAGCCTGAACAGATGGTGAGCGATACTATTAACGTAAAACACGTAGCTTTAATTAGCTCTGATTACGTTGGTCTTCGTCCATCTATGTCTGTTGAAGCTGGTCAGAAAGTCAAGAAAGGTCAGGTTCTCTTTGAAGATAAGAAAAATCCTGGATCACGCTTCACCGCTCCTGCTGCAGGTACAGTTGCTGCAATCAACAGAGGTGCACGTCGTGCATTCCAGTCTCTAGTGATTGAAGTAGATCCTAACGGTGAGAGCGTTGAGTTTGCAAAAACTCCTGCTGACAAGTTGTTAGGCCTGTCCTCAAAAGAAGTTACTGATGAGCTAGTTGAATCTGGTATGTGGACAGCATTTCGCACCCGTCCATTTGATAAGGTACCTTTAGTTGGTACTCTACCTCACTCAATTTTTGTTACAGCTATGGATACCAATCCTCTTGCTGCTGACCCTAAAGTTATCATTGATGCAGAAGCAGAAGCTTTTGCTAATGGTATCAAGGTGTTAAGCCGCATTGGCGATTTCAAGGTATACGTATGTAAGGGCAACGTTCAGTTACCTTCTGTAACTGCTCCTAACGTACAAGAAGAGACCTTCGTAGGTAAACACCCAGCTGGTAATGCTGGCGTTCACATTCACTCTCTAGATCCTGTATCTGAGACTAAGACTGTATGGCACATCGGTTACCAGGACGTAATCGCAATTGGCCACTTATTCGTTGAAGGTGAATTCTACAATACTCGCGTTATTTCTTTAGCAGGTCCTCAGGCTAAGAAGCCTCGTCTTGTTAAGACTGTAATTGGTGCATCAACTGCTGAATTATTAGCAGGTGACGAAATCCTTCCTTCATCATGCGGTGTTCGTGTGATTGCAGGTACAGTTCTATGGGGTAATATCGCTGTAGGTCCTTATGCATATCTAGGTCGTTATCACCAGGGTATCGCACTTCTTGAAGAAGGCAATAAGAACGAATTCTTCCTAGTAAACTGGATGGGTTTAGGTGCACACCGCCACTCAGCTACTAGAGCATTCTTAGCAAACTTCATTAAGCCAAGCTCATATACTTTCAATACTGCTTTAAATGGCGGTCCTCGTTCAATCATGCCAATCGGCTGTTATGAAAAGGTTCTTGCTCCATTTGATGTTGAAGCAACAATGCTTGTTCGTGCAATTGATATCAATGATTGCGATCAGGCTAAGTTACTAGGTATCCTAGAGCTTTCTGAAGAAGATATCGCATTGGCTACATATGTTTGCCCAGGCAAAAATGACTTCGGTCCATTGCTTCGCAGAAGCTTAACTAAGATCGAAGTGGAGGGTTAATAAGTGTTACTAGATGCATTAAAGAAATTCTCCCTTCTATTTACAAAGGGTGGCCTTCTTGCATGGTTCTATCCTTTATATGAAGGTACTTTCACATTCCTATACAGCTCTGGCCGTGTAACAACCGGTAAGACTCACGTACGTGATTTCTCTGATTTAAAGAGAATCATGATTATCGTTTGGGCTGCTGTATTCCCTGCTATGTTCTGGGGCTTCTACAACATCGGTAATCAGACAGTAATGGCAATTGCTTCATTACCTAATGCTGCCGAAGTTGCAACTCAGTGCTACAGCCTATTTAGCGGTGATTGGCATTATGCTGTATCACAGATTTTAGGCGCATCACTAGGCACAGACGCTGGCGTATACTCTAAGATGGTAATTGGTGCAGTTTACTTCTTACCTATCTATGCTGTTGTATTCGCTGTGGGCGGTTTCTGGGAAGTTTTATTCTGCTTAATTCGTCACCATGAAATTAACGAAGGTTTCTTTGTTACTTCAATTGTGTTCGCATTAGTAGTTCCTCCTACCATGCCTTTATGGCAGGCTGCTTTAGGTATTTCTTTCGGTGTTGTTATCGGTAAAGAAGTATTTGGTGGTACTGGTAGAAACTTCGTAAACCCTGCTCTTTGTGGTCGTGCATTCCTATTCTTCGCTTACCCTGCATCAATTTCAGGTACTAACTGCTGGGTTCCAGTAGATGGTTTCTCTGGTGCAACTCCACTAGCTCAGTGGTCAGCAGGCGGACAACAGGCTTTAGTTGATACAGCTGGTAACGCAATTAACTGGATGGATGCTTTCTTAGGCAATATTCCAGGTTCAATTGGTGAAGGCTCAACTGCTATGATCTTAGTAGGTGCTGCAATTATCTTAGCAACTGGTGTGGCTTCATTCCGCATCATGTTAGGTATTTTAATCGGTGCATTCTTAACTGCAACTCTATTCAATCAGATTGGTTCAGTTACTAACCACATGTTCTCTATGCCATTTGCATGGCATGCAGTTTTAGGTGGTTTTGCTTTCGGTTCTGTATTTATGGCTACCGACCCTGTATCAAGTTCATTTACTAATAAAGGTAAGTGGGCATTTGGTACTCTAATCGGTGTAATGGTTATTTTAATCCGTACCGTAAATCCAGCTTACCCAGAAGGCATGATGCTTGCTATTTTATTCGCAAACTGCTGGGCTCCTTTATTCGATTACCTAGCTACTGCGCGTAATATTAAGAGGAGACTTGCTCGTGTCTAAGCTTAATAAAGACTCCGTATTAGGTACCTTTGTAATTATTGTTACCTTCTGCTTAGTTTGCTCAGTATTAGTTTCATCTGCTGTAGTTGCTTTAGATCCTCTAAAGGTTGCAGCTGTTGCAAACGACCGTCAGATTAACATCTTGAAGGTTTCAGGTTTTGAAGTTAAAGGCTCTGTTGCTGATACTTTCAAAGCTCACATTGAGTCACACTTAATCAACGTTGAAACTGGCGCTCTAGAAGATTCAGCTGTTTCTGCAAATGAAATTGAAGGTTACAACTTTGCTTCTTTAGCTAAGAAACCAGATTCATCTGTAGCAATTGCTAAAGATCAGGACGTTGCAGGTATCATGCGTCATGCTAAATACATGCCTGTATACTTTGCAAAGAATGATGCTGGCACTGTTGAGCGTGTAATTCTTCCATTCTATGGTCAGGCTTTATGGTCAACCGTATATGGTTATGTTGCATTATCTCCAGCAGATGCTAACACTATCTTAGGTGTTACCTTCTACTCACATGGTGAAACTCCAGGTTTAGGTGGTGAAATTGACAATCCTAATTGGCAAGCAAAGTGGGTTAACAAGAAGTTAACTGACGAAGCTGGCGATTATAAGTTCAAGATCACCAAGAATGCAGCTGACCAGAACTTCGAAATCGATGCTCTATCAGGTGCAACTCTAACATCAGTTGGCGTTGACCACACCGCAGCTTACTGGCTAGGTGATGCTTACAAGCCATTCTTAGAGAAACTTGCAAAAGAGGAGATCATTGTAAATGAGTAAGGGTCCAAGTCTAAAGGAGATTTTCCTAACTCCAATCATTGCAAATAACCCTGTAATGATTCAGATCTTAGGTATCTGTTCTTCTCTAGCTGTTACCTCAAGCATGAAGACTGCTTTTGTTATGGGTTTATCTGTAACTGCTGTATGTGCATTAGCTAACTTAGCTATTTCAATCGTACGCAACTACATCCCTAACTCAGTACGTATTATTGCTCAGATGACAGTAATCGCATCATTGGTAATTCTAGTTGATCAGGTTTTAAAGGCATTCGCTTACGACCTATCAAAGCAGTTATCAGTTTATGTTGGTTTGATTATCACTAACTGTATTGTTATGGGTAGAACTGAAGGTTTCGCACTAAAATCAAAGCCACTTCCATCTTTATTAGACGGTTTAGGCAATGGTATTGGTTACTTACTAGTTCTATGCGTTGTAGCAACAATCCGTGAAGTTTTCGGTTCAGGTACTTGGTTCGGTATGACCATATTTGAGACTGTTAACAACGGCGGTTGGTATGTTCCATGTGGCTTACTAGTAATGCCACCATGCTCATTCTTCCTACTAGGTCTTTTAATCTGGGGCGTTAAGTCAATCCGTAAAGATCTACAAGAACCACTTGAGTATGATACTCACAGAGAGGAGTACTAATAATGTTAGAGCATTATCTTTCCCTCTTCATCAAGGCTGTTTTCGTTGAAAACATGGCTTTAGCCTTCTTCTTAGGTATGTGTACATTCTTAGCTGTGTCTAAGAAGGTATCTACCTCAGCAGGTCTTGGTGCAGCAGTTATCATGGTTCAGTTATTAGCAGTACCTGTAAATAACTTAATCAATACTTACATATTAAAACCAGATGCATTAGTTGCAGGCTTAGATTTATCATTCCTAAGCTTCATCACCTACATTGGTGTTATTGCAGCTATTGTTCAGATCTTAGAAATCTTCCTAGATAAGTACGTACCATCATTGTACGCAGCTCTAGGTATTTTCTTACCTCTAATTACTGTTAACTGCGTTATCTTCGCTGGTGTATCATTCATGGTACAGCGTGAATATACATTCGGTGAGTCAGTAGTTTATGCATTTGGCTCTGGTTCATCATGGGCTCTTGCAATCGTGATCTTAGCTGCTATTAACGAGAAGTTAAAGTATGCTAGTGCACCTGCAGGTCTTCGTGGTTTACCTTTAACCTTTATCACAGCAGGCTTGATGGCAGTAGCTTTCATGTCCTTCTCTGGTATTCAGTTATAAGGGGGATACATGTTTACTATTGTATCTGGCGTTGCAATGTTCGTTGCTATCGTTGTTATCCTTGTAGCATTGATCTTAGTTGCTAGAAAGTTCTTAGTACAATCTGGTGATATCACTATCGGTGTTAACGGCGATCCTAAGCTAGGCATGACATGCCCTGCTGGCGGTAAGTTATTAAATGACTTATCAGAGAAAGGCATTTTCGTATCATCAGCTTGTGGTGGTCGTGGTGCTTGCGGTCAGTGTAAAGTTAAAGTAACAGAAGGCGGCGGTAACGTTCTACCTATCGAGTACTCTCATTTCTCAAAGAAAGAGATTAAAGAAGG
>CAZEXR010000037.1:0-1021 GCA_964516675.1 uncultured Enterobacterales bacterium | reverse complement strand
AGGCTGGCGTTTAGCTTGTCAGGTTACTGTTAAAGACGACTGCAATATCGAATTACCTGCAGAAGTTTTCGGTGTTAAGAAGTGGGAATGTGAGGTTATTTCTAACCACAACGTTGCTACATTCATTAAAGAGTTACGTCTACGTATTCCTGATGGTGAGGATGTTCCATTCCGCGCTGGTGGTTATATTCAGATCGAAGCTCCAGTTCACACTGTAAAGTATGCTGATTTTGATATTGAGCCTCAGTTTAAGGGTGCTTTCACTCACTTTGGTTTTGATAAGCTTGTTACTAAGGTAGATACTCCAACCATTAGAGCTTACTCTATGGCTAACTACCCTGGTGAAAAGGGTCTTATCATGCTAAACGTACGTATTGCTACACCTCCATTTTGCAATCCATCAGCTCCTCCTGGCATCATGTCTTCATATATTTGGAGCTTAAAGCCTGGTGATAAGGTTACTATTTCTGGCCCATTTGGTGAGTTCTTCGCTCGCGAAACTGAAAATGAAATGGTATTCATCGGTGGTGGTGCTGGTATGGCTCCTATGCGTTCACACATCTTTGATCAGTTAAAGAGATTAGATTCAAAACGCAAGATGTCATTCTGGTATGGTGCTCGTTCATTGAACGAAGTATTCTATGCTGATGAGTTTGATCAGTTAGCTAAGGAACATCCTAACTTTACTTGGCACTTAGCTCTATCTGATCCACAGCCTGAAGATAACTGGACTGGTTTAACTGGCTTCATTGCTAACGTACTATACGAGCAGTATTTACGTGATCATAAGAATCCAGAAGATTGTGAGTACTACATGTGTGGCCCTCCAATGATGTCTAAGTCAGCTGTTGATATGCTACATTTACTAGGTGTTGAAGACGAGAATATCCTATTCGATAACTTTGGTGGTTAGTAGTTCATAACTGCAAGTAGGCCCCCTTCTTTTAGCAAAGAAGGGGGCTTTTGTTTTTTATAGTTTCAACTTTTACCTAAGTAAAACATCATTTTTCTTTGATAGAGT
>CAZEXR010000036.1:0-14725 GCA_964516675.1 uncultured Enterobacterales bacterium | reverse complement strand
TAACTTAAAAAAAGAAATAAGTGTCTTTGTTAGATATCTATTAGTTGCATGCTTAATTTTTTATAGTGCCTTATCCTTTGGTTTTCAGCAAAAAACAGTAAAAGTAGGCTATTTCTCTCTAGGTCAATTTCAATCATATGATGAACATGGATATCACAAAGGATATAACGTTGATTTTCTAAATGAAATTGCAAAGTATACACATTGGAAGTATGAATTTATTGATTGTAATAACTGGGTAGAAGCCACCAAAAAACTTGAAAATAAGGAAATTGACCTTTTAGCTCCTGCTCAATTTACAGATTTACTTCGTGCAAAATTTGATTACGCCAAGATTTATTTAGGAACAGAAGCTGCTGCAATTTATACCCACTCAGATTCTCAAATTTTATACGAAGACTTTAATTCAATGAACAAGCTTACCTATGGTGTTGCTGTTCCTTCGACTTTTGCAAAGGTTTTTGTTGAAAAATACACTAAGGCTCATAAGATAGCTCCAAAGCTAAAATTCTATGCAAATACTACTGAGCTTTCAGCTGCTTTAGCATCTAATGAAGTGGATGCCATTGTAACTAATATTATGTTTGCATCAAGCAAATATAAGCTTTTAGGTTGGTTCTCTTTATTACCTATTTACTATATTTCTCAAAAGGGAAACGAGGAAATATTAGATCCTTTAGATTTAGCTATGATGAAAATTCTTGCAAATAACCCAGCTTATATTGCAGAACTTGAGTCAAAGTATTTCCCTGTCTATTCAAATCAAGAAATGACATATGAAGAGATTAAATTTGCTAAAAAGAATTTAGATGGATTTACTATAGCATTGCAGGATAACTTTTATCCTCTTTCAGATTGGGATCCAAAGGATGATAAATTTAAAGGTATATCAGCTGATATTCTTGAAAAAATCGCAGATTATTTAGATGTTAAATTTAACTACGTTGTAATTCCTTCTGATGAGTATACTCATTCTTATCTATCAGAACATCACATAGATGCTTTAGCAAATGTAGACTTTAACGATGCAAATAGAGAAGAGCCAAACTATTTACTTACAACTCCATATCTAAACTTTGATAAGGTTGTTGTTGCAAAGAAAACTACTATTTTCTCTAAAGATAGTCCAATTACAGTAGGTCTTCCTGTAACTAATGCTTCAATGGGTAAGGTTATTAAAAAAGATTACCCTAACTTTAACATTAAGGTTTTTGAAACAATTAATGATTGTTTAGATGCTGTTCTTGAGGATGACGTTGACGCGGTTGTTCTTAATCGTCACATTGTCGATAGAGCAATTGAAAAACCAAAGTATAGCAATTTAAATGTTAACTTAATGACTGAGGTTCGTGAAAATCTATCTATTGCTCTCTTAAATCCTTTAGAAGACCCAGCCAAAGCAGATAAGATTAGAACAATCTTTGATAAAGCTATTAAGTCAATTGATAGAGATGTGTTAAATCAGGTAGTAATTGAGAACACAACCAATTACCACTATGTGTTTACAGTATTTGATTTTATATATAAATATCAGTTACTTATTGCGGTATTCTTAGTTCTAACTACTATTTGTTTTTTCTTATTATTACGTGCTCGTAATATTGAGGCTGAAAAGAATAAGGACTTAGACATTAAGAATAAGCAATTAGGTGATGCTGTTGGTTTAGCTCAAAGAGCAAGTGTTGCTAAGAGCCAGTTCTTATCAAGAATGAGTCATGAGATTCGTACTCCTATGAATGCGATCGTAGGTCTTACTGCAATTGGTAAGATGCATACTCATGAACCTGAGAGAATTGAAGATTATCTAACTAAGATTGATTTATCCTCTAAGTTATTACTAAATATCATTAACGATGTTCTAGATATGTCAGCAATTGAAAGTGAGAAACTTAAAATTGCACATGACAAATTTAATATCCGTGAGCTATTAACATCATTATCAAACATTTACTACGCACAATGTCGTACAAAGAATGTTCATTTTGAAATGGTCACCTCAGAGATTATTCATGAGAATTTAGTAGGTGATGGTTTACGTGTTAACCAAATCTTAATGAATTTATTATCAAATGCTTATAAGTTCACTCCAGAGCATGGAGAAATTACAGTAACTGTAACAGAGACCACTGCAAATGTTGGACAGGTTTTCCTACGCTTTATTGTAAAGGACTCTGGCATTGGCATGTCAAAAGAGATGTTAACACGTCTATTCAAACCATTTGAACAAGAAAGTGCTAATACAGCTAAGCAATTTGGTGGTAGTGGACTTGGCTTATCCATTGCTAAAAACTTAGTTGAGATGATGCATGGTGTTATCCAAGTGGATTCTATTCAAGGACAAGGAACAGTATTTACTGTAGATATGCCATTTGATAAAGGTCAGGATACACATACTATTACTAAAGAAGAGTTAAAAGATATTCATGCTTTAGTTGTAGATGATGATGAAGCATCCCTTGAATACACAGCACTCGTTCTATCTCGCATTGGTGTTCGCTTTGATACAGCAAAAAGCGGTGATGAGGCGATTAAGTTATTAGAGCAAAGCTATGATAACGACGATGGTTATGATGTATGTTTGCTTGATTGGAAGATGCCTGGTTTAAGTGGCATTGATATTACTAAAAAGATTAGAGAAGAATTTGACCCTGATACAGTAATTATTATTGTATCAGCTTATGGTGTTTCAGAGTGTCACGATGAAGCAACTTCAGCTGGTGCAAATTACTTTGTAACTAAGCCTTTATTCCAATCAACTGTATTTAACTTAATGATGAAATTATCTGGCGGTAAATACATTGAAAGAAGTGCTAAACCAAATAGTTATGACTTTAGCGGACATAAGGTTCTATTAGCAGAGGACAATGAGCTAAATCGTGAGATTGCACTTGAGCTTTTGAAGATGGTTCATATGGAAACTGATTATGCTGTAAATGGTCAGGAAGCTATTGATAAGTTCGTCGCATCTGATGTCGGTGCCTATGACATTATTCTAATGGATATTCAGATGCCTATTAAGGATGGTCTAAAGGCAGCAAGAGAGATTAGAACTCTTGATAGAAAAGATGCTAAGAGTGTCCCTATTTATGCAATGACAGCTAACGCCTTTAATGAGGATGTAGCTGATGCAATCGCCACTGGTATGAATGGACATATCGCTAAACCTATTGATACAGAAATTATGTATCAAACTATTAAGAAAGCTTTAGAATAAGATTTCATTTTTTAGAAAAGACCTTTTTGATAAATTTTATCAAGAAGGTTTTTTTTATCTTTTTTTGAACGCTAAGTTATTACTAAGGCTTAAATCCTAATATTACTTTCAATGATTGAGATGGCAAACTAATAAATTTCATAATAATGAATTTTTAAAAATGCTCACTAGATCGCAAATCTGTATTATAATTGCACTAAAGTGGTATGAGGTATATTAATGATCAATCAGCGTACAATCCTAAAACCTGTAGCAATGACAGGTATCGGTTTACATTCCGGTGCTAAGGTTGAGGTTGCTTTTAGACCTGCTCCTGCAAACACAGGCGTTATATATACAAGAACAGATTTGTCTCCTGCTGTGACCATGAAGTGTTCAGCAGATTGTGTGCGTGACACCCAGTTATGTACAGCACTAGTAAATGAAGCTGGTGTAAGAATTTCAACAGTAGAACATTTAACTGCAGCACTTTCTGCATTAGGTGTCGACAATTTATATGTTGATGTAAATGCTCCTGAAATTCCTGTAATGGACGGTTCTGCTCAACCATTTATCTATTTATTTGCCTCAACTGGAATTAAAGAATTATCAGAACCAAAACAGTTCATTCGCGTTACTCGTAAAGTTCGTGTTGAAAATGATGGTAAGTGGGCAGAGCTTACTCCTTCAGAGAGTGGTTTTAATTTAGATCTTCAAATTGATTTTGATCACCCTGCCATGGATAAAGACAAGCAACATTTTGCTATGCCTTTTACTGGCGAGAATTTTGCCTCAGAAGTATCTCGTGCTAGAACCTTCTGTTTTATGCGTGATGTTGAGTTTATGCATGCTCATAATCTAGCACTAGGTGGTTCTCTTGATAATGCTGTGGTTTTAGATGACCATAGAGTTATCAATCCTGATGGTTTACGTTATGAAAATGAGTTTGTTAAACACAAGCTTTTAGATGCAATTGGCGATCTATATATGGATGGTCATAGCATACTAGGTAATTTTAAAGCATATAAGACAGGTCATGATTTAAATAACCGTTTACTACGTGCTTTATTAGCAGACACTGCTAATTTTGAAATTATTTCATTTAGCGATGAAGTTAAAACTCAAATTCACGCAATTGACTTTTTGGATACAAAAAAGGCAATTGGCGCTTTCTAATTAGAGTTATACGTGCTTGAAATTAAATCTGGCTGGCTATCATCTACAGATTCAATAGTCCGCCAAGTTCCTACCAAAAGATTTGGCTCCCGTCCTTCAGGCACGATAATTTCCTTAATTGTTATTCACTTTATATCTTTACCTCCTAAGCGATTTGGCGGTCATTATGTGGATAATTTATTTACAGGAAACCTTGATGAAAACGCACATCCTTATTTTAAAGATGTAGCTCCTCTTGAAGTCTCAACTCACCTTTTTATTAATAGAAAAGGTCAGATTACACAATTTGTATCCTTCCTAGATAGAGCATGGCATGCAGGTCGTTCCTCATATAATGGGCATAAAGAGTGCAATGATTACTCAATTGGCATTGAGCTTGAGGGATGTGAAGATTGTGAATACACTATAGAGCAATACAAAACTTTAAAAGAAGTGGTAACACTTCTAAAAGACACATACAAAGAGATTGGCAACAATATAGCTGGACATGATGAAGTAGCCCCTGGACGCAAGACCGATCCTGGTCCTCTGTTTGACTGGAGCTCTATCCGTTAATACAAAAGGTGTACCCCTTATGGCTAATTATTTAACTCAATATTTTGAGATGGCTCTTGAGCGTAAAAACTTAGGCGTAGAACCACTTCCTTTAAATGCAGAGTTTACAAAAGAACTTTGTTCTCTACTAAAAAATCCTCCAATTGGAGAAGAGAACACTTTATTGCATTTACTAAAGGATAGAGTAAATCCTGGTGTAGATGACTCTTCAAAGGTTAAAGCAGATTTTCTATTTGAAATTGCAACAGGTAAAGCTGTAAGCCCAATTGTTGATAAGAAATTAGCTGTAAAGCTTCTTGGCAACATGAAAGGTGGTTTTAATGTTGGCTATTTAATCTCACTTCTTGAAGATAAAGAGTTAGCAAAGGATGCTCAATATGCTTTAGAGCATACTCTTTTAATCTATAACGCATTTGATGATGTAGCAGCTTTAGCTGATAAAGGTAACCAAAATGCTCGTGCTTTAATTGAAAAATGGGCTGATGCTACTTGGTTTACCTCAAAAGATAAATATCCTTCAAAAGTTACTTTAACTGTATTTAAGGTAGCAGGTGAGACTAACACTGATGATTTCTCTCCAGCTCCTGATGCTTGGTCTCGTCCTGATATTCCATTACATGCTTTAGCTATGTATAAAATCTCAAGAGATGATGTAAAGGCTGATGTTGAAGGCGTAAAAGGTCCTATTAGCACCATTGAAAAGTTAAAGTCTGTAGGTAATCCATTACTATTTGTAGGTGATGTAGTTGGTACAGGTTCATCTCGTAAGTCTGCTGCTAATTCTTTGATTTGGCATATTGGCCATGACGTTGAAGGCGTACCTAATAAGAGAGCAGGTGGTGTTGTAGTTGGTGGCAAAATTGCTCCAATTTTCTATAACACTTTAGAAGATTCAGGCGCACTTCCAATTGAAGCTGATGTTTCTGCATTAAATAGTGGTGATGTTGTAGATTTAGATGTTTATTCTGGCACTATCACTAATCATGAGACAGGCGCTGTATTATCAAAGTTTGAATTAAAGACTAACACTTTACTTGATGAGGTAAGAGCTGGTGGTCGTATTCCTTTAATTATTGGTAAAGACTTAACTGATAAAGCTCGTAAGTACTTAAAATTATCTCAATCTGATGTATTTGCTAAAGCTGCAAGTATAACTGCAACAGGCGGTTATACTCGTGCTCAAAAGATTGTAGGTCGTGCTTGTGGTGTTGACGGTATTCGACCTGGTCAATACTGTCAGCCTGTAATTACAACTGTAGGTTCTCAAGATACTACAGGTCCTATGACTCGTGATGAGTTAATTGATTTAGCTTGTCTAAAGTTTACAGCTCCTATGGTAATGCAGTCTTTCTGCCATACAGCAGCATATCCAAAACCTGTAGATGTTAAGACTCATTCAACCTTGCCTAAGTTTATGCATTCCCGTGGTGGTGTTGCTCTAAATCCTGGTGACGGTGTAATTCACACTTGGCTTAACAGAATGTGTCTACCTGATACTGTAGGTACAGGTGGTGATTCTCATACTCGTATGCCTTTAGGTATTTCATTTGCAGCAGGTTCTGGTCTTGTAGCTTTTGCAGCTGCAACTGGTATCATGCCTCTTGATATGCCTGAATCTGTTTTAGTTAAATTTACTGGCACAAGAAAGCCTGGCATTACTTTACGCGATTTAGTTCATGCTATCCCTTATTTTGCTATTCAAAAAGGTTTATTAACCGTTGAGAAAAAGGGTAAGAAAAATGTATTCTCAGGCAAGATTATCGAAATTGAAGGTCTTGAGGATTTAAGCGTTGAACATGCCTTTGAATTAGCAGATGCCTCAGCTGAACGTTCTGCTGCAGCCTGTGCAATTAAGTTATCAAAAGAGTCTGTTAAGACATATTTAACCTCAAATATTGCTTTACTAAGAAAGATGGCTAATGATGGCTATGAGACTAAAGAAGCCTTACTTGCTCGTGCTGATGCAATGGAGCAATGGCTTGCAAATCCTAATTTAATTGAGGCTGATAAAGATTGCTCTTACTCAGAGGTTCTAGAGATTAACCTAGATGAGATTGTAGAGCCTATCGTATGTGCTCCAAATGATCCTGATGATGCTCGTTTATTATCTAGTGTATCTAATACTAAGATTGATGAAGTGTTTGTAGGTTCTTGTATGACTAATATCGGTCATTACAGAGCAGCTGCTGAAATCTTTAAGGATTTAAAGAGTGAGGCTAAGGTTCGTCTATGGATGACTCCTCCTACCCGTATGGATAGACAAGAATTATCTGATGAAGGCTTATTATCAATCCTTGGTAAAGCTGGTGCTAGAATTGAAATTCCTGGTTGCTCTTTATGTATGGGTAATCAAGCAAGAGTAGCAGATAACGCTACTGTAATTTCAACTTCAACACGTAATTTCCCTAACCGTTTAGGTAATGGTGCAAATGTGTTCTTAGGTAGTGCAGAACTAGCTGCTGTGACTGCTAAATTAGGTCATTTACCTACAGTAGAAGAATACTTTGAAAACACAAAGTGTTTGATTGGTAAAGAAAATAAGCTATATGCTTTATTAGATTTTGCTCACTAATTTTTTAGCATAATCAAATAGTTTTGATATTTTAAAAGGCAGAGTTAGTTCTAACTCTGCTTTTTTTTATCAAGTATCACAGTATAGAATTGTATATTATGCAACATAAGGAAACATTTGAATTACTTTGCTATAATAGCTAAAGAAATATTAGTTCAAGAATTTTATTTATACTTTTAAGTAGACTATCTACTAAATGTTTTGTTAGGAGTAACACATGAAAGTTGCAGTTTTAGGCGCAGCAGGTGGCATTGGTCAGCCATTATCAATGATTTTAAAGAATAACTTACCAGCAGGTTCAAAGGTAAGTTTATATGATGTTGCACCATTTACACCTGGTGTAGCAGTTGATTTAAGCCACATTCCTACAGATGTAGAAATCGATGGTTTCACTGGTGATGATTTACCAAAGGCACTTGATGGCGCTGATGTTGTTGTAATCCCAGCTGGTGTTGCACGTAAGCCTGGTATGACTCGTGATGATCTATTTAACATCAATGCAAGCATTGTTGCTAACTTAGTTCGTAACTGTGCAAAGGTATGCCCTAAGGCATGCATCTGCATTATCTCTAACCCAGTTAACTCAACTGTTCCATTAGCAGCTGAAGTTCTAAAGGCTGAAGGCGTTTACGATAAGCACCGTCTATTTGGTGTTTCAGCTCTAGACGTTTTACGTTCAGAGACTTTCTTAGCAGCTGAGATGGGCATTTCAAACCAGAAGATCATTGTTCCAGTTATCGGTGGTCACTCAGGTACAACTATTATCCCTCTATTATCACAGGTTATCGGTCACGAGCAGATTTCTGCTGAGCGTATCGAAGCTTTAACTTCACGTATCCAGAATGCTGGTACTGAAGTTGTTGATGCTAAGGCAGGTGCAGGTTCTGCAACTCTATCTATGGCAACAGCTGGTGCTCGTTTTGCTCTTAAGGTTGTTCAGGGCTTATTAGGTGCTCCTGGTGTTAATGAATACGCTTACGTTGAAGGCGGTTCAAAGCTATCTCCATTCTTCGCTCAAGGCGTTGTATTTGGTAAGAATGGTTGGGAATCAGTTCTAGATTACGGTAAGGTTTCAGCTTTCGAGCAGACTCTAATCGACGAAGCAATTCCTCAGCTTGCAACTAACATCAAGAAGGGTGTTGACTTTGCAACTAAGTGGATTGCAGAGAACAAGTAATTTAAAAATTACTCATTAAGTTAGGGCTCCTTTTGGAGCCCTTTCTTTTTTTTACGAATATGATTTTTGTTAAGCTTTGTAAATTTAAAATATTTACATAAAATCAAAGCGTTATCTTTTAATAAAAAGATAAATAGGAATTAATACTAAATTTTTATAGTACTTTTGCCGAAATATAAAGTGTATAAGGAAATATTTAAATAGTCCTAACAATATATTAGACGTTAGGAATATAAAAAAATGAATATTTTTATTTTTATTTTCTATAATTAAAACATAGAAGAATAGATGGCTATTTTAATTTTGTGGAGGGGCAATGAAAAGTCAATGTAAGCTTAGCACTATAGCGCTAGCTTTATGCTTTGCGTTTGTATCGTTACCCTTTGCAGCAAATGCTACTAAATATGACATGGTAACTAGCACTAAAGCTATGGTTGCAAGAGATTCTTTAGAAGCGTTAGATTTAAGTGTAGTTGCTGATCCTAATGGTGCGAACATTGAAATGTACTCACCTGACAAGATGAATTCTATCATTGAGAATAATAATCTTGAGGCGATTGTAAAAAACTTAGATAAATGCCAGTTTACCTCCGATATCGAAGATAGAGCTAGATTAGTTAAAAGTCCTGTATTCATGTATGCCTGGGGACAGATGCTAACTAGTGGCATGTGTGTTCGTTTAGATAAAGAATTAGGTCTAGGTTACATTAGAATGGCTGCCGATGAAGGATATGCTCCTGCCATGATGATGATGGCTACCTATTATGAAAGAGGTATCGGCGTCTCTAAGAACATGAATGTATCTGAGCAGTATATGCATACAGCAGCTGCTTTAGGTTCAAAAACAGCCCGTCTTAACTGGGCTGATATGTTAATTCGTGGATATGGCTCACCATCACTTTATGAAGAAGCTTTTGGTTGGCTATACCATTCAGATTTTGATGATGATTACTCGAAAGCTAAAAAGGCATATTTAGAGACACAATTGAAAAAACATTTACCGCCAAATGTTATTGCAAGAAATGAAGCATTTGAGCCTGATTACTAGATTATTGTTTGTTTGATAATTTGCCTCGTTATAGAAATATAGCGAGGTTTTTTCTATTTTTTACCTAGTAAAATTTGTTGTGAGCTATTTTAAGCTAGGTCTTTCTAATCTATTTTTCGGCTTTTTTGGTATCAATTCACATATCTGTTATAATCAATGAATTATTGAATTATTCACACCTAAAAGGTGTCTTTAAAGAGCATTTATAATGTTTGAAAATCTTACACAAAGACTTAATCGTACCCTAAAAAATATTGGCGGCAAAGGTCGTATCACTGAAGATAATATCAAGGATACCCTTCGTGAAGTTCGTACAGCTCTTTTAGAGGCTGACGTAGCTCTACCTGTTGTTAAGTCCTTTACTCAAAGAGTAAAAGAAAGAGCCTTAGGCACTGAAGTAAGCATGAGCTTAACTCCAGGCCAGGAATTCATTAAAGCTGTTCATTCTGAATTAGTTGCTACTATGGGCGGTGAGACAAGTGAAATTAACTTAGCTCATCAGCCACCTGCTGTAATTTTATTAGCAGGTTTACAAGGTGCTGGTAAAACCACATCTGCAGCTAAGCTTGCTCTTTATTTAAAAGATAGATTAAATAAAAAAGTTTTATTAGTATCTGTTGATACTTATCGTCCTGCAGCTATGGATCAGTTAAAGACCTTAGCTACAGAAATTGGTGTTGATTGTTATCCTTCAGATCCAAAAGAAAAACCTGAAACCATTGCAACAGCTGCTCTTACAGAAGCTAAACTTCGTGCTTATGATGTAATGATCTTAGATACAGCAGGTCGTCTTGCTGTAGATGAAGAGATGATGAATGAGGTTAAGAGATTACACTCATTAGTTGATCCTGTTGAAACCTTATTTACCGTTGACGCAATGACCGGTCAAGATGCTGCAAATACTGCTAAAGCATTTGGTGAAGCTCTTGATTTAACTGGTGTGATTTTAACTAAAGCAGATGGTGACGCCCGTGGTGGTGCTGCTTTATCTGTTCGTGAAATCACAGGTAAACCAATTAAGTTTATTGGTCTTGGTGAAAAAATCGTAGCTCTTGAGCCTTTCCATCCAGATAGAATTGCAAGCCGTATTCTTGATATGGGCGACGTATTGTCCCTAATTGAGGATTTACAACGTAATACCGACGTTGAACAAGCTAAAAAGATGGCTCAAAAGATTAAGTCAGGTGAAGGCTTTACTTTTGAGGACTTTAGAGATCAGATTGCTCAAATGAAAAAAATGGGTGGTATGACCGGCCTATTAGATAAATTACCTGGTATGGGTGGTTTATCAGATCAGATTAAAGATAAAGTTAATGATAAGTCTGTAAGTCACATGGAAGCTATCATTAACTCAATGACAAAGAAAGAACGTATCCATCCTGAAATCATTAAAGGCTTACGTAAAAAGCGTATTGCTATGGGTGCAGGTGTTGAAATTCACGAAGTTAATGTATTACTTCGTCAGTTTGAAATGACCCAAAAAATGATGAAGAAGATGGGTAAGGGTGGTATCCGTAAGATGGCTGGTGCTATGAAAGGCATGATGGGTCAAATGGGTGGCATGGGCGGCATGGGTAACTTCTTCCGTCGCTAATTTCTTAGCCTAATTTTGATGTTTATTAAGTATTAAGGTCTATAATACGGACCTTGATATATTATAAATATTAATTTGTGTTACATAATCTTGATTTTTTGTGAAAAAAGTGTAAAATTATGCAACTGTTTTTGTATGGTAATAATTTGTTACCATGATTTTATTAACTAAATAAAGGTAATGCGAAATGGTAGTCATTCGTTTACGTCGCTTAGGTGCGAAAAAGCGTCCATTTTATCACGTAATTGTTGCAGACCAGCGCTTTGCAGCACCAGGTCGTTTCATCGAGCAGGTTGGTATTTACAACCCTATCGCTAACGGTAAAGAAATTCGTTTACGCCTAGATCTAGAAGCTATCAACTCTTGGATCGCTAAGGGTGCACAACCTTCAGAGCGTGTTCAGCGTCTTCTATGGGAAGCTGAGCAGGGCGAAGAGGCTGTTTCAAAGGCTAAGGCTGATAAGCACGAGGAAGCTATTGCTGCTAAGAAAGCTGCAGCAGAAGCTAAGGCAGCAGCAGCTGCAGCTGAGTCTGCAGAGGCTTAATTAGCTTTGGCTGATACACCGCGTCCAATGGGAGCTTTAGGCTCATCATTTGGAGTGCATGGATGGATGAAAGTTCGTTCATACACAGAACAACCTGAGGACCTTTTTGACTACTCGCCATGGTTCATACGTCAACGCGGGGCGGAATGGCGTGAGGTCCAGGTTGAAGAATATAAGCCACACGGCAATGACTTTATTGTCAAGCTTGATGTGGTATCAACTCCTGAAGAAGCAAAGCTTATTGCGGGAGCTGAAATTGGGATTAGGCGCTCTAGCCTACCTCCTGTACCTGAAGGTACTGTTTACTTAGCAGACTTAATTGGCTGTCAGGTAATCGGACTTGAAGGAATAATGCTCGGTAAAGTATCGAGAATTAGGGATTACGGAGCTGCTCCTTTATTAGAAGTATCTCCCTCTGACCACCTGACTAAGGAACGAACAGAAAATTTCTTAATTCCTTATGTCGTAGGCCCAATTGTAAAAGCAGTTGATCTCACTGCAAAGACAATTGAGGTTGAGTGGGGCGTTGATTACTAATGTATTTTGGTGTCATAACGCTCTTTCCTGAGATGATTGACGCTGTAACTAAGTTTGGCGTAACTCGCAGGGCTTGTGAAAATGGACTTATTAAAGTCGATGCCATAAACCCACGTGATTATACAAACGATAAGTTCGGCAACGTGGACGATAAGCCTTACGGCGGTGGTCCAGGTATGCTGATGCAGGTACAGCCTTTACGAGATGCTATTAAAGTAGCTCGTAGTCAAGCACCAGAGGGTACCAAAGTGGTTTGTATGTCTCCTCAAGGCGTACAACTTACTCACTCGTTGGTCACAGATATCCACAGTTGGGGCTCAGTAATTCTTATAGCGGGACGCTATGAGGGTATTGATGAGCGTGTCCTTCAGAAGGAAGTCGATCTGGAGGTTTCTGTCGGTGACTACGTCCTATCAGGGGGTGAACTCCCTGCCATGTGTATCATCGATGCTGTTTCAAGAATGGTTCCTGGAGTTTTAGGAAACATTCAAAACGCAAATGAAGATTGTTTTGCTGAAGGTTTATTGCATTTTCCGCAGTATACCCGCCCAGAAGAAATAGACGGAATGAAAGTTCCTCCTGTTTTGATGAGTGGCAATCACAAAATGATTAGAGAATGGCGTTTACAGCAATGTCTTGGTCGCACATATGAGCGTAGACCTGACTTGCTAGAAGATCGTGAACTTACGAAATTAGAACGTAAGTTACTTGAAGATTATCTTCAAGAACACGGTTTGAGTTAAAGATTTTTTGTTTATACTTATTTTAGGTAGGTAATTAAAATGGCTAGCAACCCAATTATTGACCAGCTAGAGAAAGAGCAGATCCGCACTGATATCCCTCAGTTTAACCCAGGTGATACCGTACGTGTTGAAGTTAAGGTTGTAGAAGGTGATAAGACACGTCTACAGGCTTTCGAAGGCAACGTTATCGCTATCAGAAACCGTGGTTTAAATTCAGCTTTCACAGTTCGTAAGATGTCATCTGGCGAAGGTGTTGAGCGTGTATTCCAGACTCACTCACCAATGATCGCTTCTATCAAAGTAACTCGTCGTGGTGACGTTCGTCGCGCTAAGCTATACTACTTACGTGATCGTACCGGTAAGGCTGCACGTATTCGTGAGAAGATCAACTAATCAGATTGATTTAGTTGAATCTATCAAAAACCCAAGTTTGTTAATTCAATCTTGGGTTTTTTAATTCACTCAAACAACTTTTCGTTCAGCTCAAAGTTTTCTATGTTTTTAGCAGGATGTAGAACATGAAATTTAATAAAGCTTTCTTCGTAATTATCTGAAATAGGATTTTTAATCATTTCAAATGGACTAACGGTACCCGAAGAAAACTGCTGTTTAGAACATAAGATATCAATACCTAATATAACATCGCTCTTATTTGCAGGTTTTATTGATAGTTGATATTTAAATACAAGGTTCATCAAATCTTCATCTACTACATATTCAGGAAATTTGTTTTTAGCATCTATAATTAGGAATTTTGTAATTCCTGTATTTTTATTTGTGACACTTAATAAATAATCCGGAGTGTAATAACAGTCTTCATCTAGATTAGGTGCATTATCAATTTTGTTAAATAATCTAGTGTTATATTTATCCCACTCAACTTTATGACATTTATTAAGCTTTTGGATACTAGATATTACAGATGATAAGCTTCTGTAAAGACCAATATTGTTGTATTTAATAGAATGGATAATTGGTTGATAAATAAGATTAGCCCTTAAGTTATCCCCATTATCAAAGACATATTGATTGTTAAAATCAGATTTAGGACAATCACATTCATCGTAATTATCTTCAAACATTTTATTTTCAATAAGTGTGAAGCCTTTTTCTTCTAGCTTTTTGATGATCTTAATTAGTCCATAATATTCAAACAACTGACATTTGAATAAAGCACTCATACCAAAATCATTTAAACCATATGTTGAAATCTCAAAAGAGAACCATTCTCTTATCTTGGTATAAAGAATTCTATAACCAGGAACTGATAAGAAGATTGGTGTAGGTCTAGGACACTTATGTACTTTAATTTCCTCTACAGGCAATATAGTGCGGTATAGGGCATAGATTTTAGTAAGAGACTTAAGATAATCTTTAAAAAGTTTTAAATTTGTGGCTTGATAGGCATTAGTTAAGCCTTGAATTTTATTTAAGGAAAGGTCTCTTAAAAAACATTCTGGATAATCTGAAAAAGATGAATCTATAAGTTTGATGATTTTTTTAACATCTTCAATTAAGGAGTGTAAGAAACTGTCAACAGCGATTTAAAATTGATCCACTTATACAGTAAAAACAGCATTTAAATA
>CAZEXR010000035.1:0-14852 GCA_964516675.1 uncultured Enterobacterales bacterium | reverse complement strand
GAAAAAGGCTTGCAGCTAGATTTTTTTAGAGCTTAAGGTCCTGTATATGTATTTTTTTTAATATTTATCTAAGCATTACTGCTAAGCCACTATCTCTTTGTACCTTCTTACCAACGGAGTTTATAAAAACATCCTTATCAGAGATTATTCGAACACGACCACCAGAGGTTACATTATCAATCTCTACTGATTTTGCTCTTGTTAATCCGGTATAGATAAGCTCTTTTGTCAGTACAGGATTTTCACGAACACTTGATACCATTGTGACATTTTGGTATTCACTACCCTGAGATTTATGAATAGTCATCGCAAAGCCATACTCATATTCATTTAGTCTTTCTGGGCTAATTGACTTAAGTTCTTCGTTTTCATCTGTTGGAAAGAATGCTCTTAGTTTTGAGTCTTTGTCAAAAGCAATCACACCAACATCACCATTTTTTAAATCCAAAGTTAGATCATTTTGAGTTACTAAAATCACAGTACCTGGCATAAATATTGGATTACTTACCTTAGCTCTTAACTGAGTTGGACACTTTGATTTTACAAGTTCAAATACCTTTGAATTTATCTGTACGCAACCTAATTCAGTTTCTCGGTTAGAACATAAGATTCGATATTTATCTAATCGAGTGAAAACATTTTTTGATTGCTCTCTATCTTTAATTGCATAGTTAATGGATGAAAGATAATCCAAATACTCATCTTTGGCGCTGTAAAAGTCGATTGCATCTTTTGCAATTAAAGATGAAATCTTGGTTAATTTACCCTTTGTCTGATTTTCCTGTGAAATATAATTTAATGTAACTTCATCATCCTTGCTAAAAGCAGGAAGATTAGATGCTAAGGCATCAACTTCACATTGAGAATATAGATTATCCTCGTTTGCTCTGATTTTTTTGCAATCGCCATTATTTACAATGGCAGCCAACTTTCCTAGTTTTGAAGTAGATTTAAAGCGCCAACTGTCAATTAACATTGCAACCTTATCGCTTACTACATGAATGCCATCTTTTTCAAATTCCAAATCTTCACTCTTATAACCTGAGATCTCACTAATTAACTTTAACTTTTGCTTATTAGGAGAATGGTTTTTATCTAGTAAAGAACAAATATCAGCTAAAACCTTACCTGGTTCTACAGAACTTAACTGATCTTTATCACCTAACATTATTACTTTTGTATTAGGTCCGATTGCATTGATTAGCTTTGAGAATAAGTTAATCGAAATCATGGAGATTTCATCAATTACAAGAATTTCGCAAGGCAATGGATTGTCTTTATTGTAATAAGGAGTCTCAATGTGAGGATGAATTTTAATTAACCTATGAACTGTAGTTGCAGTTGAAGGAATAGCATCTGTAATTGCCTGTCCTGACTTATCCCCAAAAATTCTTTCACTAATTGCAGAAATTTTTGATTTCATATCTTCGCTTGCTAACTGACCTAAAATAGATTCAGTCATACGAGCAGAAGCTTTTCCGGTAGGAGCTGCTAATAAAATTCTTTGCTTCTCATCTGGCTTTTGAGCTAATAAAAGAATTAAAAGCTTTAATACAGTTGTAGTCTTACCTGTACCAGGACCACCGCAAATTACACTAAATTGAGATAATGAAGCTGTGGCAGCAGCTACTTTTTGCCAGTTTACTTTTTTTGTATTCGCGCCAAAAAGCTCATTTAAAGTATCTTTTAAGTATTCTTTATCGACACTATCGCTTAGACTATCTTCTTTTTTAATGAATTTAGCGACCGCTGTTTCATATAAGAAGTAACTTCTAAAATAAAGTCTTGTTTCTTTTTCTTCTTCTGTTTTAAAGGCTATTATTGGACGAGGATGGATAACATCATCACAATCCTTACTAATAATCTCTGTAGCATTTAATAAATCTTTGAGATTTAAAATCTTATCAATAAAACTTTCAATATTTCTTTCTAGTATCTCAAAGTTAAGCTTCCAGCCCTCTCCATTCTTGCCAAGTAGAATATCCTGACTTGTACCTAAAATATTCTCCATAATTAAGGTTCTTACAACTTCCCTATCAAACTTTATGCAGATGTCGTTATCATCAAGTTTTAAAGTTAGAGCAATTACCCAAAAGAAGATTTCTTTTGTAAATTTGTCTTCGTATTTATGTAAAAAGTGTTTGCCAATAGAAATTGCTAGCGGTTTTACAAACTTATAATTCTTACAAGCTTCAATTAGGTCTCTGACACTGCTATTTGATGAAAATACATTCAAAAAGTCAGAGAATTCCTGTTGTTTTGAGGTTAGAGGAAAACCATTGTTTAAAGCACTCATTATTCATTATCCTCTGCAAATTCGCTATCAGTAATCTCTTCACCATTAAATAACTTATCTAATAGATCCAAAATTTTCTTTTTAGGTTTTACGTATAAAACACCTGTACTTGTATCGTCAGTTCCTGGCCTCATGCCACGTAGGTATAAATACATCACTCCACCAAAGTCTCTTTCATAGTTGTAATTATGAATTACTGTGCCTAAATAACGATGTAGAGCTAATGAATAGAATAAAATCTGAACATCATATCTAGACTCAAAGATTGATTGGGAGATTGCTAATGGAGTGTAATCCTCGAATTTGTTACCAAGATAATTAGACTTATAGTCAATCATGAAACATTTATTACCTTCATTTGTATCAAATGAAGCTACCAAATCTAGACTACCCTTCATAAAGCCCTTAAAGTTTGCAATCTGTAACTGAGGGAATTGAGCATCAGCCTTTAATTTAGGACGAATGTCTGTAGGAAGTGATTCATAAAAATATTTACAGATCTTATTTAGTGATGAAATTTTAAAATCTACACATGGAATAAAGTACTCAAGCTCTCGAGCACAATGCATATTATCTAATTCTGATAATTGAACATGAGACTTTTCTTTACCTTTTGGAGCTAGATTTGCTTTTAGGATTTGATCGAACCATTCAACAAAATTAGCAATCTTACCGGAGCTATCTAATGAGCCGTCTTCGCCATTCTTACCGCCCAAAAGATTGTAATAATCGTAAATCAGATGATTACCAATAAAAGTCGCTATGTCTTTATTATTGTTATCCAAACCTAAGTAATCTTCCATTAACTTATGTAGGAAATCACCTGCATGTGAGCCTTTAGGGAACGTAAAGTTAATTAAATCAAGATCTTTGCTTTGATCCTCTTTATTGGCAGTATTTTCTTCAAGCTCATCATTTGAGTCACCAAACTTATGGTTGTGACCATCTGCTGTAACAGCAGAATATGAAGTTACAGTTACACTCTTATCAATTACATCTTTATCTAACCGACTATATTGCTTTGGTAATTGCTCTTGGTTAATGTCGTTTGCGTTAAGATTTGATGCATTACTAAATGAGATATTGAAATTATCATCTAATACTTTGAAAATTGGTTCTTCTGTATTAGAAAAATCTCCACTAATAATATTTTTTGCAATCTTTAATGTCTGCAAATCAGCCAAAATCTTATCTGATACAACAGTTTTTACAGATCTCTTCTCTTTAACTTGAGAAGAACTATGCTTACATAACATTACCTTCAGAGCTGAAAAATAATTTCTTGATACTTGTTTTTTCTCATTAGATAAATAAATAAAGTTTGCAGACTGGGCTCTTGTAAGAGCTACATAAGCTAATCGGACCTTTTCTTGAGCATCTGCTAAAATCTTTTCACTCATGCTTCCACTTTCAGAACCAGATTCTTCTTTTACTATATGGTATACAACGTGGCCTTCTGCCTTACTATAGTATGGATCGATATCCTTAGCACTAGGTACAAAGATATCTACCTGTAAAAATGGGCTAAATACAATTGGATATTGCAATCCTTTAGACTTGTGAACAGTGTAGATCTTCACTAGATCTAACTCAGACTCTAAACGTTTTTTAGTTTCATCTTCACTAAATTCAGTCTTTTCATGGTTGATAACTAGATTTCTATACCATTGAAGCTGAGCCTCTGGACCAATTACTTTTGCATTCTGAGATTGAATAAGCTCTGAGATTTGGAAATAGTTAGTTAACTCTCTTGCGCCATTGCCAGAGGTTAAAATGTTCTTCAAACTTGCATGCTTATTTAAGAAATGTGAGAAAGCAGTACTAAATCCATATTGCTCCCACTTTGATTTGCATTCTCTTAAAATTACAAATTCATTATCAAAATCAGGTGAAGCTTTAAACTCAAAGAACTTGTTTGCATTTAGCTTTAGAAAAGATGATCCTAAAAGTCTGTCTAAATTTGATGTCTTTGTGTAATCACAAATGGCTTCCATCAAGAATAAAACATTTAATGCTTCTAAAGAAGGCTCTGACTCGTACTCTCCACTTGATTTCTTTCGTGAAGTTAGTAAAACAGACTCTCTATCAGAATAGTAAACTGATTTTATTTTTAGTTTATTTAAATAATACTGGATTCTATTATTTTGATCGCCACTTGAAACCAATATAGCAATATCACTTTGTTTTACTTTGCGAGGTGCCTCTTGCCCCTTTTCAAGGATTAGACCATCATCTAAACAATGCTTAACATCCAATGCAACTTGTCTTGCAATTCCATTTAAGAAAATATCTTTTTTTATACTGTTTGTATCTTCTTCATCGAATTTGATGCATCTTAAATAGTTACTAATAGGTTTAATCTTTGTAGATTCTTCATCTTTGAAGAAAAATCTTACATTACCAACTGGATTAATCTCGCTTTTTGGGTCATTTATTGGGTCTTTTACAGGTGACTTTACAGGAGTAAAATTGATACCGCTATCACCACCTTTTATGTAATCAAAAGGTTTAGCTAAGTATGAAGATTCTCTAGATAAAACCTTTTCATCAAGGACTTCATCACTAGATTCATCTATTGCTTTACTTTCTTCGAAAATCTTATTGACGCCTTCAATGACATTAACAGTCGATCTGTAGTTAGTGTCTAATGAATAGATACACTTGCTGTTTGCATCATCTTTTGATAATTCGATTACTTGATTTTTAGCTTTATTATATGAGTTAATATCAGAGCCACGAAATGCATAAATTGACTGCTTAGGATCACCAATGAAATAGCATACATGCTTATGCTCTTTTGCTGTTTCATTTAGATAAAGCTTGCTAAAGATTTCATACTGAACAGGATCGGTATCTTGGAACTCATCAATCATGGCTACAGGATAACGAGTACTTAAAAGAGATGCTAATTCATCAGATGAATTCTTTGTCGTTAAAGCTACAGCTAATTGACGTAAAACCTCATCATTTGAAATAAGATTATATTTTGCACACAAGACGTCAATTCTATAGATTACTTTGATTGCAACAAGAACACGCAATTCCTCTTTAATCTTATTTTGAGCTTGAATAACTTTTTCTGCAAAATCAAGCAATACATCAACTGCACCTAATAACCTATCTCGTGTTTCTTTATCCCCGATTAAATCAGTTGTTTTATTTGTGTATTTTTTCTTTCGCACCTGAGCAAGTTTTATTAAATCAGAAGTAAATTCTTCAATCTTGTTAGGTAACTCTTTTGCAAATTCAATATATTTGTCTAAGAACAAGCAAGCTTCTCTACCAAATTCTGTGAGATCACCAAATCCTGATGCAGTGCGGAATAAAGATCCTGCCATTGTTTTATCTTGGCTTAAAGGTCTATTCTCTTCTTTATTGAAGTCATTTAACAGAGAAACAATATTAGGGTAGTTAATGCTATAGTTTTGAAGTTCTTTTTCGGCATTTGCCCAAAAGACCTCACTATCAATTCGGAATGCTCCAATAAGATTTTTTATTCTTAAATCTATATTTGTCTTTTCTTCTTTAGTTAACTCTGAGGATGTTCCAGACACACAGAAGCCGTAATAGCCTTCAGTTTTGTTGATATATCTTACCTTTCTAAGCTTTTCTACAGTTTTATTAATTTTTTCAGGCTCTGACATATCGATAGCATCTCTTAAAGTAGACGCATCCTCATCAGAAAAACTAGAATAGAAAAGCTCTCTCCATACATCGTATAGAGCCATTCGTTCCTGTTCGCTAATATCAGTAGTTAACTTAACATTAAAGGCCTTGCCTGCTTCAAAAGAGAATACTTGATTTAAAGCGCGATTGCAGAAGGAATGAATTGTACTAATAGATGCATTATCAATCGATCTTTCAGCTTTTAAAAGTAGTCTTACATATACCTTTACAAGATCTTCTGTTACGTTCTTTTTGCCTAAATAATAGTAGGCAATTTCCCTTAATACATCATCTTTGATGCTATCAATATCTTGCTCTGAGTGAATTTTTTCAAATTCAACTCTGGTCTCATGAATGCAGGCTAGAATTCTTGCTTTTAAATCTGCAGCAGCTGCATTTGTAAATGTCACAACTAAGATATTTTCAATATCTAAAGGTTTGCCTTCATTAACAAAGTTTTTTGAAATTTTATCTATTATAGCTGGAGGTAAATTTTTAATCTCTTCGCCTTTAAAATAGAGGCTTGTTAAATTATTTAGAGTTTCACCTGATAAAACTGAAGAGAATTGACCTGCTTTTGTTTTTTCTATCTCTTTTTTGATATCAGGGAATGAGCCTAATAAAAGTCTTAAAACCAAATAGCCAATTGTAAAGGTCTTACCTGTACCAGCTGAAGCTTCAATTAAAGAGGACTTATTTAAATCGAAATCTAAAACTAATGGTTTTGTTGTTTTTACTTGTTCCATGGTCTTCTCTCTTATTCTTCATTTTTAGCTTGATTACAGATTTCTAAAGAAATTGCTTTATAAAGCCCTAATAAGGATTGCACACAATTCTTTTGAATTTCATTTAATTTAGGCTCAAGTATCTGTTCTGAATCTTCGTCAGATCCAAATAGATCTTCAGTATTAAATAAATACTTTGCTTCAGGCTCGTATACAAAGAGTTCATTGGCATTAATGGATTGCAATAAAGTTATATAATCAAAATCAAAAGCATCTTTTGCCGTTTCATGAGCATTTTTTTCTTTAGACAGTTTAAGTGCAGATACACTGCTATAAATAGCTCTTGTAATCGGAAGTGGCATTGCAAGACCTGTTAAATAACAGCTTAATAAACGAGTCATTACAATCTCAATCTTCTTATTAAAGTCATTTTCAGATTCGGCTAAGACATCAATTAAAGAACTAAAATCAATGGACTTAACGGCACCATCTGTAAAGATAACCGTCATTATCATTGAAGCTTTATTCTTGTTTGTTCCGTAATAATATGCAATTGCAGTTAATAAGCATCTAAAAATGTTAGATGCACTTAAGCCCTTGCCACTTGGATGGTAAAAATCAAAGATTAAATTTGTATTAGGAGGAAGAATTCCAGAGAAGATAACATTTACCTTATTATTTCGTATCCCATCACTTACGTTTATATCAAAGTTCTGTTTATATGTTTGATTCTCTTCATCAGTTGAATTCTTTAGAGTTTTTGCAACAGTAATCATATTATTAACAGTGTTAGTAACATCTTCTCTTGCTTTATCACCAAAAGATTTAGCTGGCATTAAGCCTTTTTCAAACTGAACATTTAAGTAAGAACTTACTGTATCATCTCTATCTTTAAAGAATTCCTCATCAGACATCAATCTATCAACAAGTTCTTTTATTAAGTTAGCATTATCAAGATAAGCTAGTTCAAAAGGTTCGCTATCAGAGATTTCCCCATTAGCATCCATTTTCAAATTGAAACCTAACTGATTCTTTACAAATACCTTGCTAGGAGAGCCAAAGAAACGTACTAGTTCATCAATATTGATTGATATCTCATTAGGTAAAGTTACATTCCAAGGATTTTCATCACCTTTTGCGCATCCTAATGGTAAGTATTCATTTTGGGTATCTAGTTTTTCAAAGAAAGAGTTTTCTTTTGCATCTTTATCAGCTTTACCCCAATAAGCATCCTTATTAAAAGAAGGGTATAGTCTTAAATCATATTTATCTTGATTTGAAAACTCATTTTCTATTGCATCTGGATAGTTTCTTGGATCATATGAGGTTAAAAACTCTTGTCTGAATAATCTTGCATCAATAGCTTTTTTGCTTTGACAATTCTCTAAATCATCAGTCTGAAAATTATCATACAAATAGTCTTTAAGTTCTGTAATTACCACTGAAGGATTTTGAACAGACTTATCTACAGCTGATTCTCCTAAGTAAGATAGGTATAAACTCTTTTTGGCAGACAAAAAAGCCTCTAAGAAAATAAATCTATCATCGATAGTCATGTTTCTATCATTTCGACGAGTTAGTAAAGGTACACCTAAAAGATTAAAGCTAGGAGCGGTTTCCCTACGAGGGAAAGCGCTGTCGTTTAAACCTAATAAATAGATATGATCAAAAGGAACAGCTCTCATTGGCATTAAAGAGCAGAAGTTAATCTTGCCGCGAAGATATCTTGATGAATCTCGATTATTACCAAAGGCATGTTCAAGCTTTGCTTTGAATACCGGTAGTCTAATCGTGATACTTGACTGATGACCCTCTGCATCATCGTCTTTAACAGACAGATTGTTCACAGCATCAGCCATTGTAATTAGAATCTTTCTAATCTCATCACATTCAATTTTTGATTCATCATCTTCAATGAAGAAACCTTGTAACAATAACTGATTAAGTCTATTTGTCCATTCAGAGGTTTTTAAATCTAAACTAGGGTCAAAAGCAGAGCGAACTTCCTTTAGTTTCTCTAAGAAAAGACAAAGCTTACCAAGTAAATCATGATCTGAAGTGTCTAAATTAGAGAATGCAGCAGTATCAGTATCAGTGCCTAATAAAAAGCCATCTAGCAATCTATTTACACCTGATTCTACAGTCCATGGAAGATTTAAATTCTTGTCAGTTAATAACTTATCAACTTTACCTTCTTCATCAATAACGCTGTCATCTTCAGATTTAATTGATTCTTTTGGTTCTGAATCATCTCCAACTATAGTTTTAACATTCTTTGTTTTATTGGACGAATTTGTTTCATGTAAATCAAGAACTTGGAATACATCAGTGTTATCAATACCCCAATGGATACCAGCATCTTTAAACCAGCTGATAATTACATTTAAATCATCTGGTGTTATTTCAAATTTTTGAGCTAAAGGTTCAACAGAAAGTAATTCAACCACTGTTGAAGCTGCAATCTTAATTTCACCAATGGTTAAAAGCTTTAGCACAGCATCTGCTATTTTGCTTGAGGTTTTAGCAGTCTTATCACAGATTGAATAAGGTAAATAATTAGGATCATCATAAGATAATGAACCAAATACAGATTCAATATACGGAGCATAATCCTCAATATTTGGAACCATTACTAATATATCTTTTGGATATACATTCTTTTGGGTTTCATTATTTTCTTTTTTAAATAAGGAAAGAATTTCATCTCTTAGAGTTTCTAATTCTCTTTTAACTGTATGACAAGAACGAATTTGGAAAGATCTATCCCCTTTTTCTATGACATGTCGCTCTGAATTCTTACTTGTATTAAGTGTTAATAAATCATCTTTTAGACAATTTAAAACTGACTTATTATCAGATGAGTTTTCAATAAATAGATTGGTAACATCAACATCATCTCTTGATACAAGTTCATTTAAGGTATCTCGGCCCTGACGACCAAGTGAGATTAAAAGAGGATTACCATCTACAAGCTCATCATCTTCAAATAGAGACATATAAGAATTATAATAAGCATCTTCATTTTCTAACTTTAACTCATCTGTAAAATGATATTTTGAAGATAAATCTACATTCTTTAACTTAAAATTCTCATTGTTGTCTTCTAAAGCTTTTGCTCTTAAAAAGTTAACAATCTGTTCCTTTTCAGCTTTCCATTTTGAGTTTTGTGAATTTAAATCCCCCCAATACTCCTGGCAAGGGTTTAAATTTAAGAAAAATACAGGAATAACTTTACCTAAAGCTACAAATAAATCGATTACCTGTGTAGGGAGAGCCGTAACACCATAAATAAATACTCTCTTTGGTAACTTATTTCTAAAGACTGTATCTGTAGCATTGTCTTTTAACTGTTTAATTAAACTTTCTACAACTTGTGCTCTATCAAAGAAGGATGGGTGAAGAGTTTTAGTGCCATCTTTGCATGATTCTTTGCTAGGATTAGCTAAATGAGCTATACGCTTTTTTATAAGCATCCAAAGCCATGCCTGCCATTGATTTTTCTTTAATGTTTCTTTAATAGTCTTTTGTTTTTTCTCATTTTTTTTGCACTCTATATCTATCCAGTCACTTATAACTTGATTAAAGTTGCTCTCATTAAGTTCATCTTTAGAATCCCAAGCTTTAATCCAGTCAGGACGATACATCTGATACTGATCTAAGGCATCTGCAATCACACCACAAAGCATATACTGTTTTGCAGATCTATCAGTTTTGTCATCGCTGTCACACAGATAGTCTTTAATCTTTTTAAACATGTCTGCTTGAAAATCATGTACCTGTTCTTTAGATGAAGCTTCGTCTTTATACTTTTCTTTAAGTTCATCTATGATAGCTAACAAAGCCCATGTTAAATGCTCATGGTCAAAACGATTAAAGGCATCTGCTCCGTTAATTTTTTTATGAAGGTTCCAAATAAACTGCCAAACCTGCTCAAAATCCATACCAGCACATACGCCAATATCGGTCGCAAACTCCTGCTGAAGGTAAGTTTGCATACCTTTGTTCATTACAACAATCTTCTCGGTGTAAAAAGGGTTATTGATCCCCTCAACATTTAATTCTTTAATTACTTTTGAACATAGGGCAGAAAGAAGACTAATGTCGTTAGAATTAACAACATTCATTCGAAGAGAATTAGGCATTTATAGTCCACCTTACTTTGCAGTTTATATATTTTTTAAAACAATTTTTATTATATTAACACATTAAATACAAATATATTTTATATACGCGTATTTGTCAAATTGAATTTAAGACTTAATAAATAATATTCTCTAATAATACGAGATTTAATGAAGAGGAATTGTGAGTTTTTAGGAAAGTTTTGAATAAAGATGAGATTTGTTGATTCAGATTAAAAAGCGCGCTCAGGAAATGAAAAAGCCCACCGAAGTGAGCTTTTTCTATTCGCGTTTAAGCAAGAATTACTTCTTGTAACGACGAGCTAGGTTGTCTAAACGCTCGTTAGCACGTGCAGCGTCTGACTTAACGAAAGCTACGTCATTTGCTAACTTAGACTGCTGAGCCTTTAAAGCGTCAACGTCTGCAGCAATAGCGTCTAACTTAGCCTCTAAAGCAGAAGTGTTAGCACAACCAACTAATACTGATGAACCTAAAGCAACAACAGCTAAAGTAGCCTGGAACTTATTCATTTTTATCTCCAAAACTGTTTAAACAGATAAGTATGAGAACATTTAAAAAACTTAATGCTCCCTAAACAATGGTAATTATAGTAGTATTTTTTGAGAATGACACATTTTTTTCAAAAAATTTTTAAATATTTTTTTTATTTGAGATAAAAAAAATAAGATAATTTACAAAATTAAATTATCTTATTGATTTTAAAATAGATTTATAAATATGAGTTTTTATAACATACTTTTCTTAGTAGTTACTTATTTTCATTTTTATAGATAAAAAAGGCATCCTGCAACTTTTTATAGCATTTTATATCTGAAATTTTGTCTTTTTCAGTATCGATATGCTCGCCAACTAGATATAAATCGGTAATTCCAGAACCACGTGCTGCAATTAAATCAGAAGCATGATCTCCAAACATAACAGAAGCATGCAGATCGATATCCAAATCAGCAGCAGCTTTTAAAAACATACCACTTTTAGGTTTTCGACATTCACACTCTGTTCGATACTGTTCAAGATCAGCTTGAGGATGATGCGGGCAAAAGTAAATTCCATCAAAGCAAGCATCTTTTAAAGATAAATTAGCCTGCATAAATGCAGTTACTTTAGCAAAATCAGACTCTGTATATTTGCCTCTAGCAATTCCTGATTGGTTAGTAACTAGAATTAAAAGATAGCCTTTTTCTTTTAAAGCATGTAGCACATCTGCTACTCCATCTATTAAATCGTAGTTTTCAATCTTACCTACAAAGCCATAATCTATATTTATGACGCCGTCTCTATCAAAAAAGGCAGCCTTTCTCATTAAGCTAGATCCTCAATCTTTTTAGGATCAAGAGCGATGTCCTCATTTAGAGTAACAACAATGCCTTTATCTAGAACTTCTTTTGCAATCTCTTTAGCTTCTTTTAGAGAATGAAGCTCACAAGAACCACACTGATATGGATTAGAAGCTGGAACTACTGTGTCATCTGCTAAAGCATAAATGTCTTTTAGAGCTAACTCAAAAGTTTTGGCTACTACATCACCAGTAGCTTTTCCAATTAAGCTCATGTAAAAACCAGTTTTACATCCCATAGGAGAGATATCAATTACTTCTATGACATCTTTCTTATTGATGTGCTCACGCATGAAACCAGCAAAAAAATGCTCAAAAGTATGAATTCCCTTCTCAGGCATCATTCCATGATTTGGTTTCTTAAAACGTAAATCCCAAACTTCAATCTCGTCACCCTTTGGAGTAGACATAACCTTAGCAAGGCGAACTGAAGGAGCAGGCATAATAGTATGGTCTACTAAAAAACTATCAACTAAAGGCATAATATTTTTCCTAAATGTTATTTTTAATATAAGTTACAACGCTGTAACTGTGCTTTATATGACAAGGCTCTGTTGTGAACTTTTCTAGCCACACCAATTAACCAGTCTTTACCCATGTATGTACGTTTTCTGTAACCAGTCCAACCTTCATGATAATTTAGGTATTGATTAAAGGCATCAGAAAATGCAACTCCATTAGTCTTCTTTGTCTTAGTCATGTACCAGGCAATAAAGTCTAAGGAATCTTCAAAATTTGAACGAGAGGAGAAAATTCCGCCTTCATCTGATTTATAGTCATCCCAAACTGGATCTTGAGCTTGAGCGTAACCGTAAGCAGAACTGCCTCTACCATAAGGAATAAATAAGAACCAACGAATAGGAGGCTGAGCATCCTCTCTATAGCCAGATTCTTGATCCATAATAGACATTGCAACATTGATGGGTACACCATATTTCTCGTGTACCTTGTGTGCTGATACATACCAACTGTCTTTCTCTTGGAAAATGGAGCAAAGATTCTCTGTATTAGATGGTGGAGTTGTTGTACAGCCGGTCATCACCGTCATGCATAAAACTATTGCAGCGATTCCTTTATTTAAAGATAGTTTTCTCATAAGTTGATATGTTATACCTATTATATTGAGTTAAATTGCGTCGTCGCCTTCTTCACCGGTGCGAATTCGAATAACGCGCTCGATATCTGAAACGAAAATCTTACCATCGCCAATCTTGCCAGTATGTGCACCATTGGTAATAGCTTCAATGCATAAATCTACATCTTCATCTTTTACAACTAATTCAATCTTAGCTTTTGGAAGAAAATCAACTACATACTCTGCACCGCGGTACAATTCAGTGTGACCTTTCTGTCTACCAAAACCTTTTACCTCTGATACTGTCATACCAGAAATACCTTTTGAACTTAAAGCTTCTCTAACATCATCAAGTTTGAATGGTTTGATAATTGCTGAAATCTTTTTCATTTTATTTACCTATTAAGATAATACAAAATCTCGCCGCTTGGCTTTTTCGGTGCTTATGATACCACTTAAGGCATTTTTTTATGTAGCATATGCTCAAGTTTTAACCGTTAAGTTAAAGTAATTATTTAAATTTTCTTATAAATAGCTTTATATACGCAAGTATAAGTAGCTTTCTGCATATTTTCTAATAAAAAAAGCATCTTCCATCAATTCTGGTCTGCACTATTTTGGCTATCCTAAAGCACATAGGACATAATTTTGACTGAAATTAATCTAAAATCGCGCTCAGCTATATAGCTATTCAAAATTTTGTCACTTTAGTTTCACAAATTAATAAAAGATTAATTATTTTTTTGACTGTATTAATTGTATTAATCCACAAATTAAGCTTTCTTTACAGAAAATCATTAAATTTCATAAAGTTAATTTATATTCTGTATATTGGCACATCAATTGCAAGGTTCATGACATGTGCAAGTAATTGTCAAAAATTGGAGCTTAATATGAAACACGAAAATTCAAATTCAACCGTACGTACCATCAACACTGTTATGATGTGGTTATTCTGCCTTACCGTTCTAATGATTATTATTCCTTGGGATGTCGTATCTACAGAGTTTTCTGCTCGCATCGAAGCTAACAAGGTTATGTTGTACTTTGCTTTAATAATTGAAGTTTCAAATTTCTTAAGCCAAGGTGTTATAGTTTTCTTTACAGCAATTTCTTCAAAAAAGAATGCTAAAAAATTACAGCAAAGAGTAATGAATGCAGTTGAGTCTTTAGACTTTGCAGAACGCGCTCTACTACGTGAATATGTTTTACAGAGAAAATCAGTTTTAAACCTACCTGTTAATGAACCTACAGTTCGTAACCTAATAGATGATGGTGTACTAAAAATCGTAAATGTAACAGATAACGACAACTACAAAGCAGATGTAATTATCTCAAAAGAAGCTCGTCCATATGTAACTTACAAAGCAATTGGTCTAACTCTAGGTAAGATGACAGAAGAACAGGTTTCACAGATTATGTCAGCTCGCCCTACATATGCTAAAGAAAGATTTACTCAGCAAAATAAGGTTGTTATTGGCTCAAGAGCTTTAACACAGGCTGTAAAGACAGAGAAGAAAAATCCAACTCAAGAGCAGATGGCTGCATAAAATACAAAGTTTCACTCCAATCAAAAGGCGCCACTGGCGCCTTTATTTTTTATAATTTACT
>CAZEXR010000034.1:0-15726 GCA_964516675.1 uncultured Enterobacterales bacterium | reverse complement strand
TTTTATTTAATAATTTTGACTTTATAAAAGTTACTTTATTTATATATATTTTTTATAAAAACAAAATAATATAACAGACAAAAAAAAGCTTCTTAATTTCCCCCAAAAGAAACTAAGAAGCTTTGAATAATTATTTTGCTAAAGCAAAACCAATCTTCTTATAAACATCATCTAAGGTCTTTTGAGCACGCTCATTAGCCTTAACAGCGCCTTGTGCAAAAACTTCATCTAGGTAACCTAAATCAGCTCTAATTTCTTTATAACGAGTCTGAATAGGTTCTAGCATTGCTACAAGAGCATCACCAACGTCGCACTTAAAGGTACCATACATAGAATCTTTATAATGCTCAACTAACTCTTCAATGCTCTTACCATTACATGCAGATAAGATCTCAAGAAGATTTGATACACCAGGCTTTGTTTCCCAATCGTATTTGATTACAGGAGGATTATCAGAATCTGTTACAGCTTTCTTTAGCTTCTTAATAATTGATTTAGGATCTTCTAAAATTCTTACAACATTGTTCTGATTATCATCAGACTTTGACATCTTCTTAGTTGGTTCTTGTAATGACATAACACGAGCGCCAGCCTTTGGGAAATAGCCCTCAGGTAGAACGAAGGTGTCCTCACCATAGATGTTGTTAAAACGAGTAGCAATATCACGTGTAATTTCGATATGCTGTTTTTGGTCATCACCTACAGGAACAAGATTTGCTTGGTATAAAAGAATATCTGCAGCCATTAGCACTGGATAATCAAATAAACCTGCTGTTACATTGTCTGAATATCTTTTTGACTTATCTTTGTACTGAGTCATACGGTTTAATTCGCCTACCTGAGTATAGCAATTTAAAACCCAAGATAACTGGCAGTGGGCAGGAACATGAGACTGTAAGAAAATAGTGCTTTTCTTAGGATCAATACCTGCAGCTAAAAAGATAGCTAAAGTGTTATAAGATCTTTCTAAAAGTTCTTTTGGATCCTGACGAACGGTGATTGCATGCTCGTTAACAACGCAATAAATGCAATCATAATCATCCTGTAATTTAACCCAGTTACGTAAAGAACCAATGTAATTACCTACGGATAATTCACCAGATGGCTGAATGCCACTGAAGATAATTGGTTTAGCCATTTTTTAACCTTCTAATGTCTTAATGATGTCTGTTAATTGTGAGAATCTGTCAAAGGAGTAATCAATATCAAGCTCTTCAATATTCTTACGGTTATAACCGTAAGTGAAAAATACTGTACATAGATTAGCATTATTTCCAGCGATAATATCATTATCAGAATCGCCGACCATAATTGCATCCTTATAAGACACATTTAGCTTATCTAAACAGTACATGATAGGTTTTGGATCAGGTTTGCGCTCTTTTAAAACTTCACCGCCTAAAACAAAATCAAAGTACTCAAAAATTCCCATGTATTTTAACAAAGGAATTGCAAAAACTTGTGGTTTGTTTGTTACAACAGCTAACTTAATACCCCTTTGCTTGAAGTACTTTAATCCCTCAACAACTCCATCATACACAGTGTAATCAGATGACAAACCTTTAGTGTATTCTTCATTAAACACAGATCTTGCCTTTAAAAGAAGATCTGAATCAATATCATCTGTAGTTACATCAAAACGGCCGGCAATAACACGTGTTAATAATAAATTAACACCATTACCCACGTAGCTTTGAGTAGTTTTAATATCAGGAGCACTAATGCCAATAGCAGCGGCACTTTTGTGAGCTGCTTTGGCTAATTGTGGAATTGTATCAGCTAGAGTGCCGTCTAAATCAAACAGCATAGCTTTTGGTAATTTTTCTAATGTATGAGTCATTAGTCTAATGCTTTATGTAATTGAGCTAAAGCTTCTTTTTTGTCACTAGCGCCAAAGAAAGCAGAACCAACTACAAATACCTCAGCTCCAAAAGAAGCGATTTCTTTGATATTTGATGCTTTAACGCCACCGTCAACTTCAACTAAAATATCCTTGCCATCTTCCTTTGCCATAGCTTTGATATCTGCAACTTTAGTTAATGTAGCAGGAATGGTCTTTTGACCACCAAAGCCTGGATTTACAGTCATTACAAGAACAAAGTCTAGTTTTTCCCATAAATAACGAAGCATCTGAGGAGGTGTTGAAGGATTTAAAGCAAGACCAGCCTTTAAGCCCATCTCTTGAATATGAGTCAACATACGCTCAGTATGAACACAAGCCTCAGGATGGAATGAAATCCAATTTGCACCAGCTTTAGCGTAATCATCAACAATATTCTCAGTTACAGGAGAAACCATTAAATGCACATCAAAAATTGCATCTTTAAATTTTGCTCTCATAGCCTGTAAAAAAGCAGGACCAAAAGTCATGTTAGGAACAAAATGGTAATCCATTACATCAAAATGAATAACATCAACGCCTTCATTTAATGCTTCTCTAACATCATTCTCTAAATTTAATAGGTCTGCTGACAGGATTGAACCTGCAATTAAAAAATTCTTAGTTTTCACGATTAACGCATTCTCATTTCTGTTTTAACTCTGTCAAAAGTCTTTGCAAAAGGACCTGCTCTTCTCAAATATGAAGGCAGTCTTCTTGCCTCAGCTGTAGCTGAAGCTGGGGAGGCAAAGTCTCCTGTTACTAATACATACCAAGCACGTCCCTCGCGCATAGTTGTATAGATCCAATATCTACCATCGACATAGTCAGCTGCACGTAATAGTGAACCACGGTCACGACCAGCTAGTACTTGTAATGTGTAGTGATTTGAATTCTTACTTTCAAGTTCAGATGTAGCACCTGGAACAGGATTTGCTCTGTAATTTGTTGGAGCACTAGCTCTTTGAGCCCTCTTTGCTGGCTGTGTTTTAGCCACTACCTTTTGAGCTACATCTTTGTCTTTTGTTTGTGAAGCTGTAACATTTACTGCTTTTGCCTTTTGAGCATTTTCAATATCTCTTGCTCTTTGCTCTTCATACTCTTGCTGTTTTTTCTGTTCGAGTGATAAAGCTAAACTAGCAGCAGCTTCTTCATCTTCTTTTTGAATTTTTTCTTTATATAAAGCGCTATTTGAGCGTTGTAAAACTACAACCTCATCAGAGGTGTTTTTGGCAGTTTCAGAATCTGTAGGTGCAGTTTTCTCTGTATCTACATTTTTCTCTTGTTTTTCTATAGATCCTGCCAATCCTTGCCTGGGATCGTCTGATTTAGCATCAGCCTCTTTGCCTTCGATTGCTTCTAGGGTTTCACCTTCTAAGGTTACAGAGTTTTTAGTAGTATTCTTACTATCATCTGCAACAATACCTTCATCAATCTTATCTAGTAAAGCGCCATCATCCTGAGCAGGATTTGACTCTGTACCCTTTAAATCTGGAGCTTTGATATCCGTTACAGCACCAGCTGATACTGCAAGAGGATCATCAGATGGTTTTAAATCATCCTTTTTATCACCAAAAGATAACTCACTATTTGGAGTTTGGTTAGGATTGATTTCAACTTTAGAGCTATCTTGCGCTGAATCCTTTCCAAAAATCTTGTCTACAACATTAGTACCTAAAAAGATAGGCACTAAGCAAGCAAGAACAATCACAATGCATACAATTGAGATAAAAATACCAGTGCTGTTACGCTTTTTAGGTGTAGGCACTTTCTTTTGCTCGTTTAAAACAGGAGCCTCATTATCTGTTTGAATTGGATCTGACATAAAAATCTCCGTTAGTTTGATAATTTTACTTACGTTGCCTTCACATGCCTCAAAAGCCTTAGGTAACTTAGGCAAAATAACATTATAAATTTTTTCGAGACCAGCAAAAATAAACATCTGTTTACAGATTTGCAAAGCTTCGTCTATTGATAGTTTAGGAACTTCGATCTCTTTTATCTTTAGCTTATCATTTATAACTGAATTTATCTTCGTTTGAGCCCACAAAGGGTGAGATGTAACTAAAAAAGAGAATCTATTTTGACCTAAATACTGCTCATATAAGGATAGAACTTCATCATAAAAAGAACTGATAACTAGGTCAACATCATCGATAACAACTAAAAGCTTTTGACGCACAGGAATTGATAATTGATTAAAGCTCTGGGTTAGAGGTTTAGTTTCATCCCATTTTTCAGTAGGAGCAATTTGTTGTAAGAATAATTGGCGTAATTGTTCAATACTCATCTGGTTTTGGCATGGTATAAAAATTGTAGTAAATTTACTTTCTAAAGCATTTACTACATGTTCACACATGTTTGTTCTACCAGAGCCTGTCACACCAGTTAAAAATACAAAAATTTCTCCATAGGAGAACTCAGATTGCAGTTTTTTTGCGCAATCTAACATTGAATTTGCAATTGAAATATTCTGATGTGACATCTAATCTATGCCTTCATTTTAGTAATTAAAGCACGAACTTCATCGTCGCTGACATCAGAGAAAATCTTCACAGAACCTACAGAAGTTGGAAGAACATAGCGAATAACACCATGACGAACTTTTTTGTCGTGACGCATATGTGTGATGAAATCATCGCCTGTCATTGCATCAGGAATTTTTGTAGGTAACAAAGCCTTTTCACATAGTGTCTTCATACGAGCGTTATCTTTATCAGAGATTAAACCACGTGATAAAGCAAGCTCTGAGGCAATAACCATACCTAATCCTACAGCCTCACCATGTAACCAGGTACCAAACCCCAAGAAAGCTTCAATAGCATGACCAAATGTATGACCGTAATTTAAAATTGCACGTAAACCGTGTTCTTTTTCGTCTTCGCCAACTACCGCTGCTTTAATCTGACAACATTTTTTAACGATAGTAGCTAAAACAGCTAAATCATAATCAAATACTTTTGAAATATCCTTTTCCATGAATTCAAAGAATTCTTCATCATAGATAATGCCTGTCTTAACTACTTCACCCAAACCTGCTGTGATCTCACGCTTTGGAAGAGTTTTTAAACAATCAAGACTTGCTAGAACGGCTTTTGGCTGATAGAAAGTACCTATCATATTCTTACCTAAAGGATGGTTAATTGCTGTTTTTCCGCCAACAGAAGAATCAACCATGGCAAGTAAAGTAGTAGGGATTTGAACAAATGGAATACCACGTTGGAAAGTTGAGGCTGCAAAACCTGCCATATCACCTACAACGCCACCGCCTAAAGCAACAATAGCACCATCACGGCCAAAATCCTTTTCCATTAAAGCAGTTTGAATTGCAAAGAAACTATCAATGGTTTTGTATACTTCACCATCTTTTAAAACACATTCTGATACACAAAAGCCTTCTGATTCTAACTGTGTTTTTACGTGTTCAAAATATAATGGACCTACAGTATCGTTTGTAACAACCATTACATCAGTTACTTTAGGAAGAGCTTCTCTAATTAGTTTGCCATACTCAAGGTTTGTACCTATGAAAATTGGGTATGATCTATCGCCTAATCCTACAATTATATTTTCCATGACAATTCCTTTAGTCTTGCTTTAATCTGCTCTACGCATTCGTGAATATTGTTCTTTCCAGAATCAATAATCAAATCTTGAACCTCATTGTACAATGGATTTCTTAGCTTAAATATTTGTTCTAATTTTGCACGTCTATCGTCCACGTGAATCATTGGACGGTTATTATCATGCATAGTTCGAAGATATTGAGTCTCTACATCTGCATATAGGTAAATGATTAGACCATTTTCTTTCAAAATTTTTCGATTACACTCTCTACCGATGATACCACCACCAGTTGCAATCACTGCATTATAGTTAACACACTTTTGTAAAACTTCTGTTTCGATTTGACGGAAACCTTCTTCGCCATCGTCTTCAAAAATTCTAGGAATACTTCTTTTTGCGTATTTGACGATTTCCTCATCAATATCATAAAAAGTGCTTTCTGTAACTAAAGCAAGAGCTTTACCAATACTGCTCTTACCAGCACCCATGGGACCTACTAAAAAGATCCTGTCTTTGCAGCTTTGTGTCATTTAAAATCCGGATATGTAAGTTGCGCTATCTATAAGAATTTTACAGCATTTTTCTTAATTTCTACATATGAACGGTCGATATTTAATCGAAAAACAGCTTTTTTATCCTTCTAGTTTTTTTTTCCAACTAATAAAGAACTATAAAAAAAGATATAATACACATAATTCTTTTCAAAAATCTTGGTGCTTTTTGGCATGTTAAAATTTATAAAAATCGCATTTTGGGCAGGCCTACTATGTGTTGGATCTGTTGGTGTAGCCACTTCTGCCCTTTACTACCAAACCTTAGGTGATTTACCTAATGTTGAACAATTAAAAGAAGTTACCTTTGAAACTCCTATGAAAATTTACACCGCAGATAATAAACTTATCGGTGAATTTGGAGAATCAAAAAGAATTCCAGTTGAAATTGAAAAAATTCCAACAAAGCTAAAACAAGCCTTTTTAGCAATTGAGGATACTCGTTTTTATGATCATAACGGTATCGACCCTATTGGTATCTTTAGAGCAGGTGTTGTTTCTTTAACAGCAGGTTCAGCAAGACAAGGTGCGTCTACCATTACACAGCAGGTAGCAAGAAACTTCTTTTTAACCAGAGAAAAGACCTTAAAAAGAAAGATTAAAGAAGTATTTATCTCACTTAGAATTGAACAGGTATTAACTAAAGATGAAATCTTTGAGTTATACCTAAATAAAATTGCTCTAGGCCACCGCTCATATGGTGTTGCTGCAGCAGCTCAAACCTATTATGGTAAAAACCTAGATGAACTTACTTTAGGTCAAATGGCCACAATTGCTGGTTTACCAAAAGCACCTTCTGTATTAAACCCAATCTCAAATCCAATGCGTTCAAAGGGACGTCGTCATCTTGTTTTAGACAGAATGTATTCTTTAGGTTTTATTTCCAAAGATGAGTTCGAAAAAGCTGATAATGAACCTTATAAAGCAGAATTTCACTCTTCAAAACTTGAAGCTTACGCTCCTTATGTAGCAGAAAAGGTTCGTCAGACTATTTTAGAAAAATATGGTGATGAAGCTTATACAGATGGATATGAAATCTATACTACAGTTCTTGCAAAAGACCAAGAAGCAGCTCATGACGCTGTTTTTAAAGCAGTAACAGCTTATGACCGTCGACATGGTTATAGAGGCGCAATTGAAAATATCCATAATTTAAAAGGTTATGATAAAAACACCTTTGATTTAGCAGGATATCTATATAAAGCAGACAAATTCCACTACATTCATCCTGCTGTTGTAACAGCAATTGATGATAAAGGTAAGCTACTTAAAGCTATAGGTCGAAACAATAGCGACGTTGAGATCTCATTTGACAATCTAAAATGGGCTTCTCCATTTATCTCTGATAAGAGACAAGGACCATCACCTAAAACAGTATCTGATGTAGCAAAAGAAGGCGACTTAATTTACTACTATGAGAATAAAAAAGATGAGAGTGTTTTAGCTCAAATTCCTGAAGTAGAATCCTCTATTGTAGCTTTAAATCAATACACAGGCGGTATTGTAGCAATGGTAGGTGGCTATGACTTTGCTAAATCTAAGTTTGACAGAACTACACAATCTACTCGTCAAACAGGTTCTAACTTCAAGCCTTTCTTATATTCAGCTGCTGTTGCTAAAGGCATCAACATAAATTCTATTTTTCAGGATTTACCAATCAAAACTTGGGATCCTGGTTCTCGTACTTGGTGGGAACCTAAAAACTCACCTAACCGCTATGACGGTGCAATGACTCTTCGTGAAGGTCTAGCTCGTTCAAAAAATGTTGTATCCATCCGTCTAATTCGTCAGATTGGTGTTCATAACGTTGTTGAACATGTAGCAAAATTTGGTCTTAATGTACCTAAACCACAACAGGTTGAAGCTATGGCTTTAGGTTCTGTAGAAGTTACACCTTTAGATCTTGTTACAGGCTATGCAACCTTTGCAAATGGCGGTTTTAAGGTCGAACCTTACCTAATTTCAAAGATTGTTAAAAATGGAAAAACAATCTATGAATACACTCCTAAAAAGGCTGACCCAAACGCTCCAGATAGAGTTATAAACAGTGTAGATTTAAAATATGTAGACGGTGTCGCTATCGATGATACTCTAGCACCACAAGTACTCTCTCATAAAAATGCTTATATCGTAGCTGATATGATGCGTTCTGTTATCTACGGTGGTGAAGGCATTTCAGGACCATATTGGGGTACTGGCGGACGAGCCAAAACTACCACAGGACGAGATGATTTACACGGAAAAACAGGAACTACCAACAATGTTCATGATGCTTGGTTCTCAGGATTTAATGGCAATGTAGTTGCTACATCATGGATGGGATTTGATACTGATAGAGATCTTGGTTGGTCAAGAACACAAGGACCTGAAGGCGGAGCATATTCTGCTCTTCCTGTTTGGGCTGAGTTTGTTAAGGTAGCAGAAAAAGGCAAAGATAATGCTCCTCTTCCTGTACCAAATGGTCTATCAAAGTGTTCTAACAATGGTATTACTGATTGGTGTATTTTAGGCGGAACATCTATATCTGAAAGTTCTTCTGAAACTGTAGATGAAAATAGCCAATCACCTTCTAATAATGCAAATCAAAAGCAAGTTCAAAATGAAATAGATACATCTTCAGTATCTGCCGATAGCATTTTCTAAATACACTTTTAAGCTCTAGACGTTTAGTCTAGAGCTTTATCTTTACTATAAATTCCAACTTTTCTTTGATTTTCTAATACAAGTCAATAATCTTACTTATACAATCTTTAATATATTTACTATCTTTATACTCTGATTTTTTGAAATATTAAGTATATCTTCTATACTTATAGCACACAATGGAAGATTAAATATGAAAGTATTATCAATTATCTTTGCTTGTGTTTTTTTATTAACACTTGATGGGTGTACAGGTGGTCAGTGGAAGTGTAGGGAATTCAGATCACATTGGTTTGAAGATCCAATTGATAAAGTTTACACAGAAAAAGAACTATTATTAGAGCCTTACAAACGACCTTACACCCTAATACGCTGCGGTTGGGAGGCAGACGGCTATCCATATCATCCTAACAAACAATTAAACCACACCCATTGGAGATATGAAGATAGAAAATATGGTTTTTGATTTAAGAGTATTTGATTTGTTTTAATACTTATGTGTTATTGAAAAAAAAGACCTGTACTTAAAGATAAATACAGGTCTTGTAAGTTTTGTTAGAAGTGATGCTTAAGCATTAGCTCTCTTAGGTTGTAGCAAAAAGAAGCTTACAATTGCTACTACACATACAGCACAGCCAATACATACGAATGAGGTTTCTAAGCTAAAGCTCTTTGAAATTTGACCAATAATAACAGGTCCTAAAAGAATACCTGAGTAGCCTAATGAGTTAACCAATGAAATTGCTGACTGAACTCGAATGCCTTTTACGGTTCCTGCAAAAGACACAAGTTGAGGTACGATATTACCTGCACCTAAACCGACAAAAGTAAAGCCAATCATCATGCCTACATAGTGAGGAATTAAAGCAGTAATAATAAAACCTAATGAAACTAAGACTGCACCTGTTACAACCGTTCTTAAACGACCTACACGTCGAACTAGACCATTACCTAAATAGCGAGAGGTAGTCATAGTTACTGCAAAGAAAAGGTAGAAGTAACCTGCAATAACAGGATCAATACCAATATTCTGAGTTGCAAAAACGGTTGACCAACTTAATAAAGCACCCTCTGAGCTGTACATAATAAAACATAAGCAGCCAATAATTAGAACAGGCAAAGGTAAGTTAAGCTTGCGCTGTTTTTTCTCTTCTGTGTCTTCTGCTTTTTTAGATTTTTCAGCATTAAATGATTTGATGTCACTTACAAGAGATTTACAGCCAACTAAAGTTAATGCTGTCATAATTACAAATAGAATTACAGCTGACACACTTAGATTTACATCAATTGCTAAACCTAATTTTGAACAGATCTGTAAAAGAATGGTCATCAATAAAGCACCAACAATAGTACCGAGAGAATAACCTCCATGGAAACCAGACATCAATGGACGCTTAAAAATTGACTCTACAATAACGGCATTCACATTAGAACTTACATCCACAATGATAAGAGAGGTGCCGAATAGCATTAACATTGCAATCACGACAAACATGTTATCTGAGAATGTAATACCAACTAAACTTAATCCTTCAATAATACAGCCTAAAATTGCCATAAAACGACAACCATAGCGATTAACTAAAGGGCCTACAAAAGGTAATGCAATCAAAGATCCCAAGCCCATAGCTAGTAATAATCTACCAAACTGAGCATCATCTAATTGCATGCCAGATTTTACAAATGGAACCATTGGAGCCCAAGCAGCTTCAATAGCACCTAAAATACCGAAGGAGAGCTGATTTGCTATCAGCATCTTACGATTGTTATCCATCTCTTTTCCTACATATGTATATGTTTTTTAATTATTTTTTCAATTCGCAGATTATAGATCAAAATATTTATTTAAAAATATATATTTTTAAAGATTTATACACAATATTAACCATACTTAAAAACATACAAAAATAAAACACGTGTTCGTTGTACAATTGTGCACTCTTGTTTTTTTAGTATTTATAAAAAAGGCTATACAATGCTCTTTTATGTGCCTTTGATCTATTGCGGATCTTTTTAGGCACAAAAATTAAAAATCCCCCACTAAATTCTCATTTAGTGAGGGACTTAAAATTTTTAGTATGTAAAACTAATTGTTAGTTATTACATCATGCCAGGCATTCCGCCCATGCCACCCATAGGAGCCTGAGGAGCTGCAGCTTCCTTTACAGGAACATCAGCAACCATGCACTCTGTGGTTAACATTAAGCCAGCGATTGATGAAGCGTACTGTAAAGCAGAACGTGTAACCTTGGTTGGATCAAGAATACCCATCTCAATCATGTCGCCATACTGCTCAGTACCAGCGTTGTAACCGAAGTTACCTTCGCCATTACGAACTTCATTAGCAACAACAGATGCTTCAACACCAGCGTTAGTTACGATCTGACGTAGTGGAGCTTCCATAGCTGTTAGAGCAACCTTAATACCAACGTTTTGATCTTGGTTGTCGCCCTTTAGACCTGAAATCTTCTTAGCAACACGAACAAGAGCAACACCACCGCCAGGAACAATATCTTCCTCAACAGCAGCACGAGTAGCAAGCATAGCAACTTCTACACGGTCTTTCTTCTCTTTCATCTCAACTTCAGTAGCTGCACCAACCTTAATTACTGCAACACCACCTGCAAGTTTAGCTACACGCTCTTGTAACTTCTCGCGGTCGTAATCTGAAGTAGACTGTTCGATCTGCTGACGAATCTGAGCTACACGAGCACTGATTGCATCCTTATCACCAGAACCATCAATGATAGTTGTGTTGTCCTTAGTGATAACTACACGCTTTGCAACGCCTAGATCATCTAAAGTAGCCTTATCAATTTCCATACCTAATTCAGAAGAAATTACGGTACCTGATGTTAGGATAGCGATATCCTGTAACATTGCCTTACGACGATCACCAAAGCCAGGTGCCTTAACAGCTGCAACCTTAACAATACCACGCATGCTGTTAACAACTAATGTTGCTAAAGCTTCAGACTCAACGTCTTCTGCGATGATTAGTAATGGCTTACCAGCCTTTGCTACGCCTTCAAGGATAGTGATTAAATCACGAATGTTTGAAACTTTCTTATCGCATAATAGGATGTATGGATTATCAAGTTCTACAGTTGCTGTTTCTGCCTTATTGATGAAGTAAGGTGATAAGTAACCACGGTCAAACTGCATACCTTCTACAACGTCTAACTGATCTTCAAGACCCTGACCGTCTTCGATAGTAATAACGCCATCACGACCAACCTTTTCCATTGCTTCAGCAATTAGGTTACCAACAGTTGCATCTGAGTTAGCAGAAATAGTACCAACCTGAGCAATCTTGTTTTCGCATGGCTGAGAAATAGCTTTAAGCTCTTCAACAGCAGCTGTAACAGCCTTATCAATACCACGCTTTAAATCCATTGGATTCATGCCTGATGCGATAGCCTTTAAGCCTTCATTAACAATAGCCTGAGCTAGAACGGTAGCGGTAGTGGTACCGTCACCTGCTGCATCATTAGCCTTTGATGCAACTTCTTTAACCATCTGTGCGCCCATGTTCTGGAACTTGCCTTCAAGTTCGATTTCTTTTGCAACAGAAACACCATCTTTAGTGATGGTTGGAGCACCGTAGCTCTTATCTAGAACTACGTTACGGCCCTTAGGACCTAGAGTAACCTTAACAGCATTTGCTAGAACATTAACGCCCTCTAGCATTTGTGAACGAGCGTCGTTACCAAAAACAACTTGCTTTGCAGACATTTTTTATCTTCCTACTTTATAAAATTATTCTTCAATAATTGCGAATACGTCAGTTTCAGAGATGATTAGAACTTCTTCACCATCGATCTTCTCTTTCTTACAGCCGTAACCTTCGTTATAGATTACAGTATCACCAACTTTTACGCTTAAAGCTGCAGTTGAACCGTTCTCAAGAACACGGCCCTTACCTACTGCAATTACTTTACCGCGAGTTGATTTTTCAGCTGCGCTACCAAGTAAAATGCCGCCAGATGATTTTCTTTCTTCTTCAAGAGGCTTAACAATAACGCGATCATACAAAGGAACTAATTTCATTTGTGTCTCCACGGTCAATCTACCGTATATTCTTTTAATCGGAAAAAGGCGTCCGATTGTCACCTAGAATAAAACCTTTAGAGCAAGCTTTATTCTTTAATTCTTCAACAAAAAATTAAATGGGGATGAAATTTTTCTTTTCAAGGAAAAAAATTAAAAATTTTTAATTTTTTTTTATAATGGCCCTATAAATAGAGCCATTGAGATTTTTTAGAATGGAATATCGTCTGAAATTGTAGCAGATGGAGCTGTATCAGGATTTGATGCCATTGGTGCTGCAGGAGTCTGATTGAAATTCTGAGCAGGAGTCTGATTAAATGACTGGCTTGGTGTTTGGTTAAAGCTACGAGATGAAGCTTGGTTAAAACTTTGGCCTTGAGCTTGAGTTTGATTAAAGCTCTGATTTGAATTGAAATTCTGAGACTGATTAGGTTGAGCCTGACCATACAAATTGTTGGTATTGCCAGATGACACAAATGAACCAGCTCCAGAGGTATATCTTTGTTGCTGATTATTTGATGAACTCTGACGATTCATAGCACCGCCCTGTGAGCGATTTTGGTATGAGTTAGAATTACCATTACCATAGTTCTGTGAACGAGAATTTGAATATCCGCCGTTTGAATTACCAGGTTGGTAATCGTTATTGCCATTAGATGAACCACCCATATCTTGGTTTCTACCACCTAACATTAGTAGACCATTTGGCTCACAAACAACTTCTGTTGAATATTTCTTTTCGCCAGTGTTCTTATCTTCATATGAACGAGTGCGAATTTTACCTTCAATATGAACCTGTGTTCCCTTGTGTAGGTAATCACGCATAATTTCTGCTGTTCTACCAAATGCAACAACTCTTACCCATTCTGTCTCATTGATGTTGCTGCCTGTAGCCTGATCACGACGAGTTTCGTTAATAGCTAAAGTAATATTTGTAACGCAAGAACCTGATTGAGTGTTTCTTACAACAGGCTCATCGCCTAAGTTACCGATTAGCTGAACTCGGTTAAATCCGTTTGCCATAATTAAAATGCTCCAATAGATATAGTTTCGTAAGTTATCATCTATGTTTCGTAATAAAGAATTCTATAAATCAAAAGCTGATATTTTAATAATCTTTCAAGTAAAAAAAACGCTAGATAATTTAATAAAAATTATATCAGAATAGATATCAAAAAGGATTTTAAATTAGATAATTTTCTAAATTCGACCATTATCAACTTAATTTTATTTTACGTTGCAAATCAAAGGGTAATTAACAATAAAAGCCTATTTTTTTTTGATTTTCTTCATAAATTTATCAGATGATAAAAGCTCTTGTTTAATTTCTTCGGCACTCTTCTTATTATCAGCAACAGTTGATTTTGCTTTTATAGAAAAGAACATACCAAAAAGTACAATCACAGTACCTACTAAGCTTGATAAAGCAAAGCTCTCACCTAATATGGTGATACCAAAGAACACACCAAAAACAGGAACTAAATAAATGAAGGTGCCACCTTTACTTGCACCAACCTTTGCAATTGCATAATTCCAAGAGGCAAAAGATACAACACCTGCAAAAACAGACAAAATAAAGAAGTAGAAAATATCTGATGTAGTTATTCTATAAATCTCTAAAGAATCAGTTGCAAGACCTGTGATTAAACAGAAGGTTGCACCAAATAATCCTGTATAGGCAGTAACAGCTAATGCATTAATATCTTTTGATAACTTCCAGCTTATGATTACGTATATTGACCACATAATTTCACATGCTAAAACCATCAACTCACCAATATTAAACTCAAAATTTAATAAGGTATCAATTGAGCCTTTGCATACAATATAAATAGCGCCAAAGCAGGATATAAAAATACCTACCCAACCGATTTTAGATAGGCGCTCACCTATAAAAAAGTAAGCCAAAATTGAGGTTACAGATGGTCCTACGGCTTCGATAATAGAGGCATTTGATGCTGTTGTATGACGAAGTGCTTCGAATAATAATGAATTATGAAGGTAAATACCAACTACAGACATTAGTAGCAGTACTTTCAAATCTGATTTTGAAATTCTAAGACCTTTGAAGCCTTGTGTTGCAAGAATTACCGCAAACAAAATGATAGCAACTACATAAAAACGTGCGGTGGTGATTAGAATTGGAGACAGAGAGTCTTTTAGAATTCGGCCGCACAGAGGAGTTGCGCCCCATATAAAACAAGCTAAAAGCAAAATAAGATAATACTTAAGCTTCGAATTCATAACACTTCACTAAAAAATTACAGTTACCTTTCATCATTAGGTAACTGTAACATATATATACAAATAACTATCAAAATTTCTTTAAAATTATTGAGTTAAAAGAATTTGATTTAATTCTTTTTATCAGCATCATCTTCTATGATGTCTGCATCTACAATGTTATTTTCTTCTTTTTTGGAAACATTCTGTGGAATGACAGTTTCAACAGTCTCTTCAGATGACTCCTCAACAACTGTTGCACTGCCATCAATTGTATTACTAGACTTTGTAAAAACATCTGTAAAACCACCAGCACTTCCAGTCCTAAAAGCAAAGCTTGTACCGGTACCACTGTTATTTTTGTACATCTTGATACAGCGATTCTGGAAAGGAGGAATAATAAGTAAAATAGCAATAATGTCAGACAAGAAGCCAGGGAACATAAATAAGAAACCAGCTAAAGGTAAGAAAATTACACTAATATCTACCTGACCTTGTTGCAACTGTCCCATCGCTTGTTTAAAACGTGTTTTGATAATGACCACGCCAACAATCATCATTGCTAGCATAACTAAGATGGTGTTTAATCCACCAATTACATAGCCTACCTGAATTAGAATTAAAATCTCTAAAAGTAGGAAACCAAATAAACCTAATAAAAACTTCTGCATGTATTATCCTTAAAGCAAGAATCTTTCGTCTCTTTATGTATATGTGGTCTGTTTCATTTATTTGCAAGCATATCAAACTTAATTAAATAAATAACTCGACTTTCCCACATAGGAAATTTAACAAAACCTTGATTCACTCATA
>CAZEXR010000033.1:0-15760 GCA_964516675.1 uncultured Enterobacterales bacterium | reverse complement strand
AACCTATGAGTACATCAAGGTTTGTTTCTAATTTTTATGTGGGAAACTAGAGTTACTTATTTTAATAATGGTTTTTTAGGTGTTGATGTTTTCCTTGTTATTTCAGGATATTTAATCACTGCAGGTATCGTAAAAAAACTCTCGCGTTCTGAGTTTAACCTAAAAGAATTCTATACACATAGATTACTAAGAATCATTCCACCTCTTGTTATCATGTGTTTTATAACCATGCTTATTGGTTATTTTCTAATCTACGATAATGTCTTTTTAGAATTAGGAAAAGAAACAATATCTGCACTATTGTTTGTGAGCAATTTCTTCTTTGCCTCATCAGGTGGATACTTCTCTTTTGATTCATCAGATAAGCTCTTGATGCATACATGGTATCTTGCAATTACCATTCAATTTTATGTAATTCATCCCCTTGTGCTAATGGCTCTTAGCTACGTTTTTGGAAGACGTAGACTTGCAGCTACATTTACTATTGTTTGGATTTTTGGATTTTTCATAACTCTAGCATTTTCCTCTGATGGAAATGGATATTTGGTTACCCAACATAGAATTTGGGAATTAGGAGTTGGAGGTTTAGCCTTCTTTTATAAAAAGAAAATCTCCAAGTTGCTCTTTGAAAATAGACCAATCATTTGCCTGTTTGCTGAAGTCATAGGACTTTTACTTATAGTTCTTCCTTTTATCCTTGAAGAACAACATCAACATTTATGGTTTGTTTCTTCATCAATCTACACAGTATTAGGAACAGCTTTAATTATTCTTGTTAACAGAGAAAAATCCCTGCTCAATATTCCTCCTCTTTGTTTTATTGGAAAGTATTCCTATTCTTTGTATCTTTGGCACTGGCCTGTTTTTATTTTCATAATGAGAGCAGGTTATAGTTGTTCTGTTAATGGTGCTATTGCTGTAATTGCAGTGGTACTTACCGTTACATTCATTACATATCAACTCTTTGAAAAAAAGAAATTCTCCACTCTTACAACCTTAATTCTTTATGCTATAACCTTAGCAACTGCAGTAGCTGTCGTTTATTACAATGGACAGAACTTCATGACGAAACATGAAATAAACTCATCTAAGGTTATGGTGCAGCCTGATATTAAACTTAAAAAAGTTTATAAACCAACTATCTTTTTGACAGAGAATAACGTTCCAGTTTATAAGCTAGGAGCTCAGACTCTTCGTCCGTTTATATTATTTATCGGAGACTCTCATGCTGAACACTATGCTTACTACTTACGAAACATAAACAAAGCTCCAATGTACTTCATGTTTATGCATGCAACCGTAGGCTATGGCTCTAACTTTTCAAACTATAAGGTAAAGGTTGTTTCTACACATGAGGAAAGGCAAACCTTTAACAAGATCTATCACATTATGTTAGAAACCATGAAAGATGGTGATGAAATTGTTCTTGCAAATAGATGGGATGTTTACTACACATATTATCTTCGAGAACATGAACTAAAAGATAGTGATGAAAACTTTGATGTTTTCTTAAAGGCTATGATTGAGGATTTTGACGAGGAAATTAAAAATAGACCTAATCTTCATTTTAATATTATTGGTCAAGGTGTAACTATCAGTCAAATTGCACTTAACTGTATGAAGTACAAATATGACGTACCTTTTATGTCAAAAATCTACAACTCAAAGAAATGTCGATTAGTAGATAATGTTTATCCTAGAATGAACAGAATAAATGAGGCTTTTAAAGCCTACGCCAAAACAAGACCAAATGTACGTATCATAGATAGAAATATACCATTAAAGATTAGTAAACAAAGCTACAGAACAGTTAATTCAAAAGGATTACCACTGTACTATGATAAAACCCACTACTCTACTGCAGGTGGCAATATTGTAGGTAAGTACATTATTAAAGAAATTTTAAAAAATAGAACTACAAATCCTAGATTGAATTAAACGTAAAGCGCCTGAATTTTCAGGCGTTTTTATTTTCAAAAGAATTGACTTCATCTCTAATCAAAAAATACGAAAGGCCTACGCCTACAAGATAAAGAGCAATCAATGGAATTGCTAAAAGAAGCTGAGAAGCAACATCAGGAGGAGTAATAACTGCTGATACAACAAATGCAATTACCACAATGTATTTAGAGAATCTTAATAAACTTGCTACAGTTACTATTCTGCTTGTTGCAACCATAACAACAATTACAGGCATTTCAAAAGCTAGACCAAAAGCAAAAAACATATGAAGAACAAAACTAATATATGAATCAATGTCTGGCGCAAAACTAATAAAGCTAGGAGCAAAAGAGTTTATGAAATTAAATAAAAAGCCAAACACAACGTAATAGCAATAAAACACGCCAAATGAAAACATCATAAGAGCAGATATAACAAATAAAACTGCGTACTTTTTTTCCTTTAAATATAATCCTGGAGCTATATACTTCCATATTTGATATAGGGAATTAGGTAAGGCTAAACAAAACGAAACAAAAACAAGAACTTTTAATGGAACTAAAACGGGAGAAATCACACTAATAGAGATAAGCTTACTTTCGTTTCCAATAGCAGACATTAAAGGAGCAGAAAAATAACTAAAAATATTGTTTAAAAAAGGAGAAAGAACTCCAATACAAATAACAACACCTAAAATGATTTTTATAATTGTTGTCCTTAAAGCTAAAAGGTGGTCAACTATTGTCATTGAACCATTTTTAGATAATAAATTTACCTCAATATCACTTTGTCTCATATAACGCCTACAATTCTTTGATATTTTTTTCTTGTTCTGAATTTTCAAGTTTCATAAGTTCATTTTTTATAATACTTAATTCTTGTTCTAGCATATTTATACGCACAACAAGATCTCCCGATCCAAGCTCTGTTTTAGTCAGCTCTTCATAGTTATTTTTATCTTCTTCAGACATAATCTTTACCTTTTGTGAGTGTTCAATATTCTTTGATTCTTTTTCTAATACATCTTGAGTTATAAGTGAGGAGGTAATTCCAGAATATAGCGTATCTAATGATTTTTGCATTGTGTTTATAGGCACAGAAAATGAATTTTCTGCAACAAGTTTATTTTCATTTATTAAATCTTTGCAATTAAGCTCTTTTGAATATTTTTTTAAAATTGACTTAAATGAAGAAAATTTCTTACCTATAAAAAAGGCAGCTCTTATAGAGTCTTTTGGACCTAAAACAACTAGTGCTGCCACAACAATAATCATGATTTCAGTAAGACTAATATTAAGCATACTAATAACCAATCACATCAAGAATTTTATTTAACATTTTTATTGCTGTATTCTTTTTCATTCTATTTTTTTACAACATTGCTTTCTTTTAAATCCATTTCAGATGGCTCGTTATCTAACTGAGGATCAATAGAATTAACTCCATCTTTAAAACTCTTAATAGCACTACCAAAGTCTTTACCAATATTTTTTAGCTTTGAAGTGCCAAATACCATTGCGATAACTAACAAAACGATTAACCAATGCCAAATTGAAAAACTACCCATGACTTATCTCCGAAAAAAAAGCCTCTGCATGTTAACTTTCAGAGGCAAATTAGCGACTAGGACTGTTTATAAATTATTGATTTTGAAATTTTAGCAACTGCATCTATTGGATTGTCTGATGCAGACATCACCTGATGAATGTGCATAAAACTGTATTGAGCTGCAATATAGTTTCTTAACTTATTAAACTTAATGCCTTTTAAATCATCATCTGTTAAGTTGTATTCTTTCTTTGCAACTTCTTTTAGAGCAATTACAGATTGTTGTGCAGCAGGAACACTTAATACAAAATCATGATCTCCTAAATGAACTAAATAACCTGCTTGTTTATGAGGAGGAGGAAGAGTCTTTCCATCTTTAGATAGAAGACCTAAAGAAATTGGATCTTTGTTAGCTAAAATTGATGCAGCCTTAATCCAACCTACAACCAAAGCTTCATCTTTAGGAGTGCCTGGATGATTGTGAGCACAGGCCTGAGCTACAATCTCATCGGCAGGTAAATTTCTATAAATTACTTCAGCTATACTGAATACATGATGAGCACCAGTGCCTGCAATTTGATATTCAGGTAAAGAAGAGCCATCTTTTTGCCATTGAAATACCCATGGTTTTGCAAGATCATGCAAAAGCTCCGCAGCAATAGTTATATCCTTTGCATACTCATATCCCATAAAGTCATCATAAGTATCAAGAATGGCCTTGATAATCTCAACGTTCACAGCGGTATGTGTTACAAGACCACCTGGGTAAGCATGATGACTGCCATACCCGCTACCAGGAGCAGTAAAGAAAGGCTGAGGTATACCACTTAAACTCTTTAAAGGAGGAAATAGCTTGTCTTCTTTTGTCAATTTGGTATCTAGAAGATTTTCTGATACAAGACGTGTATAAATCTCATGAACAGCAGCTGCATTTGGATATAAAGCCCTAAATGTAGGTGTTGTATTTTTGTATAAATCTAGAACTTTAGCCCTTAAAGTTGGTTCAGATATTTCGTTGATTTGCTCTAGAAGGTAATTCCATGACTTATTAACTAGGTCAGAACTTTGAGCCACTGCAATTGGATCTATAGGAATATTTTCAAAATCTATTGCTTTAACTTTAAAATCTGATGCAAAAGACGGTTTAGAATAATTCATCATTGCAATGGTTGCTACAACACCTGCAGATGCTTTCATGAAATTTCTACGACTTACATTATTATTCATCATTTCTCCAACAATTATGTATTTGTAATTTATTTGACAGAATCATTATCAAATTGCATTGTTAGAGAAATTAAAAACAAATGTTAAGTCTAAGTTATAGCTAAATATAAAATTGTTAATTTTTTGTTTTTTAAAACATTAAGTTTTTTACATTTGGCATAGAAATTCTTTTCATAATAGGTGGAATAACACCAGTGGTATTGTATTCAGCAAAAAGTTTGTTAGCCTCTAGGTTAACCTTTTCTTGAATCTCATCAGGAAGAGTCTCTAAATACTGCTTTGACTGAAGTTCCTCACCTGTAACCACCTTGTACGCATCGTAAACAAAATTGCTAGGATTACTTGTAAGTGCACAAATAATCTTTGACTGAACTCTTGAAGTTAATTCTTTAATATAAGTCTTGCCAACCATAATAAACCCCTTAAACATGTATTCTTTTTTGTTTGTTGAATTCATTATAAACTAAATTTTATACATGTAAATAATAATTATTATATTATTTAATAATACGTATATTTATTATATTATTCATGTAATTGTAAGATATTCGCATTTTTATCTCATTACATCTATAACTTGTCAAATAAATGATTTCTTAGTAAAACTTAGAATTTGCTAAGTATTTTCTAAGTATCAAAGACTAAGATAGAAAACAGTTAAGAGTTACTATAAGATTAAACAATGGTAGTTACTTAATCTTATACTAATTTATTACACGGTTAATTACTTGTTTTAAAGAAGTTTTTATACGAATCACATACCTCATCGCCTAGGTTCATTTCTTTTAACCTAGGCATTTTTTTATAAATATAAAATTCATCCATTAAAAAAAAACTAAGTATAATCTAATTAACAAGAGCAATAATAAATACATAGTTATTCCTAACTTGGATTTATCATTTTCGTACTAGTTATTGATTAATTGTTTTTCATTTCTAACATGCTCTGACTTTTGAATTTAAAGTCAGAGATTTTTTTCTTATACTTACATTTAACTCTTTGATTATTAAGTGTATTAATTCTTTGATTTTTAGGCTTGAAAATTCATTATTCATTCTCAATCTGATATAATTAAATCATCGTAATCTAATCGGAGTTTCTATGTTGCTTAATGAAGTTAAAGCTACTTTGGCAATGGAAAATTTAACACTGTCAGAAGAGCAAGAAAAACTGCTTCAGTGCTATGCTGATGGAAAGATTTCTTTTAAAGAATTCCAAGAGCAATTAATAAAACTTACTCAAGAATATAAGGCAGCTTGAATTTTGGATACATTGACTTTCGATAAAGTCTATTGTTATTCAGGCACTGATGTTCTTATCAATAAACTCAATGAGCATGATCCTAAGCTCTTATCTCAGTATGAAAGAATGTTGACTGGTGCTAGGATTATTGATCTCTTAAAAAACCCTATTGCAGGTGAGTTTAACCTTAACCATCTCAAAAAAATTCATCACTATATTTTTCAAGATATTTACTCTTGGGCAGGCGTGCTACGAAAGGTCAATATCTCAAAAGAAATACTATTTTGTGATGCACAGTTCGTTGAAAAAATGACAGTAAAGCTTTTTGAGAATTTAAAAAAAGAAAATTATCTTCGTGATTGCGATAGTCAAAACATAGCACAAAGAGCAGCCTTTTATTTAGGTGAGATAAATGCCATTCATCCTTTTAGAGAAGGTAATGGTAGAACTCAACGTGAGTTTATTAGAGAGCTATTACTGCCTCTTGGCTATAAAGTTAACTACTCTTTATGCGATCCAAAAATGATGCTTTACGCATCAATTAACGCATTTGCAGGTGACTACGATCTTATGACCGAGTTATTTAAAAAATGCATTATAGAAAAACCTCAAAATTAAAAAATTACATATGACAAATTTATCTACAGATCTAAAAATGCAATTAGGCTCCTTCTATGTTGAAGTTTGGGGCTGTCAAATGAATGTTTATGATGGAAACAGAATTAAAGATTTAATGACCGCTGCAGGATTTGGAGAAGTAAAGTCACCAAAAGATGCAGATATTGTTCTTTTAGTTACTTGTGCAGTTAGAGCTAAAGCCGAAGACAGAGTTTTTCTTCAAATTGCCAACTGGAAAAGAACAGGCATGATTACCGACGATACAATTGTTGCTTTAGGTGGTTGTGTTGGTTCTGAACTTGCAGAAAGGATTTTAGAATTGGACAAGAACGTTAACATCGTTTTTGGACCAAGAACAATTCATCGCCTTCCTCAAATGGTAGGTCAATTTACTGCAACACATGAACCTGTTGTGGATGTAACCGCAGATGAAATTGAAAAATTCGATTATATGCCAGAAGCTGGAACTATAGGTCCAGCTGCTTTTGTTACAATTATGGAAGGTTGTTCAAACAAATGCACTTATTGCATTGTTCCTTACACACGAGGAGAAGAACAATCACGTCCTGTTCAAGACATTTTAGATGAGTGCGTAACTCATATTGCTAATGGAGTTAAAGAAATCCATCTATTAGGTCAAAATGTTAATTCATACCATGGTCTTGCCCAAGATGGAGCAAACTGCAAATTCTCTACTCTTCTATATGAAATTGCAGCAATTCCAGGAGTTGAGAGAATTAGATTTACAACCTCAAACCCTATGGATTTTACAGACGATATTATCGAAGCTATTAAAGAATTACCTGTAATCTCAGATCAAATCCATGTACCGATTCAGGCTGGATCTGACAGAATTTTAGAGGCAATGCATCGTCGTTATACAGTAGCTCAATACAAAGAACTTGTTAAAAAACTAAGAGCAGCACGACCTTCTGTTCATATTTCATCCGACTTTATTGTGGGTTTTCCTGGCGAAACAAAAGAAGACTTTGAAGAAACAATGAAAGTTGTAAATGAAGTAGAATTTGACCAAAGCTTCTCTTTTGTTTATTCAATAAGACCAGGCACCCCTGCTGCCCTTCTTGAAGATCCTGTTTCAAAAGAAACAAAGATGGAAAGACTATATATTCTTCAAAACAGACTTGAGGAATTAGCAGCAAAATACACCCAAAGATTTATTGGCTCAACACAAAGAGTTCTTGTTGAAGGAACCTCTAGAAAAGATGAAAACGAGCTTAAGAGCAGATCTTCTTGTGGACGCATTGTTGTATTCAAAGGACCTCTATCCCTCGTAGGCCAAATGGTAGATGTGAAGATTACCTCAGTTGTTGCCCATACATTAAAAGGCGAACTAGCTGAAAACAACTAAGTAGTTAAGAGAAAAGAATGAATACTATTACTCAAGATTTCGTATTAGAACCTGATGATAAAGACAGAATTGCTTATCTTGTTGGTCCAGAAGATGAAAATATAAAACAAATAGCAAGACGTATTGGTGTAAAAATAAGCTACTCAGGAGCTCACTTTCATTTAGAAGGAAAGCCTGTTGGTGTAAAAAAAGCAGAGCGTCTTATAAAGTCTTTGTATATAGATACAACACCAATTAAGAATTCAAAGAATCCTTCAGAAGTTACTCCTGATATGGTTCATCTTGCAATCACAGAATCAACTCATCTCGAGCAAGATGATACAGATGATTATCGAGAAGATAGTTCCCGCGGTTCTGTAGGAGCCCTTTATACAAAAGCTAATAACTTTAAAACAAAGAAAGGTTTTGTTAAGGCTCGAACCGCAAATCAAGGAGACTATATCTCAAAGATTGTAGCTCATGATGTAAGTTTTGGTATTGGACCTGCAGGTACTGGTAAAACATTCCTAGCTGTTGCTGCTGCAGTAGATGCTCTTGAGCGAAATGAAGTTCGCAGAATTATCCTTACAAGACCTGCTGTAGAGGCTGGTGAAAAACTAGGATTTTTACCAGGAGACTTATCTCAAAAAGTTGATCCTTACTTAAGACCTTTATATGACGCATTGTTTGAGATGTTAGGTTTTGAAAAAGTTGAAAAGCTAATAGAAAAGCAAATCATTGAAATTGCACCTCTAGCATATATGAGAGGCAGAACTTTAAATGATTCTTTCATCATTCTAGATGAAGCTCAGAACACCACTGTTGAACAGATGAAAATGTTTTTAACCCGTATCGGTTTTAATTCTCACGCTGTTATCACAGGTGATCCAAGCCAAATCGATTTACCTAGAAATATTCGTTCTGGCCTTAAGCATGCAATTGAAGTATTACGCAAGGTTGATGAAATTGCATTTACTTTCTTTGAGTCTTGTGACGTTGTAAGACATCCTGTTGTTGCTGCAATTGTTAATGCATATGATGCATATGATAAAGAACAAGAGATTTTAAAGCAAAAACGCGCTCAAGAAGAAACCGAAAAGGAAATTAGTCATGCAAGTATCAATTGATTTACAAATAGTAACTGACGAGCCTTTAGAAAGTTATCCTGCTCTTGAGAAGATGACACAATGGGCGACACAAGCTTTAGAAACTGGCGGAAGAAAAGCTGACAGTGAAATTACAATCAGAATGGTCGATAGTAAAGAAATCCATGAGCTAAACAGCACCTATCGACATGTAGATAAACCTACAAATATACTTTCATTTCCTTTTGATTTACCAGAAGGCGTAGATGATATGCCTTTACTTGGTGATTTAGTAATTTGTAAAGAAGTTCTTGAAAGAGAGTGTAAAGAACAAAACAAAACTTTAGAAGAACACTTTGCTCATTTAATCGTGCACGGTTGCCTTCATCTTTTAGGTTATGACCACATTGAGATAGAAGATGCTCAAGAGATGGAACCACTTGAAGTTGAAGCTTTAAATAAATTAGGCTACGAAAATCCATACAAGGATGACGAGTACTAAAAATTAAATATTAAAAATAAATAAACACAAATAAAGGATAAACACTGTGAACGAAAATCATGACACGGAACATAGTTCGTTTTTAACTAAGATCTTTTCAAAGAAAAAAGAACCTACAAACCAAAATGAGCTTGAGCAAGTCATTCACGAAGCATCTGAACACTCTGTAATCGATGAAGATACAGAGGAAATGCTACAAGGTATCTTTGACATTAACAGATTAAGAGTCTCAGATGTCATGATCCCTTCAAACAAAATCGTGGCAATCAATGTTAATAGTACAATTGAGCAAGCTGCTAAAGTAGTACTTGAAACAGCTCATTCTAGATATCCTGTTATAGGTGAAGATAAAGATCATATTCTTGGTATATTGCTAGCAAAAGATCTTATCCCCTATGCATGTGGATTTAAAGAACTTGAAGGTGGCACCATTAAATCTATTTTAAGAGCCCCTGTTATTGTTCCAGAAGCTAAGCATGTTAATTCAATGCTAAAAGAATTCCAACAAAACCGTTTCCACATTGCCATAGTTGTAGATGAATTTGGTGGAGTGTCAGGACTTGTAACTATTGAAGATGTACTTGAAGTTATTGTAGGTGATATCGATGATGAATATGATACCGAAGTAAATGAAGAACACATCATCAAAGCAAAAGAAGGCAAATCATTTATTGTAAGCGGAGTTACAACTGTTGAGGAATTCGATGAATTCTTTGAATGCAATTTATCTGAGCTTGCAGATGTAGATACAATTGCAGGTCTTACAACTCATATGCTAGGCAAATTCCCTATTGTGGGAGAAGAACTAGAAATTGAAAACTTTAAATTCAAGGTTCTTGAAGCTAATGACAGACGAGTTCACTTACTTGAAGTAACTAAAACTGATGAACATAATTAAACTTATTTTTTCTTTAATGCAGCTTTTAGATGGCTCCAAATTACTATCCATATTAACCTCAAAATATGGCTTGGCATTAAGCTCTTTGTTACTAGGAATTTTAAATAGCTGCGGTTTAGCACCTGTTCAAATGTGGCCACTTACAGTTATTGCTTATGTATTCTTTATGATGATCATGAGTATTTGCAAAAGCAAAAAACAGGTATTTTGGCTAACGCTAATCTTTTTTGGAAGCTATGGAACTGATAGCTTATCTTGGCTAAGATTTGTAATGGAAGGCTTTGGAGAAATACCTGTTTATATTTCCACAACAGCACTAGTCTTACTATCTATTTTTTATATTGCCCTACCATATGCGATACTAAATACCATTGCCTTTAAGATAGCTAATGGTAAAAAAGCCGTTTATCTATGCTGCTTTATGCCACTTGCTTTTATCCTTGGAGACTTTTTTACAGGTTGGTTCCTAACAGGTCTTCCATGGATTTATTCAGGATACTCTTGCGTTGAAGGACCGCTAAAGAATTATGCTTCAATTATTGGTGTACGAGGAATTACAGCCTTAATCTATTTATTAAGTGCGGTTCTTGCCCTTACAGCACTTCGTCGTTTTCTATTTTTACCAATTGCAGCACTAATTCTTGTTATAGGTATATTTCTTGAAGGTAACACTCAAGTTACAAGACTGTCTCCAATAAACGTTTCAATGGTTCAAGGTAATATTGAACAATCAGTAAGAAACAATGGAAGAAGTGTTAACGATATTCTTGGTACATATTGGTCTTTGTCAAAAAACAGAATTGGAACCGATAATCTTATTATTTGGCCTGAATCTGCACTTCCATTTTCTTTGCAAATGGGACAAGAGGTTGTAAACGATATTGATATGGCCTTTAAACAAGGTGGCTCTTCTTTAGTTACAGGTATATTCTCAACTAAACCAAATCAAATTTATAACTCTATTATCTCAATTGGCAAAGATACTGATATCTCTACATTAGTACCATATAACAAGAGAATATTAGTTCCTTTTGGAGAAGTACTTCCTTTTGCAGAACTCCTTCGTCCTCTAGGTTCTATTTTTGTTATTCCGAATTCGTCATTTAATTATGGTGATGAAAATCAAGAACCAATTAAAGCAGCAGGGTTATTATTTACTCCTGCTATATGCTACGAAGCAATTTTCCCTGAGCTTATAAGTAAATTAGATAATGATAAAACTAATGCGATTATGATGTTATCTAATGATTCTTGGTTTGGACCTACAAAAGCACCTGTACAGCATCTAAATATTGCAAGAATGCGTTCAATGGAGCTTCAAAAGCCGATGCTGCGTGACACTAACAGTGGTATTACAACCTATATTGATGAGCATGGTAACCTTGAGAAAACACTGCCTACAGATGTTGCAGATGTGCTAAGCTTTGAGTTCTATCCAGTTAAAGGCCAAACTATATACTCAAAATTTGGAAATACAGGCCTTTACATCATTATGCTTATTCTACTTTTATCAGGCTGCTATGGCTTATTCAGAAAGGATGATGAGGTAAGAGAGCAATTAAATAAGCTCATACGACCTTAGATAATACTGACACCTCAAATTTAATTTACTTTCGATTGATTTGAGGTGTACCTTTAACCAAAACGTCTATTTTGTTGCCTTTTGGTTATATATAAAGCAACGCCTATCATAAAAATACATCCACAAATACTTAAGATATATCTCCATAATGCAATAGGTTCTGATGATTTAGCATAGCTATTTACGAAATCACCGATGTAACAGCCTCTTGACGAGCAACGTATTTGTCTTCCCATATCACCTTGAACATACCAAATATGCTTTGGGAATTTTGTAGAAACCTTATATTTTGCTAATTTTAGGTTTGCTTGTTTTACAAACGCATCCATAAATTTTAAAAGGGCTTTAGGATCTGATGAGTATCGTTTTACATCATTATATGAAACCCCCGGCTCAAGATTGATAATTGCATCTGGAGCTACAAGCTTTCCCCCAAATACAATTTTATCGGTGATTTTTCCATCTCTATCAGCGTCAACGCAAAGAACTGAAGAGCTTGAAATAACAGATTTATCTCTCACAATAAAAGTCTCTTTTGAGCCATTGGTAAGATCAAGCTGTCCACCTTTACTCATATCAAACTCATCAACTATGGAAGTATCATGTTTTGCTGTTCCAAGATTGATAACGGAGTTTGCAACATAAAGACGCTTGATATCTAAATTGCCATCAATATGAGTGTGACCTCCAAAACTTGATAAGACAATTGAACTACCAGTGATATTGCCTGCAATGGTTATATTAGCTTTTTTATCAGGTACATAACGTAATACAGATACAGTATCAAAATTGTCGCGAGGTTTAACACCTAAATTGATATTTGTCTGCAATTTTTGTAATAGATTACGAACGTCTGTTCTTGATTTTAGAACTATTTCTTTATCAAACTGTAATCTGCCAGGTAGTAACATGGTATTAGCATGAGGAGCATAAATTGATTTCTTATCTGCACCTAAGTATGCATGCCAATCGGAAATTATATCACCTTGAATTTTTGCTCTGTTTGTTAAGTTAATTTGCCTTACATGAGCAGAATCATCGATAAAAATAGCTGCTTTTGTACCAACAACATTACCTGAAATATTAAGAGTTGAAACTAATGGACCACGAATATCAGCAGGAGCTTTTACAGCTTCACCTGTTTTTTTAGAAAAAACTAAATTCTTTACATCTTGAGTTCTTACTCTTCTATAAGAACCTTGATATTCACGTAAGTCAGACAGAGTATTAGAGCCAAAATCCATTCGGATAGCAACACCATCCTTTGAACGAGCTTCTACAGTACCTTCTACATTGATTACATTATCTCTACCATATGTAACAGCAATACCTGAAGCATTTACGCCATTTTCAATAACTGCGACATTTTTAGGAATTGTGATATTGTTGTATGAACCATCGACACGGATACCAACAGCACTATAACCAATACTTGCAATTGTTCCATGTTGTTCAACATCATTGTAACTACCATAAATATGAGAGCCTACGGTAAGTGGAACAGAGGATGCTTGATCTAGCTTATATACATGTAAATCAGGATTCCATGCTGAAAAGCCACTTGATAAAACATAGCTTCCCCTTTTACCTTTTGTTCCTGATTTATATACGGAGTTTCCATAGAACTCTTGTACGTTTATGTCATAACCTAAGTCTTTAAATACACTTAACTCTGCTTCAGTATAAAAGCCGTAATTTACAAATGTGCTTTCAGACAAGATTGTATTTTTTAGATTTAAAAAAGGACGACCATTTACACCAAAGTGAATTGGAAGATTACTATTTTTATCAAAATTCTCAAAATGATTAGGTTTTAAAGGATTATAAATTTGGCCAAACAGTTTTGCTGTATTTATGCCAGCAAAATAAAGTTGGCAGTCAGAAAACGCTGTTCTAAAGCATTTACTTGAAATCTTTGAAAATTTTGTTTTCTCAGTTATGAAATCATCATCATAGTAGCTGAATAAGTTTTTATCAAAACTTGATAATGGAGATCTAAATCCATCGGTTTCACTATGGGATTGAAAACCAATTATATTAGGAAAAGATTTAAACACCTTGTAAGCATAAGACTCTTGTATTCCATTTTCAGGAACTTGCTTAATCTGGGTCTTGGCATCATATAAACCAATATTTCTGGAATAATTTACTTCCATCAAGCCATAATTAAGTCTTTTATCAATATGGCATTTATTCTTTAAATTAGCTTCAAGATAACTCATGCCTTCACAAACACTATCACCTGAATAATGTTCATCATATCCTGATGATATTCTTGCATGGTCTGTTGAAAGAACTAAAGGAATATCAAATCGTCTGCCACTTACAGAATAAGCTTTAAACAAATATGAAAGCAAAGACGTGGCATTTAGATTCGCAAAATGAGAAATAGTGCTTGATAGAGGTTCTATATGTTTAGGAACACTTACTCCTAAAGCTCTTTGTTCATAAAGAGATTTAATATCTTCAGGATTGTTTTCTGAGTAAGTGTTAAATAAGGAATCTTTTAAAATGAACACCTTGTTTGGATCAGGACGTTCATTTAGTAGATCTGAAATATTGCTTTTTACACGACCAAAACGAGGATCTACATATGGCGATGACTCATAGTAAGCTAAGGCCTGTGTACTTAAAATTAGGCCTTGTAAAGTTATCGCTATAAGTAGTTTTCTCATTAAGCTCTTTTACTAAAATTCTAATGGGTTTAGTAGTACAGGACGACCAGAACGCTCGTGGAGTGCTCTTTGTAGAATATCCTGATTAATACGGGGATCTCTAAAGAAGTTTAGTTGAGATTGAGTAAATGTAAAAGGAACATTTGCATCAAAAGTTTCAAATTCTGACTGACTTCTCGATAAAGGCTGATGAACCTCAATATATAAATCACCATTTGGCTCTTCAGCAGTCTTAATTGGCTCATTGATAAACTGAACACGAGTACCTACAGCTACTTTATGGAAGATTTCTTCATTATCTTCGTTACGAAGACGAACGCAGCCGTGGCTAACACGTAAACCAATACCAAAATCAGCATTTGTACCATGAATTGCATATAGTTTACCTACATACATTGCATATAATCCCATAGGATTATCAGGACCAGCTGGAACAACAGCAGGTAAATACTCACCTTCAGCTGCATATTCAGCTCTCATTGCTGCAGTAGGAGTCCAGGTAGGACCAGCTTTCTTACGCTCAACTTTTGTAGTCCAAGCCATTGGAGTACCCTTACCTAACTGGCCAATACCAATTGGGTAAACCTCAACCTTATCACCACGATAATAGTAAAGTCTCATTTCTGCAGAGTTAATTACAATACCTTCATGCACTGTATCAGGAAGAATTAACTTAGTAGGAATAATTAGATTACCACCTTTGATAGGAACAATAGGATCTACCTCAGGGTTAGCTTCTAGCATATTAGATAAACCTAAATGGTACTCGGCTGCCACATACTCTAAAGTAGTTGTGCCTTGAGCATCTAGATTGTAAATATGCTCTTCGCCTAAAACGCGATTGCCATTTAATGGGTATGTATTTGTTGCGTTTGCAACGCTAAATGATGATACTAAAGCAAATGCAATTGCTAGTTTCTTAAACATAATAATCTCGGCTTTTATATATTAAACAGCTGTAAATTTAATGCGCATATTTTACTCTTAATAAAAGCTAGATTAAAGAAATAGTGAAAATAAGTACCATTATTTACCTCTTTTTTGGGTCAAGTTAAAATCTTGTGGGATTAGTATTGCTAGACTGTAGCAAATA
>CAZEXR010000032.1:0-15784 GCA_964516675.1 uncultured Enterobacterales bacterium | reverse complement strand
TTATCGTGCACTGCTTTTTAAATTTTACCCACAGATATGCACGAAGAGCCAAAAATAGATTTAATAAAAATAGCGAGAAAATAAAATGTCACAAATTTTAGTTACAGGCGCAAAAGGTCAAGTTGGTTGTGAATTAGTAGAAAAGTTACTAGTTTTAGGTCATAAAGTTATTGCTTGTGGTCATGCTGATCTTGATATTACACAAGAAAATGAAGTTGAAGCTGCTTTTGATGCTACTTCAATTGATTTAGTAATTAACTCTGCTGCTTACACTGCAGTTGATAAAGCTGAAGACGAAGAGACATTAGCATATGCTGTTAATGGTTTAGGTTCAAAAAATTTAGCTAAAGCTTGTCAAAAAAGAGATATTCCTTTAATCAATATTTCAACTGATTATGTTTATGACAATGGTCTTACAAAGGTTCACACCGAAGATGAAGCTCCTAATACTCGTTGTGTATATGGTAAGACAAAGCTTTTTGGTGAAAAATTTATTGAAGATTCAGGCTGTAAGTTTGTAACTTTGCGCGCTAGCTGGATTTTTGGTAGATATGGTAAAAACTTTGTTAAAGCAATGCTTAACCTTGCTAAAACAAGAGATAAATTAACAGTTGTATGTGATGAACTTGGTAACCCAACACCTGCAAGAGCACTTGCTGAGGATATTTGTAAGATTGCAACTATGATGTTAGAGGGCGACTTTGACAAGTGGGGTACTTACAATTACTGCGGTCATGATGCGATTGTTCGTTGTGATTTTGCCGTTGAGATCTTAAAGAAAGCTCGTGAAATTGGTTTATTAGATCATGATGTAACCGTAGGTCATATTACCTCTAAAGAATTTGGAGCAAAAGCAACTCGTCCAAGCGATTCTCGTATGAGTACTGAAAAATTTGAACGCACTTTCTCATTAAAAGCTCCTAAATGGGCAGACTATATTGAGGAAACCTTAAGAGGTTAAAATGCGTAAAGTTATTCCAATTGCGATTTTATCTTTATCGCTTTGTTCTTGCTCTGTGTTTTTTACAGACTATAAGGCTCCTTCTTTTCCTGTGGTTTCAAGTTATGAAGGCGCTAAGGATTATGTAGGTCAGGCAATTACAGCTAATTATTGGACTGCGTTTAAAGATGAAAAGCTTAATGCTCTAATGGATAATGCTTTAGTTAATAATTTTGATATTAAAAAAGCATATTTAAATGTTCAAAAAGCCTTAATCGCAGTTGATATAACTGCAACAAATGATCATCCAAGTGCTTCTGTAAGTCTAGGTTCTGATGTTAAAAGAGCACTTGATTATCATGATACTCATCATAAGAGTTCTTCAGGTAATTTCTCTTTATCTTACCAATTAGATTTATTTGGTAAGTTAAAAGCTCAAGATGACAGCTCTTATGCTCAATATCAGGCAACAGCTTATGATTATTTGGCAATGAGACTTACAGTGGTAAATTCATTAGCTGATGCCTATTGGCAGTATGCTTATGCTAAAGAGGCTGTAGCTTTAGGAAACGAGGATTTAAACGATTCTAAGACTCGTTTGTCTTTAGTTGAAAATAAGTTTAGCGCTGGTGCTGCAGATAGCCTTGATTTAGATGATGCTAGAATTAACCATCTTAAAGTTCAAGCTATTTTAGATGAACGTCAGAGTAACCTAAAAAAAGCTCGTACTGCATTGGCTACAATGTTAGGTACCACTGCAAATCATGATTTTGATGTAGGTTCTCTTGATGATAGCTCAATTCCTGAGTTTTCATTGGATATTCCTTCAAAACTACTATCTCGTCGTCCTGATTTAATGGCTGATGAAGCTTTACTTAAAAAATCCTATTCAGATTACAATGTCAAGAAGATGGCTTTCTTCCCTGATTTTACTTTAACTGCTGGTATTTCAAGTGGAGATACAGGTACTTTAGTAAGATTTTTAGAAAATCCAATCGGTGCTTTAGGTGGTGCTATTACTTTACCTTTTGTAAACTTTAATAAGTTATCAAAGGAAAAAGAGAGTGCGTTAAAAGACGTTGATATTGCATCATTAAATTTTGTATCAGATTACGTTAATGCTGTACAAGAAGTTTATGACAAAGTGTCTGATGTAGAGCTTTATGAAAAGAATTTAAAAACCTCTTTGCAATCATATGAATTATCAGTTAGAAATTATTCTCGCTATAAGGTTAGATATGAAGCTGGTTTAGTCTCTTTAACAGACTTTTTATCAGCAGCTGATACAATGCGTAATTCAAAGAGCGCGTATCTTTTATCAAAGTTAAATAACCTAAAGTCTACAATGGCGTTAATGACTGCTATTGGTGGCGATAATACAAACGATATTTCTTCAATTACAAGGTAATACATGAAAATCACTTTAAGCTCATGGAATGTTAATGGTATCCGCGCTGTATCTGCAAAGGAAGGTTTTTCTTGGTTCCGTAATAGTGACTATGATGTTATTGGTCTTCAAGAAACAAAAGCATCAGTAGATCAATTAAGCGATGATATTAAGAATAAAGAAGGCTTTGAAAGCTTCTTTTGCTCATCAACTGTCAAAAAAGGATACTCAGGTACTGCTGTTTATACAAAATTAAAGCCAATTGCTGTAGAGCTAGAGCTTCCTGATGAAGAGTTTAAAGGTGAGGGCAGAATTGTCCATATCGAATTTGAAAAGTTTCATTTTTTTAATGGCTATTTCCCAAATGGTGGCGCTGCAATTTTAGATGAAAATGAAAAGCCTACAGGGGATTTTAAAAGAGTTCCTTATAAGATGGGATTTTTTTATTCATTTTTTAAATATGCTCAAGAGTTAAGAAAGACTAAGCCAATTGTGGTTTGTGGTGATTTTAATATTGCTCATAAGCCAATTGATTTATCTAGACCTAAAACTAATGAGAAAAATACCGGCTTTTTACCTATTGAGCGCGAGTTTTTAGATAAATTTGTAGATGCTGGCTACATTGACACCTTCCGCCATGTTAATGGTGATATTCCAGAGAAATACAGTTGGTGGTCTTATAAAACATTTGCTCGTCAAAAGAACGTAGGGTGGAGAATTGACTACTTCTTTGTATCAGAGGAATTAAAAAATAACATTGTTGATGCAAAAATTGAGTCAGATGTAATGGGCTCAGATCATTGTCCTGTGACCCTAATTTTAGATATTTAGCTAAAATATCTGAAAAATTTCAGCACCATTTAACAAAAAGTGTCCAAAATGGTGCTATAAATTTTTGCAAAAATACCTCAAATTGCAAAAATTAAAAGTGTGCGAAAGTACCTTTTTTCCTCTCCTAAACAGCATATCTATGCGACTTGTAACTGATCACTTCAAAAATGCAAAGCACTGAAAAAGAGCAGTTTTCACTAATTTACTACTTGAATAAACTTTGATTGGGTATTTATAATGGGATATACATCAAAGGATGTAATACATCAGTTTTTTTACGAACTGATTTTTTATTACTTAGTTTTAATTTTAAGGTGTCAATCGTGAATATTAATGATTTGAACAAAAATGGGGATACAGTCAAGGACTGTGTTGTGTTGAATCAGTTTGATTCTAGCTCATTTACTTCTTCAAACTATTGGTATTATCGATTTTATAACATTTAAATTTTAGGCGGTTTTTAATATGACTATAGATAAGAATTTGAACCTAACCCCGCCTAATGAGGCAGGGTGCGGTATCGTTGATACGAGAATTAGTGAAATGTACCAGGTACTTCCTCCAATTGCTGTGATAGAAAAATTTCCAGCAACTGAATTTACAAATAAAGTTGTGACACAAGCACGACGTGAAATTCACAATGTTTTCAATGGCATTGATGATCGTTTAGTAGTTATTGCAGGTCCATGTTCAGTACATGACACCCGTGCTGCTATTGAATATGCAAATCGTTTAATGAAACTTCGTGAAAAGTACGAAGATCAGCTAATCATTATTATGCGTGTATACTTTGAAAAACCTCGTACAACTGTTGGTTGGAAGGGTTTAATCAATGATCCTACATTAGATGATTCTCATGATATCAACCAAGGTTTACGTATTGCTCGTAAGCTACTATGTGATATTAATAGTTTAGGTATGCCAGCTGCAACTGAGTTCCTAGATCCAATTACAGTTCAGTACATCGATGACTTTATTTCATGGGGTGCTATTGGTGCTCGTACAACAGAGTCTCAGTTACATCGTCAGCTTTCATCTGGTCTTTCATGCCCAATCGGCTTTAAGAATGCTACAGATGGTTCTGTAAAGATTGCTATCGATGCTGCTATTGCTGCTGAAAATGAACACACATTCATGTCTGTAAGTAAGATGGGTCACGTTGCTATTGTTCATACAAAGGGTAACGAAGATTGTCACGTAATTTTACGTGGTGGTCATGAGCCAAACTACAGTGCTAAGGATGTTGAGAATACATGCCAAGCATTAGCAAAAGCTAATTTAAAGCCTATGGTAATGATTGATGCATCTCACTCAAATTCAAGCAAGCAGTACAAGAAGCAGGTTGAAGTATCTGCAGATGTTGCAAACCAAATTGCTAATGGTGAAAACCGTGTATTTGGTTTAATGCTAGAGTCAAATCTTGTTGAAGGCCGTCAGGATCTTCCTAAAGATTTACGTAATCTTGTTTATGGTCAGTCAATTACTGATGCGTGCATCGGAATTGAAGATACAGAGCAGATTTGTGAGCTTTTAAATAACGCTGTATTAGAGCGCCGAAAGCTTAATCAGAATAAGAAATAATATTAAAGTGCCCAATGAAAAATTGGGCATTTTTTATTTATAATGTTATTAGAATTTTTTTACATGCAAATACAGAGGTTATCATGCATCCTTCATTATCTTTAGAAAAGTCAAAGATTAAGATCCTATTATTAGAAGGTGTAGATCCAAGTGCTGTTGACTCTTTAAAAAAGGCCGGCTATGACAATGTCGAGTACTTAAAGAAGGCTTTAGATGGTCAAGAGTTACTAGATAAAATTGAGTCAGTTCATTTTATTGGTATCCGCTCTCGTACTCATTTAACTCGTGAAGTTCTAGCTCACGCTAAGAAGTTAATTGCTATTGGTTGTTTCTGTATTGGTACAAACCAAGTAGATTTAAAGGCTGCTGCAGAATTTGGTATTCCAGTATTTAATGCTCCATTCTCAAACACTCGTTCTGTTGCTGAATTAGTAACAGGTGAGTATTTACAGTTATTACGTGATATTCCAGCACGAAACGCTTTATTACACCGTGGTGGTTGGAATAAGGCTGCAACTGGCTGTAATGAAGCTCGAGGTAAGACTCTAGGTATTATCGGTTACGGTCATATCGGTACTCAGGTTGGTATTCTAGCTGAATCATTAGGTTTATCTGTAATCTTCTACGATACAGAGCATAAAATGGTTTTAGGTAATGCAAAGCAAGTTGAGACTCTTGACGAGTTGTTAGCTCAGTCTGATATTGTTACATTACATGTACCAGAATTAGCTTCAACAAAAGGCATGATTGGCAAAGAGCAGTTTGCTAAGATGAAAGATCATGTTCGTTTCATCAATGCTTCTCGTGGCACAGTTGTTGATATTGATGCTCTAGCTGATGCTTTACGTTCTGGTAAAGTTTCAGGTGCTGCAATTGATGTTTATCCAAAAGAGCCTTCAAAGAATGGTGAAGAATTCGTAACTCCTTTACGTGAGTTTGATAATGTAATTCTTACTCCTCATATCGGTGCTGGTACTGAGGAAGCTCAGAAGAACATTGGTACTGAAGTAGCAGAGAAGTTAGCTCTATACTCAGACAACGGTTCAACCTTAACAGCTGTAAACTTCCCTGAAGTTTCTCTTCCTGCTAAGCGTGCTGAAGTTTCTCGTTTACTACACATTCATAAGAATGTTCCTGGTGTAATGCGTCAGATCAATGAGACATTTGAAAAGCTAGACATCAACGTAGCTGCTCAGTACTTACAGACAACTGCTGAGATTGGTTATGTTGTTATGGATATCCATACAAATGATCCTGAGAAGGTAGTTCCTTCTCTAAAGAAGATCGAAGGCACATTAAAGTGCCGTATCCTATACTAAAATGTCTTTATGAATGGAAAAAAGACACTTTTAGTATCAGCGATATTAGGTTTGAGCTTGTGCATGTCACAAGCTCATGCCGTTGCACACTCGGGTTGGACTATCTCATCTAGCTATATTTGGCGTTTGATGTCTAACTCGGATGTGTCATTTAACTCAGGTTCTCCTGCTAAAATCATACAACTTGATAGAAATATCATGCACAGACAAGCTGTGTTTAAGGTTCAACGTAGTTTAACAAATCGTTATACCTTTAAAGTTGGATGTATTTATCAAAGTCCAACTCCTGCTATAGAATTATCTGTAACCTCTTTAGATATTGCAATTAACGATCTTATGAAGGGATATTCATTTGCTCGCTTTATGATTGATAAAGGTCAAGAGTATTCTCTAAGAGCAGAGATTGTTCCTCCTGCTCGTCTTGTATTTTCTCCTTTGACAGAACAACAGCAAAAGAAATTATCTGACATATTTTTACAGCTTAGTGAAGGTGGTCATTTAAAAATAGCTGTTTTACAAGGTCGTCATAGAACCCCTAGACTTTTTAATATTCCTTTAGAAGGTTTTTTTGATATATCAAAGATGGTTTTGGATGACTGTAATAAGCTTAATTCATTAGCTCAAAATCATCGTGGAGAGGTTAAGCTTTTACCTAATTATATTGCCGTAGAGCCAGCTGATGCTGCTCCTCATGATTTTACTTTAAAGCCTAAAGTAGTCCCTACAGATGGTCTTACACCTCTTAAAGATCCAGAACCTGTTATAGTTCCTCCAACTCCTAAAGAAGAACCAAAAGCAGATGAGCAATCTGATGATGAATTGCAACCTCCTGAACCTACAATATTTACTCCAGGTGGCGGTGTATCCTCAATTGGAGAGGATGGTAAGCCTATAACAAAAGCACCTGAATCTGAGAATTTAGGTACAGCTAAGGCAATGCAAATTGGCGAAGACGGAAAGCCGATTTCAAATTAAATTTAAAAAAAGCAGATCATATGATCTGCTTTTTTGAGTTATTTGTTTTTATCTACCTTTGGAATAAAGATAGTCATAATTGCTGCAATGGTAATACAAATTGCTACGCCGTACATGGTAGCTTGAATGCCATAAGCATCACCTAACTTACCCATAATTGGTGCTACAAGGCCACCAAAACTCATAGATAAACCGATGGTAAAACCTGTTGCCATTCCAACGTGATTACATAATAGCGTTTGTCCTATTACAACGGTAGGTGACATTGCTGCAAAGAACATGAATGAGAATGGAATTAACATCATGGTTGCAATAATTGGATTGTCTGTAAGAGTAAATAAGACAATGAATGGCACTGAAATGAATGATGCCCAGGTTACGATCCTGTTAAATCCAATTCTATCAGAGATAGTGCCTCCTGAGAAGGTAGCTAAAGCACCACAGATACATACAACGCCATTTAGTAAGGTTGCAATCTCATCTGGTACATTTAAGTTGTGCATGTAGTATAAAGATAGGAATGAAACGAAAGAGAACCAGCCTGCTGATCTTACGAATAAATACAACACTAAATAGGTAAAACCTTTAATGTTCTCTTCATTTGAGGAACTAGCATTTCTATTTTTAGCTTTTATCTGTTCTTGAGCACACATCTTAGTGTAGTAACTGTTCTTTGCCATGAAGATAGCAATGATAATAAGACCAGGAATACACATTGCTAGAGTAGCGTTAAGACCAAATAAGATGTAAAAACCTGTAAAATAGAAAGGACCTATTGCCATAGCCATATTTCCACCTAAAGAGAAGATGGACATACTCTTACCAAGCTTGGCTCCTCCAAAGGTATTAGCCATTTTTCCTCCTGCTGGATGGAAAATAGCGGAACCTAATCCATTTATACAGATAAGTGTGTATAAGAGTACTTGGTTTTGAACTAGACCAATAAACATTACACCAATAAATGATAGCGCAATACCTACGCTCATAAGATAAGGACGTGGTTTTGAGTCTGATAGATTGCCTGCTAAAGGTTGAATTACAGCATTTAAAATTGTGTTAGCCATCATTAAAAGTGCAACTGATGAATAAGAATCAAGACGACCTGCTTGATACATATAGGCTAAGATAATTGGCAATGAGCCATGGGAGATATCTGTGGCAAAATGTCCTGCCATGAATAACAGATTCTCATGAGTTGAAAACTTTTTCATACTGTTCTCGATGTTTTTTTCTATAAAATTATATTTATGTGTTAAATGCGTTTAACGATGCTTACTCTAAAGATAAATGCAAATAAATCTTTTGAAGGGGATCACATATTATTCTTATTTAAGCATTATATCGATTTTTTATAAAGTTTAGGTTGCGTATGTGTATTAAAAAAAAGGTGCATATTTGAATATATGCACCAAAAACATGGAAATTTTTTATCTATTAAAGTTTTGTAGCTTCCTTCATTGAACTTACATAGTTTTTAAGTTTTTCAGTCATTAGAGGGATATTGTTTAAATTCTCCTCAATGATTTTTACACAAGCTGAACCTGCAATTGCACCTATTGCGCCTGTTTTTAAAGCCTCTTTTACATGCTCAGGGGTTGAGATACCAAAGCCTAAAATAGGAGTAGCTCCATCTAGATCTTTAATTTTATTGATTACACCAACAGGTTTTCCAAAGGCATTATCAGTACCTGTAATACCAAAACGTGATAAAACATATGTATAACCCTTAGAGTGTTTTGCAATTGTTTCTAATGTCTTATCATCAGCATTAGGTGGTGCGATTAAAACTGTATCTACTCCGTATTTTTTTGCACATTTTTCAAAGTCGCCTGAGGTATTTAGCATATTGCATGGAATATCTGGGATTAAAACAGCATCAATACCTGATTCAGAGGCATCTTTAAAAAACTTATCTACACCACGCGCCACAACTACATTTGCGTATACCAAAATTGAAATTGGAATTTCGTTATCTTCCTTTCTGATATCTTTTATTAAACTAAAGAAATCATCTGTAGTTGCCCCATTAGCTAAAGCTCTTTTATCTGCATGTTGAATTACAGGACCATCTGCACATGGATCAGAGAAGGGAAAGCCTAGTTCAAGACAATCTGCACCACCTTCTAATAAGCTCTTTAAAATCAGTAAAGATGTTTTATAATCAGGATCACCTAGAGTTACAAAAGGTAAAAAAGCACCTTCATTTTTTGCTTTTAACTTTGCAAAGCGATTTTCAAAACGTTGTGTCATTTCTATCTCCTTATTTTGTAATTTCTAGATTATCTGTTGAAACGCCATTTTGAGTGATACAGCCTTTTTGCTCTAAAATATTAGATACGTTAAAGATGTCTTTATCACCACGACCAGATATGTTTACTACTAATGTTTGTTCTTTATTTGGATTTTGCTTGATTAAACGAAGTGCAAAAGCTAGAGCATGAGAGGACTCTAAAGCAGGAATAATACCTTCTTCTTGAGATAATCTTACAAATGCATCTAAAGCATCATTATCAGTTGCGCCTACATATTTAACTCTGCCGATATCACCTAAATAAGCGTGCTGAGGTCCTACAGATGGGAAATCAAGACCTGCTGAAATTGAGTATGATTCGTTTATTTGACCATCTTTTGTCTGAAGATTCTTAGAGTAAGCTCCAAAGAAAATGCCATCTTCGCCTTTAGCAATAGTGCCACCGTGTTTTTCTGTCTCAACACCTAAACCGTATGGCTCTACGCCGTATAGAGGAACATCTGTATCTAAAAAGTCTGTGAACATACCAATGGCATTTGAACCACCACCAACGCAAGCAATACAAGCATCAGGAAGACGACCTGTCTCCTGCAAAATTTGCTCATGAATTTCTTCACCAATAATCTTTTGAAATTCACGTACTATAGTTGGAAATGGGTGTGGACCTGCTGCTGTACCAATCATATAGTGGGTATTTTCAAAGTTAGCTGCATAATCACGAAGCGCTTCATTGCATGCTTCTTTTAGGGTAGCAGCACCTACTTTTACAGGAATAACCTCAGCTCCCATAAGCTTCATTCTAAATACATTTGGCTTTTGTCTTTCTGTATCTGTAGCTCCCATGTAAATGGTGCATTTAAATCCTAATAAAGCACAGATAAGAGCTGTAGCTACACCATGTTGGCCTGCACCTGTTTCTGCGATAATTCTGGTTTTACCCATGCGCTTTGCTAAAAGTGCCTGACCTAAAACCTGATTGGTCTTATGTGCACCGCCATGTAAAAGATCTTCACGCTTTAGGTATAGTTTTGTCTTTGTACCTTTTGTAATGTTTCTGCAAAGAGTAAGAGGTGTTGGACGACCTGCATACTTATTTAATAAGTCAGATAATTCCTTTTTAAAACTAGGATCATTTTTTGCTTCTACAAAAGTTTGTTCTAATTCGTTTAGAGCTGGAAGTAAAACCTCTGGTACATACTGTCCGCCGTATTTACCGAAAAATGGATTTAAAATAGTCATGATATATCTCCGATATTAAAATTTATTAATGATGTTAAAAACTTTATTTACTGTATCTACGTCTTTAACACCTTTGGTAATCTCAAGCTTTGAATTTAAATCTAATCCTTCAAAGCCCATTTGTAAGGCATCTTTTACATTATCAAGTCCGATTCCGCCAGATAATAGAACTCTACTTTTATCAAAATCATTAGGGATTACACCCCAATCAAAACTCTTTCCAGAACCGGGGGTATTTGAATCTAAAATAATTAGGTCACAGATTTTTTTGTAGGTTGATACGATGTCTAAATCGCTTGGATTTTTTACATTGATAGCTTTTATAATTTTTAATTGAGGTGCTTTTTCTTTTAGCTCTTTTATATAATCAATGTTCTCTTCACCGTGTAATTGCACGAAAGATAGTTTTACTTCCTTTGCAATTTGTATAACTTTTTCAACATTCTCATCTACGAATACCCCTACAAAGCTAATTTGATTATTAGCTTTTATAACAAACTCTTTGGCCTTTTTTACATCTATAAATCTAGGTGATTTTTCACAGAAGATTAAACCTGCTAAAGTTGCGTGATTGCAAATCGCAGCTTTTAACGCATCCGCTGTAGTAATTCCACATAGCTTATTTAAGCCATATAACATTGAGTTTGCTTTGAATGTGATGTCTTGTTCTTTTGTAAGAGAAGAGCCAATCAGGAAATTATTGATTTCACCTAAAAACTCAAGATCTTTATGTGTGTTTATGCCAGATTCTGAAACTAACTTTGTAGTTGCAGGAAATAGCTTAGATAATTTTTTTGCAACATTTAGATCAATTTTTAAGGTCTTTAAATTGCGATTGTTAATTCCTACAATTTCGATTTTTTTATCAATGGTGTATTGTGCTTGCTCAAGATCATCAACTTCAGTTAAAACATCTAAACCTAAAGTTTTTGCATAGCTAAATAACTCTTCGTAAAGAGGTGTTGATAAAACACTAAGCATTAAAAGAACAGCATCAGCTCCTGCGTTATAAGCATTTGTAATCTGTTCTTTGCAGATAATAAAGTCTTTGCAAATTATAGGTAGGTTGCAATGCTCTTTGACGTACTTTAAGTAATCAAGAGAGCCTTTAAAAAAGTGCTCTTCACATAAAACAGAAATTGCAGCAGCTCTTGTTTTATAACAATCTAAAAGCTTATCTAAATTAAAGTCTTTGCAAAAATCACCTAAAGTTGGAGATGATTTTTTACATTCTAAAATAAAGTTACGTGAATCTTTATTACCAAGAGCAGTTCTAAGAGATAATAAAGGAGCAGTTCTTTTACCTGTAACTTTTAAATTCTTCACATCTTCTACTTTTTTGTTGATGATAGTTGCAATAACTGTTTCATCAATAGCTTTTGTGTTTAGACCAACAAAAGCTTTAGCTTGTGAGGTAAGTTTTTGAGCTTGTAACATCTTAAAACCTATAAAGAGTTAGATAGTCTTGCAATGGTGTTTAGCTTGTTAATAGCAACACCTGATTTAATAGTTTCATAGGCCATCTCGTAGCCCTCTTTAAAACTAGATGTTTTGCCAGATAGATGTAACATTGCTGATACGTTTGCTGCAATTACAGCATTGTGAGCATCTGTGCCTTTTCCTTGTAAAACATCTCTAGCACACTGAGCGTTTTGCTCTGGAGTACCACCTTCTAAGTCTTTTTGAGTAAAGTTGCCAGTGATACCAAAGTCCTTATTAGTAAGATCAAATTTTTCAATAGAGCCATCTGCACAAAGTTCAGCTACAGATGTCTTACCAAAAATTGAGATTTCATCCATGCCGTTACCATTGATAACCATCGCTCTTTTAACTCCTGTAAGTTTTAAGCTTTTTGCTAGAGTTTCTAAAAGATTTACGTCATAACAACCTAAAAGCTCATAGTTAACACGAGCAGGATTTGTAAGAGGTCCTAGAATATTGAAGATTGTAGATGTACCAAGTGCTTTACGAACAGGAGCTGCAAAACGCATTCCTGTATGGTATTTCTGAGCGAAGAAGAATGCGAAGCCTTCGTCTTCTAAACATTGTCTTGTGATGTGTTCTTCAGCTTTAATGTTATAACCTAATTGAGTTAAAACATCAGAAGCTCCTGATTTTGATGAAACGGCTGTGTTACCGTGTTTTGCTACATGTAGGCCAAGTTCAGCACAAACGATAGCAGAGATGGTTGAAATATTGATTGTTTTTAACTTATCACCACCAGTACCTACAATCTCGCCAGTGTCAATTGAGGTATCACGAGTGAAAGGAACAGCAGCTTTAATCATCGCATCTGCTGCGCCACCAATTTCCTCGGCAGTGTAGCCATTCATTTTTAGGGAGGTTAAGAATGAACCAAATACGATTGGATCTAGTTTGCCCTCAAAGATGTCTTTAAAAACAGAGTTTGTTTCTTCAAAAGTAAGATTCTGCTTTGAAAATAATTTTTCTAATAAAATGTTCATTTGATTTCTCCGAGGTCTTAGAAAAAAATTTGATTTTTTTTAGTGAGGGCTCTAAGACCTATAAAAAAACCCGCACTAAGCGGGTTCTTTTATTTGAAATCTATTTGTACAAACACAAAATCCCCGCTATGAAACGAGGCGCCACCAACGACCGAAGAATGAAGTTTGTACTGAAGTGTTCATTTAAATTTATTTCTCTTTAAAATTTAATCTATGTTTTTATATTAAACTTTTTAATTTATTTATAAAAGTACTTTTTGAAAAAATTTTTAAAATATTTTCAAATGCACCAAAATATCTCACATGAATTATGCTGATAAAAGGCATTCTAATGCGTTTTTTAACAGCTGTCGTCCATAAGTGCTCAAAATTGATTCAGGGTGAAATTGAAAGCCTAAGCAGTTATATTTTTTTGAATATAGTGCCATACACATGTTATCAAAGGAGGCAATTGTCTCCACATCTTTTGGCAAATCACTTACAACTAGTGAGTGATAACGGGCAATTTTAAGTGGGTTTGGGAGGTTTTTAAAACATAGTAAATTACTGTGTTCTAGCATTGAGCTTTTACCATGTACTATTACAGGAGCTTTTGTTACCTTGCCTCCTAAAACTTCTCCTAGTGCTTGATGTCCTAGACAAATTCCAAGCATTGGGTATTTTCCTAAGTTATCATGGATAATTGACAGTAAATTATTAGCGTCTTTTGGTGATGAAGGACCTGGGGATAATACAATAACTACATTAAAACCTTGTGATCTATAATCATCAGCGATTTTCTTAATAAGCTCTACCTTTGTATCGTTTCTATAAACTAAAACGTCATTACCTAGCACTCTTAATTCATCTACTAAGTTGTAGGTAAAAGAATCGAAATTATCGATAAATATTACTTTATTTTGCATTTTTATATCCTATTTGCTTGTTTTTGCTAGTTCTAGTGCTGTTAATACTGATTTTGCCTTGTTTACTGTTTCATCACATTCTGATTGCGGATCAGAGTCAAAAACGACACCACATCCAGCCTGAACATATGCTGTATTGTTTTTTACAAAGGCAGATCGAATTGCAATACAGGTATCCATTGAACCGTCATTTGACAGAATGCCTACAACACCGCCATATGATCCGCGTTTCTTGCCTTCATACTTGTAGATAAGCTCATGTGCTTTTATTTTAGGAGCACCAGATAGGGTTCCCATATTCATGCAGGCACAATAAGCATGAAGTGCATCTAAATCATCTTGTAGTGTGCCATGTACATCTGAAACTAAATGCATAACAGATTGATATTTATCTACATGAAGCATGTTGTCTACATAACGAGTACCTGGCTTTGAAATTCTAGCAATGTCATTTCTGGCTAAATCTACAAGCATTAGATGCTCTGCAACTTCTTTTCTATCAGTGCGTAATTCTAATTCAATTCTTGAATCTAGCTCTTTATCAAGACTTCCATCAGGATTTAATCCACGTTTTCTGGTTCCAGCAATAGGACTTATTGAAACTCTATTAACATCAGCTTCATATCTAACAGCGTACTCAGGGCTTGCTCCAAACAAGGTAAAGTCTTTGTCTTTAATGTAATACATGTAAGGGGATGGATTTAATTTCTTTAAATATGAATATGCTAGTAATGGATCATTACACTCATAAGAAAATGATCGAGAAGGAACAACCTGGAACGCATCACCATTGATGATGTGATCTTTTAGTTTTAAGACAATGTCTCCAAACTCTTTATCTGATAAGTTTGGATTTATCTTAGGGGATACCTGATGTAATTGAAGATTATCTGTTGCATCAAATTCATCAATTTTTTCTTTGATATCAAGAGCATTGAAAGCTGTTTCTTTATAAGCTTTTTCATCAAAAATATATGCACAAACCTCAGTAGTCTTTTTGACATGATTTACTCTTACTGATAAATCAAAAACATAAAAACCATAGTCAGAGCAAGGATTAGTACCTTTAGGGACATCACCTATGTATTCAAAATTGTTGATGAAATCAAAAGAAATCATGCCTCCGATAAAAATTCCATCGCAAGGTTTTAAAAGTTTTTGAATTTCACGTACCACAGTCATAGGACCATCTGCTTTTAGTCTTGAGTATTCATCAAGATCTTTATCTGGGCGAGTGTATGTGATGGATAAAGTATTATCGCAAGCTTTTTGATTTAGCTTTTGACTTAACATAGTAAGTAGAGCTGTACCGTTTTGGTTTAATGCTTTTACGGTTACTTTTAAATCGTCACAAGTTACTTTAAGAGCTGTTGATAAACCGATTAAGCTTTGCACTCCACTTTTATCAACAATTTCGGCTGACTCATATAAAATTGTATTATCTACAAAGCCAAAGTCTTTATAAAAGAGATGAGCCTCTTTTAAATATTTTGTTTGAATTTTTATAGTTTTCATATTGTCCTCAAATCTAATTTAGATTGTCTTAAAACGACAAAACCCGCGTTTATCGCGGGTTTTGAAAAAATCTTTTGGTTATTTAATAAGCAAAACAACTCTACCCGCAATTAAGCAGGTGCCACCAAGATGCCTTGAAACTTATTAAAAACATAGTCATAAATCCTTTAAATTTTGATTTCCTTTTTATCATAGCTCTAATAAAATAAAAAAAACAATTCATTTTTATTAAATTATTAAAAATAATTTAGAATGCACTAATGTAATACATTTAGTAAAAATGATAAAAATAGGGAATAATTTGTGATTTTTTATTAAAAATAACATACCCAGGTCCTTAAGAGATTTTTCTTTTAAAACCTGGTTGTTTAACGAT
>CAZEXR010000031.1:12811-15896 GCA_964516675.1 uncultured Enterobacterales bacterium | reverse complement strand
GACCGTTAATATTTAACGTTTTTACTCAATTTTTGAAATGCAAAAGTTGAGTTAAATAATTGTTTATTTCAATTTATTTTGTGCATTTTTAGAATATTTTGGGCATATCTTGTGCAAAAAAACACTTTAATGGGGCTTACCAAATTTCGTAAAAACTCGTTTTTATTTAAAGGTTCCAGTATCAGGCGTAATTTGATGAAAAATCTGGTTTAAAGTTTCGTTGTCTTTGGAAAATGCAACATTTTCGTAATAGTTTGGATATTGTCAGATTCTAAAATTCTCATAGCTTAATTGATCATGATGGATGGCGTTTAAATTAGCTTCAATTGTAGATTGACCTCATTTTCTTCGACGATGTTCATCTATTACATAGTTTTCAAAGATTTTCTCGAGAAATATGTTTGGGAATCCGTTACGTATGTCCGGCGTTCTTTCTTATGTTTTTTACTTGACCATAATCATGTAAGAAAGATTAGTACATACTTTTTGATATTTATCAGTTAAAAATACGTAGGAGCATCACCTTGCAAGTTATGTCCTTGAGACAAAATAAACTCAAAGAACACATGATTTAAATTTTAATGAAAAAGATTATTAGATATATGTCTAATATTTTCAAAAAAAGGTTTGATTTTTTTATTAGTAATGATTATTATTAACACATAAACCAATTCGATTAAAAATATATAGAAAATTTTCATAATGTTGAAGAATAGACCCTATTTAGTTTATTGAGATAAATAGCAAATTTTTGTAAAAAAAATATTTTTCTCTTTGAATTTTCTAAAAAATGAGAACTATACTTCGTTATTAGTAGATAAATCTTTTATAGAATTTTTATAGAACAAAAGATTAGTAACTAACTATAAGCCCTAATAAAGGTTAAAGAATTTTAATAGTACCATCGTTATGAACACGGAGTGTTGTATGGATCAAAAGTCGATGTTTAAGCTGTCATATGGCTTATATATTTTGACAGCTAAAGTTGGTGATAAGCATAACGGTTGCATCATCAATACTGCTTTACAGGTTACCGCAACCCCAAATCGAGTAAGCATCGCTGTAAATAAAGCTAATTACACTCACGATATGATTGTAAAGTCAGGTGAATTTACTCTATCTGTTTTATCTCAGTATGCAACTTTCGATTTATTCAAGCGTTTTGGCTTTCAGTCAGGACGTGACACAGATAAGTTTGCAGGCTTTAATGATTATAAAGAAGGCTCAAATGGCATTCGTTATATCACTCAAGGCACAAATGCTTTTATCAGTGTGAAAGTTGAACAGACCATTGACTTAGGTACACACACCTTATTCATTGGCGAAGTAACTGATATGGACGTTTTATCAAGCGTATCATCAGCAACTTATGAATACTACCAGAATTACATCAAGCCAAAGCCACAGGCTGTCGGCACAACTAACGATGGTAAGACAATTTGGCGTTGTACCATTTGCGGGTATGAGTATGTAGGCGAAGAATTACCAGAGAATTTCATTTGCCCATTATGCAAACACCCAGCATCAGATTTTGAAAAAGTAACAAATAAAGTGGAGAATACTCAAATGGCTAATAAATATGCAGGCACAAAGACTGAAAAGAACCTTCAAGACGCTTTTGCAGGTGAGTCACAGGCTCGCAATAAGTACACATACTTCGCATCTGTAGCAAAGAAGGCAGGCTACGAGCAGATCGCAGCTTTATTCTTAAAGACTGCTGACAACGAAAAAGAACACGCTAAGATGTGGTTCAAAGAGTTAGGTCATTTAGGTGACACCATGCAGAACTTAGAAGCTGCAGCGGATGGTGAGAACTATGAGTGGACTGATATGTACGATCAGATGGCAAAGGATGCTGAAGCTGAAGGCTTCCCAGAGCTTGCTGCTAAATTCCGTGGTGTTGCTGCTATTGAGAAGCGTCATGAGGAAAGATATCGTAAGCTTCTAGAGAATGTTAAGACTTGTCAGGTATTTGAGAAGTCAGGCGTATGCGTATGGGAATGCAGAAACTGCGGCCATATCGTAGTTGGTACATCAGCTCCTCAGATTTGCCCTGTTTGCAACCACCCTCAGAGCTACTTCGAAGTTCACGAGGATAATTTCTAAAATTTAGAAATTATAAAAAACTAAACTAACTTAGGGAGGCGAAAGCCTCCTTTTGCATATATGTAAAGATAAAGTAATTGTCCTTTCTTCTTAAATTCCCTAAAAATAATTTATAATTTGTATAGTTTTATTTATTTCAAGGTATCTCATGTCTTATCAAATCCTAAACTATCGCGATATAAAGAACTTTTTGCATCAGGCTAAAGTGGAAATCTGTGGCTTTGAGTCATGGGATTATTCAATGGATGAATTCTCAGAGAAAATTAACCAAAAGGTAAATGAAAAAGCCAAAGCTTTATGTGATGAATACAATTTGATTGTTAAAAAGAACAATGAGCTAATCGAAGATAGAAATATTCATCAGAAAATAGAAAAGAAAGATGTTTCTGATTTTATTTATGAGGCTTTGCTAGAACATGAAGACAACCGTGCTGTCTTTAATGAAATTACAAAATCATTTTCTCAAGAAGGTATTGTGGTAATTCAAAATACAGCAAAGATGCTTTTTGATGAATTTAAATCCTCAAAAGCATAAAACACGGCCTAAATTTTCCTAAAAAGTTTGATTAAAGAGCCTAAATAGGCGAAAATACACGCAGTTTTTAATTTAGTAATCTATATATAAAAAATGGCAGACAAGAATCAATTAAAAGAAATAAGCAAGCGTAGAACCTTCGCTATTATTTCTCATCCTGATGCTGGTAAAACCACCATCACAGAAAAAGTTTTACTATTCGGTTCAGTTATTCAAAGAGCAGGTGAAGTTAAAGCCCGTGGTTCAACCGGTACCTTCGCTAAATCTGACTGGATGGATATGGAAAAAGAGCGTGGTATCTCTGTATCTACCTCTGTAATGCAGTTCCCTTATAACGGTTGCATGGTAAACCTTCTAGATACCCCAGGTCATGAGGACTTCTCTGAAGATACCTACCGTGTTTTAACTGCTGTTGACTCCTGCTTAATGGTTATCGACGCCGCT
>CAZEXR010000031.1:0-12801 GCA_964516675.1 uncultured Enterobacterales bacterium | reverse complement strand
TTGAGGAACGTACTCGCAAGTTAATGGAAGTTACTCGTTTACGTACCACTCCAATTCTAACTTTTATGAATAAGTTAGATAGAGAAACTCGTGATCCATTAGATCTATTAGACGAAGTAGAGAAAGAGTTAGACATTCAATGTGCTCCTATTACTTGGCCTATAGGTTCAGGTAAAACTTTTAAAGGTATTTATCACCTATTAAATGATGAGGTTATGCTTTATCACTCAGGTGAAGGCTACCATATTCAGAAAGCTCAGACAGTTAAAGGTCTAGAGAATAAAGAACTAGATGCTTTAATTGGTGAAGATGAAGCTCAGGCACTACGTGATGATATTGAACTTGTAAAAGGCGCATCAAATGAATTTGATTTAGAGCTTTTCTTACAAGGTAAGATGACACCTGTATTCTTTGGTACTGCTTTAGGTAACTTCGGTGTTGACTGTGTACTAGATGGCCTTACTCAATGGGCTCCAGCTCCTTTAGCTCGCGTAGCTGATGAGCGCGAGATTGTATCTTCTGAAGATAAATTCTCAGGCTTTATCTTTAAGATTCAGGCTAACATGGATCCTAAGCACCACGATAGAATTGCTTTCATGCGTATCGTATCTGGTTCATACCACAAGGGTATGAAACTATACAATGTACGTCTTGGAAGAGAAATGATTGTGTCCGATGCTGTGACCTTCCTAGCAGGTGAACGTGAGCAGGCTCAAGAGGCTGTAGCTGGCGATATCATCGGTTTACATAATCATGGCACCATGAGAATTGGTGATACCTTCACTGAAGGTGAAAAGGTTCACTTTAACGGTATTCCTAACTTCGCTCCTGAATTATTCAGACGTATTCGACTAAATGATCCATTAAAGCAAAAACAGTTACAAAAGGGCTTGATGCAGTTATCTGAAGAAGGTGCTGTGCAGGTATTTAGACCAATCATTAACAATGATTTAATTGTAGGTGCTGTTGGTGTTCTTCAGTTTGACGTAGTTGTATCTCGTCTAAAGCATGAATATAACGTTGATGCTAAGTATGAGTCAATTGCAGTTACAACTGCTCGTTGGTTAACAGGTGATAATGCAGCCTTAAAAGAAATTTCTGATAAGGTACCTCAATCAATCGCACTTGATGGTGGTGATAACCTAACCTTCCTAGCAACCTCTGGTGTAAATCTAAACTTGAATATGGATAGATATCCAAAGGTTAAGTTTAGCTCCACTCGAGAGCACTAATGCTTTTTGATGCACACATTCACGCAGGGATGTTCCCTGATGTAGTATCAGTCGTGAAGTGTGCTCAAGATAATGGCATTACTCCAATATTAGTAGGCATTTATCCTGATGAATGCCTACAAACTCTAGAAAAACTTTCTAATAATAATCTTGTAACTCCTGTTTTTGTAGGTATTCATCCTTGGTACGCTAGTGAGCATGGCTTTGATGATGATAAATTTGCAATTCTTTTAAAATCCCCCTTAGTAAAGGGCATCGGTGAATGTGGTTTAGATAATAAAATTGCTATGCCATTAAATGAGCAACTTACGCTTTTACAAAAGCATTTAGAACTAGCTGCACATTATAATTTACCCGTAAATTTACATATTCGTGGGTATCATAATGAGCTTTTAAATTGTCTAAAAAAGTATCAATCAAGGGTTGTAGGTATTATTCATAATTTTACCTTTTCCTATGAGATTGCTAAAAGATATCTAGATTTAGGGTATTTACTTTCAGTAGGACACTTTGTTTTGACACCTAGTGCTAAGCTAACTTCTGTGCTTAATTTAGTTGGTCTTGATAATATCGTTTTAGAAACAGATTTAGATTACTTGCACACAGGGCAATATGATCATAATTTGCTCAAAAAAGAGTATGTAGCCTTAGGTTCGCTTTTGAATACTACAACTGATAAGATTGAATTAACCATCGAAAAGAATTTAAAAAATATTTTAGGAAATGAATAATGAGCTTCGTATTTATTTGTAAAAAAGATACTAATTTCTCTGTTGAAGAGGCTTTAACAAAGGTAGAACAAAAGACTGGTTTATCTTTATCAAAAATTAAGGATAAGGAGCTAAATGGCCACGTAGGTGCTCTATATTCAACAGATAATACAGATGCTCCATCTATCGTTAAAAAGGCTGTTACAGACGGTTTATTCGACTTTGATGTTTGGTCTTTAGATTCATTTCCTACACTAAAAGAAAAAGGCGAGATTTGCCTTGATATGGATATGACTTCCGTACAAATTGAAGGCATCGATGAAATTGCTCGTAGATTAGGTGTTTTTGATAAAGTGTCCGAGATCACCTCAAAAGCTATGCATGGCGGACTAGATTTTGCTCAGTCATTAACTTTACGTGTATCAATGCTAGAAAATGGCGATGCTTCTGTTATTGAAGATGTTAAAGCTATTATGAGAGAGACCGATGGCTTAGATTGCTTAATGAATACAGTTTCAAAACATGGCTGGGTAAAGGGTATTTGCTCAGGTGGTTTTGAACAGTTAATTTGCGTGCTTGAGAAAAAGTATAATCTTGATATGGTATGTGCAAACTCTCTTGAGATTAAAGAGGGTAAATTAACTGGTAAAGTTGATAAGAGAATCGTTGATGCACAGGTTAAAAAAGAAGGCGTTTTAGAACTTCAACAAAAAGAGAATATTAAATCCTCTCAGATTATTGTTCTAGGTGATGGCGCTAATGACTTAAAGATGATTGATGTAGCCTCTTTAGGAATCGCTTATCATGCTAAGCCTTTAGTTCAGGAAAAAGCTCCTGTATGTATCAATCATTCAGATTTAACTGCTGTAGCTTTATTATTGGAGCTTAATTCTTAATTATGGCAAAACCTAAAAGTATCTTTGTCTGTTCTAGTTGTGGTGCTAAATACTCTCGTTGGCAGGGTATTTGCTCTGAATGTGGTGAAGCTGCAACAATTAGTGAAACTTTAGTAGAAAACTCTGCTCCTAATGCAGGTGCTAAAGTAGCTGCAAGAGCTCTATCAGGCTTTGCAGGCTCTACAGGCTCTGGTATTCAGGATTTGTCATCTGTTGATTTATCCAAGCGTCCTCGTCTATCTTCAGGTTTCTCAGAGCTTGATAGAGTATTAGGCGGTGGTATTGTTGCAGGCTCCGTAGTTTTAATCGGTGGTAATCCAGGTGCTGGTAAATCAACCTTGTTACTCCAAGCTGTAGGCAGGATTTGTCAGAACTATAAAGTTTTGTATGTAACAGGTGAAGAATCACTTCAGCAGGTAGCTCTAAGAGCAAACCGTCTTCAAATTAGTACCGATAGAATTAGAATCGCAGCTGAAACTTCAATTGATAATATCTGTGAGATGGCTTCTGTCGAGCAACCACAGGTTTTAATTGTGGATTCTATTCAAGTAATGCATGTAACTGGTATCGAGTCAGCACCAGGTTCTGTCTCTCAGGTAAGAGAAGGCGCTGCTGCCTTAACTCAGTTTGCTAAAAAGACAGGTATTGCTGTTTTTATGGTAGGCCATGTAACTAAAGATGGTACCTTAGCAGGTCCTAAGATTTTAGAGCACTGTGTTGATTGCTCTGTAATTTTAGAATCAGGTACTGATATGCGTTATAGAACTTTACGTTGTCAGAAAAACCGCTTTGGAGCTGTAAATGAAATTGGCGTATTTGCCATGACCGATATTGGTTTAAAGGAAGTTAAAAATCCTTCTGCTATCTTTTTAAATCGAAATGATAATGTAGCTCCTGGATCTCTTGCTATGGTTACTTGGGAAGGTACTCGTCCTTTACTTGTAGAGTTACAAGCTCTTGTAGATATTTCTTTATATTCTAATCCTCGTCGTTTATCCTTAGGTACCGATCAGAACAGATTATCTATGCTTCTATCTGTATTACATCGTCATGCTGAATTCTCTTTAGGCGATCAGGATGTTTTTGTAAATGTAGTTGGTGGTGTTAAAGTAGAGGATACCTCATCAGATGTACCTCTTGCCTTAGCACTAATCTCATCTTTTAAAGATAGAGCAATTGATAAAGGTACAATTGCTTTTGGTGAAATCGGTTTAACTGGTGAAATTCGCCCTGTACCATATGGTCAAGAGCGTATATTAGAAGCAGTTAAGCAAGGCTTTATGAGAATTATCGTGCCAAGCGATAACGCTCCTCGCAAGAAATACGACAACGTACAGGTTATCCCTGTACGTAGAGTTACTGACTTATTCGAACTAATCTAATTCTCTGAAACAAGAGAATGAACTAAGCGTAGTGCAATAATTAGTCTATCTTCGTTCTTAAAGCGCATTTCAAGAGCTTTACCTACGGAGCCAAGATCTTGTTGCACTGTTGCCATCTTAGCCTCATCCAAATCCTCAGCGTATTTATCTGTAAACCGCATTAAGAATTCAGTTGTAACTTCAATCTTAGGCATAGTTCTATTTGCAATGGAAAGTGAACGACCAGAAGCATTTTCAATCAGCTCGATTATCTTAGGATATAAATCAAAATGACCATGAGATAGGTAATCAATTAGCTGATTACAAAATGAAGTTACATCTTCGTATGAAGGGTAACAAACATCCTTTTGGTTTGAACTTCTTGATAAAGAAATATTAAGAATATTCATGTACTTTAATACAAGATCTTGACGAGCTTGGATCATTTCATTGATCCAACTATATCTGTCATCAACCTTTTGCAAAGTTGTATTAAAACTTTTACCGAATTTATGTGAGGACATATGAACCTCCAAACTAATTATTTTTAAGTTAATGTAAAATTAACATAAAAAACAATAGCTAAGTGTTACAGATGTCTAATTATGGAAAGGTTTAGGAATTTATTTATAAAGAAAACCGCTAGATTGTCTAGCGGTTAACATAATTGAGATTAGCGTTTAGCCATTAAATTGTTCTGGTGAAGCTCACGCTTGTAACGAGCAACAGAGGCTGAGAATGCCTTACGTGCACGTGAATTTACTTCAACATTTCTGCCATTTAGGTTAACTCTTAGAGGGTTAACAGCTCTACCATTTACACGTACCTCATAATGTAGATGAGGACCTGTTGATAAACCTGTATTACCAGAACGAGCTAGAGTAGTACCTTGTTTAACTCTCTGACCAGGGCGTACTGACAACTTAGATAAATGCATATAAACAGTTGATAAACCACCTGAGTGACGTACAACTATGTAGTAACCAGCTGAACGTGAGAATGAAGCCTTATCTACGATACCATCAGCAGGGGCTACAACTAATGAACCTACAGGTAAACCAAAGTCAACACCGTTATGTGGACGAACACAACCTGTTACAGGGTGTCTACGTGATGGGTTAAACGGTGAGGTTACACGAACTCTTGAACGAATAGGGAATCTAGCAAATGATGATCTTGTTGCATTCAAGCCACGTTCATCATAGTATTTTCCATCAGCAGGATTTAGATAAGTAGCAACTTTACCACCACGTGCTAAATGAAACTCAACAGCACAAATTCTGCCTTTACCATTCTTATCAGAGAATAAAACACGCATAGTGTCGCCTGCTCTGATATTGCGGGTAAATAGAATTTTACCCTTGAACATTTGAATGATACGGTTAATTTCAGTGTTAGTAATACCACTTGTGTTAGCAGCCTCTGAGAAACTCTGTCCCTTACCAATGTTTACTAATACTAATCGACCACGATTGTTTGAGGTAATTGGTTTATCTTCAGCTTTTGCTACGACTGTGCTTTTGGCATTTTTCTTATCAAGCTCTTTTGAACTTACTACAGGAGCTGATTTTACAGGAGTAGAAGCTAAAGCTTTAGCTGCTGTTGTTGCATCATCATCCATTACATAAGAGTTTAACTTTTCTCTTATAAATGCAAATTTACCAGTGTTATTTACCTTATAAAAACGTAACTGCTCTTTATCAGAAATTGGTTTGATAAATACGATTAGCTCGCCTTTACTATCTACTAAGAAGGATAGCTTATCGCCAACTCTAACTGAGTTTACGTTTTTAGCTACTGACTTATTGTTATCTAAAATAGACATTAAGGTAGCAGCAGGGATATTTAAATCGTCAAATAAAGTGGAGATGTTATCACCGCTTTGAACGTTTTCAGTAACCCATTTAGCACCAAAGGTTGCACTTGCAGTGTCTGTTTTTGACACTTTAGCTGCAATCTCTTCATCTAGCTGCTCATCAGAGTCTGCTAAATCAACATCATTTAAACCATCATCGTAGTTTTCTAACTGTTCTTTTTTAGATGGAGTTAAACCGAATGCTAGTGCAAGAGGAGTATCCTCATCGATAGTTTTTTCGTTTGAGTATGAAAAAATATTAGATGTACTGCTCTGATCGTCAGTATCATCAGTAGTATAGAAACTTTTATTTGTAGCAATAGAAAGCACTAATGCAATTGCAAAAGTTGAGAAAATTGCCTTGTAGTGATTCTTTGTTAATGGGCCTTTCCATTGGGCATTGGCCATAGCCTCTTTGGAAACGTAATCTTCTGATATCATTGTTTTGTCTTGCAAGAAGTATTCATTCTCTGAGTAATTAAAAACCACAACAAACTCCCCATAAGCTATTCTAAAACAGCTGCAGGTAATCATTGCGGTAGTTAAGACTTCTTTGAATAATCTTAGTTAAATAATTGTATAGTAGTTTTTTTAGTATACTATATATAAATATGTATGGTGATAGTTGCACCGTAATAAGTGTCAAGTTTTCGCACTGTGTAGGTTTTTTTTTGAGGTAGGTCATGATTTTTGGCGACAAATACTATTCTTTACTAAGCAAATTATCTCCTTGGAGACAGAGTTTATTCTGTCTTGTCTTAGCACAAAGACAATATCCAAATTATGCTTTATGGGCTGAGGTAAATGAAGTAAAGGGCGGAGCTAATGCTTTTAAGAAAACCTTAGATACACTATGGGATTTTCATACTGACAAATTCAATACTATTGACCTTGAAAAAGTATTAGAAGAGTTTGAACCTTACCTTCTAGATGATGAAAAAGATGACTTATCTGTTGGTGATTTATTTTCTTTAGATGCAACTATTTCATTATGTGCCGCAATTGTTGCAATCATTTTGCACGAAGGTGAAGAAGCTGAAATGGCAAGTAGGGGTTCTTTAAGCGGTGTTATTCGTAAAATTGAGCAAGAAAATGAAGATACCGAGTTTACAGATGAAGAACTTCGTGAAATTGAAACTGTAGATGATGAGGTTAATTTCCAGGTCGCTTTATATGAACTTTTAGAGTCATCAGTTCGCTCTCCTGAATTAGTTAAGAAGCTTTTAGTTTTAGGTAAAAATGACGGTATTAGTAATATCGGTCTTACACTAGATAACAACTAAATATTAAAAACTTCCTGCATAATTAGTAAAACGCCAGATAAGATTGAAACTAGTGAGAATACTAGTTTTACTTTCTTATCTGGCATTTTTATTAAAAGACTAGTTCCAAGATACGATCCTAAAAAAGCTGCAATTATCATACAAGGAAGCCATTGCCAACAGATAGAAGATACTGCACCTATAGTGATTGCTCCTATTCCGTTCCAAAGCGTAGATACAAATATCATGGTGTGCATGATGGCTCTTTTTAGCTCTAGTCCAAAAACAGTCACTAAAGTAATGGTTGTAAAAAGCCCCGCCCCAGATGATAAAGAGCCTGAGAAAAGACCAATAATACAGATGGTTAGAGCACCTAATAAAGTACGCTTTATTGTTCTTTTCTTTACTTTTGAGCTCCCAAAACCTTTTTTGATTAAAGAATAAAATCCGCAAAGAATAATCATCAAACCTAAAGAGATTTGAGCAATATCTGTTCTTATAGATACAATTAACAACGAGCCTAAAACTACGGAGCTGCCACCTACTAATACCATGATAAGAGCAACTGTCTTATCAATAGAAAAAGTACTTTGCTTTCCTTTTTTACAGATGGCTCCAATTCCCAAAAATACCGCTGCTACCTTGTGAGTACCGAGAGCTATCGAAAAGGGGAGACCTAAAATAATGAGCAGAGGAAATTGAATTAAACCTGCGCCTCCACCTGAGACGCTTGCGAACAATGTTGATAAAAAGGTAAATAAAAATAGAATTGATTGTCTTATAAAATCTTCTAGCATAATGTTCTTTTTTTTGTTTATGTACTAAAAGTATAACTGAAAAGAGAACAGCTTATCCTAGATATTCTTAATCAAGTAATGTTTTAACGCAACAGACCTTGAGAGATAAGAATAACGCCAGAAAGAATAGATACTAAAGAGAACACCAGTTTTACTTTTTTAACAGGCATTTTGACTAATAGAGTAGTTCCAACAAAAGCGCCTAAAAAAGCTGCAATAATCATTACAGGAACCCAATGCCAATAGATTTCTGTAAGGGCTCCTACAGTAATAGCACCAATAGCATTCCAAATGGTTGCCACAAAAATCATAGTATGCATAATTGCTTGCTTTAACTCTAGACCGAATATACCTACTAAAGTTAAGGTTGCAAAAAGACCAGCTCCTGAGGATAAAGATCCTGAAAACATACCCACACAAGCAATACAAAGAGTACCTAAAAGGGTTCTTTTAAGAGATCTATTTTCGATACGCTTAGTACCAAATTCTTTTTTGAATAAAGTATAGATACCTGATGCTATGGTTATAAATCCAAGGACAATTTGAGCAATATCAGATGGTACTGAGATGATGACAATAGAGCCTGCTACAACAGAGGTACAACCTACAAGCATCATAATTAAGGCTACTGTTTTGTCAAAAGAAAAGGAGTTATTAACTCCCTTTTTAGAAATAGCTCCTATTCCTAGAAAAACTACCGCAACTTTGTGGGTTCCTAGAGCTGTCGCAAAGGGCAGTCCTAAGAGGATTAACATAGGAAATTGGATGAAGCCAGCGCCTCCACCTGAGACGCTAGCAAAGAGATTTGCAACAAAAGTTACGGTAAATAAAATACCTTGTTTAATAATTTCTTCTGTCACAAATCTCTCCTTATTGATTACTTACGGTTTAAAGCACGCCAAGCAATATCATTTCTGTAGAACATGCCGTCAAAATGAATATTCTTAACATGAGCGTAAGCCTTAGCTCTTGCATCTGCTACATCTTCACCTAGAGCTGTTACGCATAGTATGCGACCACCTGAGGTTACAATGTCATTGCCAGATTGCTTAGTACCAGCTTGGAATACCTTTAGATCATCACCAGTCTTTAATTCAAGACCTTCAATCTTATCACCCTTGCGAGGTGAAGCTGGGTAGTTGTGAGCTGCAAGCACGATGCCAATAGCAGGACGAGGATCGTAATGAATATCAACGCCTTCTAAGCCGCCATTAGTACAAGCTTTTAGACAAAGCTCAACTAAATCAGACTGCATACGTAACATGATTGGCTGTGTTTCTGGATCACCAAATCGGCAGTTGAATTCAACTACACGAGGAGCGCCATTTTTATCAATCATTAAACCTGCATATAAGAAACCACGGTAAGGAATACCATCTTCTTCCATACCTTTTAAAGTAGGGTTGATGATTTCATCCATAGCTCTCTTATAAACGTCAGCTGTAACTACAGGAGCAGGTGAGTATGCACCCATACCGCCTGTATTAGGACCTGTGTCACCATCTCCTACGCGCTTATGATCTTGTGAGGTTGCCATTGGAAGAGCAATCTTAGTATCAGACATAACGATGAATGATGCTTCTTCGCCTTCCATGAACTCTTCAATAACAACAGATGCTGATGCATCACCAAACTGGTGGTCATCTAACATGTTGTGAACAGCATCAATAGCTTCTTGTTCGGTCATTGCAACAACAACGCCTTTACCTGCAGCAAGACCATCAGCCTTAATTACGATAGGTGCGCCCATCTTCTTGATGTAAGCTACAGCATCATCAGTCTTAGTAAATACTTCATAAGCTGCAGTTGGGATATTATGACGCTTTAAGAAATCCTTAGAGAATGACTTTGAACCTTCAAGCTGAGCACCAGCTTTAGATGGACCAAATACCTTTAAGCCTTCTTTTTCAAAAGCATCAACAAGACCTGCTACTAAAGGAGCCTCAGGACCTACGATTGTAAGTCCGATGTTCTCTTTTTTAGCAAAATCTACTAAGCCTTGAATATCACAAACGTCGATGGCTACATTTTCCATCTTCTCTTCGTTTGCAGTACCTGGGTTACCAGGTGCTACGAATACTTTGTCAGCTAGAGGAGACTTTGCAGCTCTCCAAGCTAAAGCGTGCTCACGGCCGCCGTTACCAACGATTAAAACTTTCATGTGGACTCCAATTAGTGACGGAAGTGGCGCATGCCTGTAAATACCATAGCGATACCATGTTCATCAGCAGCATCAATAACTTCCTGATCACGGATAGAACCACCTGGCTGAATGATGCACTTAATGCCTGAAGAAGCTGCTGCATCTACGCCATCACGGAATGGGAAGAATGCATCAGATGCTAGAGCTGCACCTTCTAATGATAACTTTGCGTCCTCAGCACGTAGACAAGCAATTCTTGCTGAGAATACACGGCTTGTCTGACCACAACCAATACCAAGAGTCTTCTTGTGGTTAGTGTAAACAATAGCGTTTGACTTAGTGAACTTGCAAACCTTCCATGCAAATAGAAGTTCGTCCATTTCATCATCTGTAGGAGCACGCTTTGTAACAACCTTTAGGTCTGACTTGTTAACAACTTCTAAGTCAGCTTCCTGAACTAGTAAGCCGCCGTTAACACGCTTGAAGTCGTAACGAGGCTGAGCCTTGTTTAGAGTACCTGTCTCTAAAAGACGAATATTCTTCTTACGTGCAACTTCTGCCTTTGCTTCTTCTGTTACAGAAGGAGCTACGATAACTTCACAGAACTGACGGTCAACAATTGCTTTAGCTGTTGCGCCATCTAATTCTTTGTTAAAAGCAATAATGCCGCCAAAAGCTGACTCGCTATCGCAGTTAAATGCATCTTCGTAAGCTACTGTTAGGTTCTCACCTAAAGCTACACCACATGGGTTAGCGTGCTTAACGATTACGCAGCAAGGCTCGTCAAACTGACGTACGCACTCGATTGCAGCATCGGTATCAGCGATGTTGTTGTATGATAATTCCTTACCCTGTAACTGACGAGCGGTTGAAATACCTGCATCGTGAGCATTGATATCAGAGTAGAAAGCTGCATTCTGATGTGGATTCTCACCGTAACGCATGCTTTGTAATTTGTTGAAGTTTAGGTTTAGAGTACGTGGTAGAGTTGATGGGGTACCATCTGTAATACCGTAATCAGGAACCTTAGTACCAAAATAGTTTGAAATTGCGCTGTCATAAGCTGCTGTGTGCTCATAAGCTGCAATTGCTAAATCAAAACGTGTAGGCCATGTTAATGAACCGTTATTTGCATCCATTTCTGCAATAACACGTGAGTAATCAGAGCTACGTACTACGATTGCAACATCTTTGTTGTTCTTAGCTGCAGCACGAACCATTGTAGGACCACCGATATCGATGTTCTCAATTGCTTTTTCTAATGAGCAGTTTGGATCTGAAACTGTCTTAACAAATGGGTATAGGTTAACAACTACAAGGTCGATTGGCTTAATACCGTGTTCTTCCATGATCTGCTCATCGATACCACGGCGACCTAAAATACCACCGTGAATCTTAGGGTGAAGAGTCTTAACTCTTCCATCCATCATTTCTGGGAATTTGGTGTAATCAGATACTTCGATAACCTTAAGACCGTTGTCTGCTAAAAGTTTTGCGGTACCGCCAGTAGATAAGATCTCAACATTACGCTTTTGTAGCTCTTTTGCAAATTCAACTACACCAGCTTTGTCAGATACGCTAATTAAAGCGCGATTGATTGGACGTAAGAGGGCTTCCATTTAAGACTATGCTCCTAATAAATAAATGCGACTTTAAAGGTGAGAACCACCTTTTTTAAAGTGCGTATATTGTACCAATTTGTGTGACGAAAATCGCTATTTTTAAGATAAAAAAACAAGACTATTTCTATTAGGAAACAAAGTTCTTAGGCATTATTATCGGATTAGAAGCAAAAAATAGCCTAAAAAATTTTTTTTTATATTTTTTTAGGCTATAAAAAAATTTTTTTATAAAAAAAGACAAAATAAAATCTTTTATAAATCAAATAGATAAAAAATCAAGAAATTACCATAAACATGTATTAAAGCTCATTGCAATGGGGATTAAGAAAAAAAATTAACTGTTTTTTTTTAATTTTAGCGTATACTAATTCGCGTTTTGAGGCTAAGAAAGGCTTTTATTTCTAGTCTTACAAGGTTTTTTGAGAGATTAAGTAAAGAGCTTAACTCTGATTTTAATAACTATTTTTGTTTAATTGCGCTCCTGTCAGGGGCAATTTCTAAGGAAAAGAGAATATTATGAACAAGTCTGAGCTAATTGAGCAGATTGCAAATCGTTCTGGTTTAACTTTAGTTGGTTCACGCAATGCTTTAGATGCATTATTAGAGACTGTTAGCGAAGCTTTAGCTTCTGGTGACCGTGTTCAGCTAGTTGGTTTTGGTACTTTCAAAGTAACTGAGCGTTCAGCACGTGAAGGCCGCAATCCACAGACTGGTGCAGTTATCAACATTCCTGCAACTAAGACTCCTTCATTCAGCGCTGGTGCTGAGTTAAAGAAGAACGTAAATAAATAATTTACGATTTTCTTACAAGAACCCTCGTTATCGAGGGTTTTTTTGTATAGGTCTATGCAAAATTTGCATAAATTTATTACGATAAACAAATCAAAACGATCATTATCACAAAAATAATGTGAAATGATAGT